>JBBCHM010000001.1:1549266-1859119 GCA_037200045.1 Rhizomicrobium sp.
GCCCTGAAGCGCCGCGTCGGAGGCGTTGACGTTCTGAACGTCGGTGCTGTTGTAAAGCAGCGTATAGGCGTCGCCATTGACGACGAGGCGGCCGCCATTGTCGGCCGGGCCGTAATCGACATCGGCGCCGTTGCCGAACGAGAGCTGCAGCACGGAGAAGCAGCCGCAGCCCACCGGAACCTCGGTCGCGTCGAGTTCGAGCTTGCCCGCGCCCGAAACCGTGATCGGCGCGTTGATGGCGAGCGTGTTGCCGGCGTTCAGGGTCAGCGCCGTGGTGCCGGTGACATCGATCGCATCGGCCACCGTCAGATTGTCGGCGGCGCGCAGATAGAGCCCGTCCGACAGCGTCAGCGGCGTGTCGACGGTGAAGTCGCCGTTCGCGATATAGCCGTAATTCGTCAGGCCGGCGACGAGGTTTGCCGCCGCCGGGTTCGTCGAACCCACGGCCTGCGCGATCAGCGCGGCGTCCTGCGTCTGCAACGCACTGGCGATCACGGCCGAATAGGTCGTCGCTGCCGTCGGCGCGATGAACGTGCCGCCCCAGATGTCGAGGCCGCCGACCGTATCGCTTGCGGAGATCAGGCTCGCAGCATCGGCAGCGCCGGTCGCGGGATTCTGCGTGGTATAAGCAAGGATGGCCGAGCCGCCAGACGAGATCGTGCCCGGTGCTTCGAGGAAGTAGTAGTAGCCATTGGCGCCGGTCGCGACCGAGCCATGGCTGGTCCCGTCGATCAGCAGCGAAACGGTGGCGGAATTGTCCAACGTCTGCGCCAGGGGCGTCAGGCCGCCATCCTGATAGGCGATGCCGGCGACAGCCTGCGGCGCGCCGCCCGCGGCGGGATATTGCCAGAGGAAATACGAATAAAGACCGGTGCCCGATCCCCACACCGCATTGTCGAAGCCCGGCAGAATCTCGCTTTGGAGCTGCGCCGTCGTTCCGCCGAACGCAGTCGTGCCGGAGCCGCCGTCGTGACCGACGGCGCGGGTTTGCCCGCTGGTCTGGGTGTTCCAATAGGCGTTCGCGATCTGGCCGTCGTTCACCCCGACCAATGCGCCCATTCCGAACGGCGCCGGGGCGCCGGACGCCAGCCCGACAAAGCCGGTGGCGTACGCATTCGTGATTTGGTCGATGTTCAGGCCGGTCAGGCCGCCGATCTCGTCGCGGCCGACGACATTGCCCGTCGCATAGACATCGGTCTCGCTGCCATGAACGTTTTCACCGACCAGGCCGCCGACCGCAATGGTGCCGGTCACCGAGCCGGTGGCATAGGACTGCGTCAGGTTGCTGTTGCCCGCGGCGGCTCCGATCAATCCGCCGACGAATTGGGCGCCGGTGACATTGCCGGTGGCAAAGGAATTGGAGACTGCGTCGAAGCTTCCCCCGATCAAACCGCCGATCCCGTCGCCGCCAGAGCCGCTTTGCGGCGCATAGACATCGCCCGTGGCAAACGTGTTGTCGACGGTGACCCCGACATGGGTCTTGCCGATCAACCCGCCGACGTTTTCGCCGTCGACGGCGACGACATTGCCGGTGGCGTGGGAATAGGAGATCGTGCCGGCGTCCGCCTCGCCGATCAGTCCGCCGATCGGCCCCGGCGTGCCGGTCGAGCCGCTGCCCGGAACGATCTCGCCGGTCACGAGGCTCGACGAATAGGAATTCGTGACGTCGCCGACCGAATTGCCGATCAGGCCGCCGACGACGCTGAAGCCGGTGACCGTGCCGGTGGAATAAGCGTTCGTCACAGGTCCGCCGCTCGCCCCGGCCAGCGCACCGACACCGAGGGACGCCGGCGAAGGAGCCGTCGACGATGCCGACATTGCGGAGGGTGCCGATCGAAAACCCGAACAGGCCCACGGGGCCGGCCAGCCTGTTGACCGTCAGCTCCGAGACCGTGAAGCCGAGGCCGTCGAAGATGCCGGTGAAGCCGTTGCCGAAATTCAGGACCGTGCCAGCTCCATCGGTGCCCAGCGGCACGAAGCCCGCGCCCCGCATCCCAGCCGGCCGTCGCGGAGGCGTCGATGTCGTTCGCGAGCACATAGTTGCGCGAGAGATCGGTATTGATCGCCTGAAGCGCGTTGACGTTCTGGATGACCCAGAACAGATCGCTGGCGTCGCTGCCGACATAGACCGGACCCGGCAGGTTGAGCAGATAGGGCGTCGTCTGGTTGCTGGCATTGCCCCAGATCGAAGCGGAAAGACCGGCCGGCAGCGCGCCCGACAACCCGGCTGTCGTCAGGCCGTGCACCGCCAGGTGGTTGAAGTCGTATCCAAAGCCGACCCCCTTTCCGGTGGTCTCGGTGTCCCAATAGGCGTTGGAGACCGTGGTGGCGAAATTTAACCCACCCAGTCCGCCCACATAGATGCCAGCGCCGGTGTCTGTGACCACGCCCGTGGCGAAGGCGTCGCTGATCGAGCCGTTATTGATCCCCACCAGCCCGCCAACGTAGTCGGAGCTGCCCGTGACCGCACCGGTGGCATAGGCCTCGCTGATCGCGCCCGAATTATTTCCCACCAGCCCGCCGACGGTATCGCTGCTGCTTGTGACCGCACCGCTGGCATAGGCTTGGCTGACCGTACCGGCATTGTTGACCCCCACCAGCCCACCGACGCCGGAGCCGCCGTCGACGGTGTCGGCGGCGAAGGCATCGGTGATCGTGCCGCTCTCGCTGTCCCCCACCAGCCCGCCGACAGCGCTGCCGCCGCTGACCGATCCGCCGACCACACCGACATTGCGGATCGTGCCGCTCAGATAGCCGAACAGGCCGGCATAGCCGTTTGAGCCGGTATCGACCGTCAGGTTCGAGATCGTGTTGCCGAAGCCGTCGAAAATGCCGGCGAACCCATGGCCCCCATTGATGGCGAGCCCCGCGCCGTCCGTGCCCAGCGGCGTCCAGTCGGCCGGAGTCGTCGGATCGGTCGCGGCGTCCAGCGCATTCGCCAGCGCATAATTTCCCTGCAGCGTCGTGCTGGACGCATTGATGTCCTGCAACTGCCCCATTGTGAAGAGGAGATGGAAGATGCCTTCGCTGCCGTCGCCGATATAGACCGTCTGCGGGTTGCCGGTCAGCGCGAGAAGATAAGGTGTGGTCCGGTTGTTGACGTTGCCCCAGATCGAAGATGAGAGGCCACCCGGCAGCGCGGCGGTCAACTCCGCCGTGGTGAGGCCGGTTACGGTCTGAGCGTTAGCGTTGAAGTCCGCACCGAGCCCAACCGTCGTTCCGCTGGTCTCGGTGTCCCAATAGCCATTGGAGACCAAGTTGAAGTTGCTGCCTACCAGTCCGCCTATTTCGGGGCCGCCATTATTGCTGACTGCGCCCGTGGCGTAGGCGTCGGTGATCGTGCCGCTATTGCCCCCCGCCAACCCGCCGATATTGAAGGTACCGCCATAGACCGCGCCCGTGGCATAGGCCTCACTGATCGCGCCGCTGTTGATCCCCACCAACCCGCCGACGGAGGCACTGATGCTTGTGACCGCACCGCTGGCATAGGCATCGCTGATCGTGCCGCTATTGGACCCAACCAGGCCCCGACGGTGCCGACGCCGTTGACGGTATCGGTGGCATAGGCATTCGTGATTGTGCCCGCCGTTGCCGCCCGCCAGACCGCCGACGCCACCGCCGCCACTGACCGAGCCGCCGACGACGCCGACATTGCGGATCGTGCCGTGCGAATAACCGAACAGGCCGGCTAAGTTCGAGCCGATGTCGACCGTCAGGTTCGAGACCGTATGTCCGAGGCCCGTCGAAGATGCCGCCGAAGCCATGGCCCGCATTGCTGATGTTTCCGGCGCCGTCGGTGCCCAGCGGTACGAGGCCGGCGCCCGCGTTCCAGCCGGAGGTCACCGAGGCGTCGATATTGTTTACGAGCGCGTAGTCGGCGGACAGCAAAGCGGTCGACGAGTTGATGCCCTGAAAGCCATAGATGTCGGCGATCTGGTAGGGATTGCCGCTCGATCCGTCGCCGCCCGCGACGCGCAGGAATGTGCCGCCGCCGATGGTGAAATTGCTCGCCGTGAAGGCCGGCAACGCGGCCGTGTTCTGGCTCCAGGCGCCGGATTGCAGCACGAAGCTGCCGACATTGACCGCATCGGTGGCGCCGATGGCATTGGCGGCGTTCAGGCTCAGCCCGCCATGGGTCGCGGTGATCGCCGCATCGATGTCAATATTGTTGGCCGCCACGAGGGTCAGCGTGTGGGCACTTGACCAGGTCACCGGGTCGACGACCGTAATGTCGCCGGCGTCGCTGCCCGAGGCGCCAGTGGTGACCGTGACATTGGTGGAAGCCAGGCTGCCTTCGAGATCCGAGACGCTGACGTTCGACGTGGCCGAGGGTGTGTAGCTGTTGGTCGGGCTGCCGCCATCGAACGAGCCGCCCGAGGTCGGATCGTTCGAGATGGTGACGTCGTAGGGATCGAGCGTCCAATTGCCGGTCAGGCCGTGCAGCGCGCTGGTGTCGATCCTGGCGCCGCCGACGTCGAGCACATGGCCCGAGGTTTCGATCGTGCCGCCATTGCCGGATTGCGATCCGCCGCGCGCCGAGACGCTGCCGTGAAAGGCGGTGGTCTGCGCGATGACGGAGACGCTGCCGCCATTGCCGGACCGCGCCGCCGAAGCCTCCAGCCTGGTATCGGCATCGGCGGTCACGGAATTGGTCGACCACCCGCCGACGGAAATTGTGCCGCCGCCGTTGTTGCCGTTCGCCGTGACATGGGCTCCGGTCAAGGCGACGGAGCCGCCATCGACCGTGACGCTGCCGCCGGTTCCATCGGCATTGGTAGCGGAGACGGTGCCGGAGACGGCGGTCGTGCCGCCGGCCGTCAGCCAGACATGGCCGTTGATCGTGCCGGCGCCGGTGGCATTGACGACCCCGCTGTTGCCGGCCAGGGCGTAGACATTCCCGCCGGCGGCGTCGAGCTGGACCTGTGCCGCCTTCACCGCGCCGGAATTGGTGACGTCTCCGCTGCCGCCGGAGACGGCGATGCGCGAGTCGCCATCCACCGGCTGCAGGAGGATCTCGTTACCGGCGGCCAGGGTCGCCCTGCCCGAAGGCGCGGAAATCGTCCCGCTATTGGATACGGAACGGCCGACCAGGATGGCATTGCCGGTCTTGGAGGTGATGACGCCCGCGTTCACTACGTCGCCATTCGACGTGCCGCTCGCGGTCATCGGTCCGCCCTGCAGGAAGGCACCGTTCGAGACATCGCGGGTGGAGGCGACGAAGCTTCCGTTCGTCACGATCTTGCTGCCCGGCCCGATGACGATGCCTTGCGGATTGATCAAATAGACCGAGCCCGTAGCGCTCAGATTTCCCTCGATCTGCGAGAGATTGCCGCCGGTCACGCGATTGAGCGTGGCGCCCGACCCGTTGTTGAACTGAACAAGGTTACCGCTGCCGATCGAGAAGCTGTGCCAGTCGATGATGCCGTGCGTGGAAGACTGATTGATCGTCACCGAACCCGGTGCGTTCGCTATCGTACCTTTGCCCGCCGTGAATTGGCCGTTGGTCGGAAGAGCGCCGCCGGCAAGCGCCGATGTGCTCGCCAGCAATATGCTGGCGCCAAGCAACGCAGACGGGCGCGCGGCACGCGAAGCGCCCGCCACTAGAGCCGCCGCATACACGCGGCAGGCGTTTACGAGCCCCACGTCAACCCCACTATGCGCCCCTGCGGCAGGCGCAACCCATTCTGCCGTTATAACTAGCCCACTCGGTCCCGATACCGATGTGCGCCTTGCACGCCTCCAAAGCAGGCGCGGGACGTGGAACCTCAACCGTTCGCTTGATTATCCCATCACAATGAAATGTTTTTTACAATGGTGCGGCCGAATTCCTGACTTCCTTGGTAGGAAGAGAGTCGGTGTCGGAAGGGCATGGGCGTTTGCGTTTCCAACGGCTTTACATGCCATCTTTATAGGGGCTGGCGCGAGAGCTTCCCCATAGAGGAGGCGGGGGCACCCGCGGCCCTGATGGGGAAGCTGATGATGAGCCTGGCGGTCTTTTTAGCTCGCGAAATAGTTCGGCTGGCCGATGTCCGCGATGAGGCCGATCTCTTTCGGGTTCCATCCCAGCCATTGCTGCGTCTTCGCGCCGGACGCCGGCAGGTCGAGGCCGGCGAACATCGCAAGCGGGCCGAAATAGGCGCCAGCTTCTTCCTGCTTTATCGATTTCACAGGCACGTTCAGAGCACGGCCGATCACCTCGATGATTTGGCGCATGGCCACGCCTTCTTCGGCAACGGCATGATAGACCCCGTCCGCGGCGCCTTTCTCCAGCGCGAGCCTGTAGAGACGGGCGACATCCAATCGGTGCGCCGACGGCCAACGCTCGCTGCCCTCGCCGACATAAGCAGCGGCGCCCATCTGACGCGCGATGTCGAGGAGATACGTAATCAAGCCGGCCTTGCCTTCGCCGCCATGCACTTGCGGCAAGCGTATCGCCATCGCGCGCACGCCGCGCGAGGCATAGGCCAGACCGATCTGTTCCGACACGCGCGGAAGATACGCGCTGGCCGCGGGCCGCATGTCTTCGGTGGCCACCTTCCCCGGCGCGGTCAGGCCGGTTCCCGACGTGACGATGAAAGGCTTGTTCGTGCCTTCCAGCACGTCGCCCATCGCCTCGATGGCGCGTTTGTCGATCTGCCCGTTCTCCGCGAATTTCGTGAAGTCGTGGATGAAGGCGAGATGGATCGTGCCGTCGGTCTGCTTCGCGCCCTTGCGCAAGCTGTCGAGATCTTCGAGCGAACCGCGATGCACTTCCGCGCCGGCCGCTTTCAGCGCCGCGGCATTGGCATCGGAGCGGGCGAGGCCCAGCACCTGGTGGCCGTTGGCGATCAATTCCCTGGTCGTGGCGGCGCCGATGAATCCGGCCGCGCCGGTGATGAATACGCGCATGTGAATTCTCCTTGTTGGAACGAAACGATCAGCCGGCGAGCGCTATGCCGCCTTCGATCTGGATGACCTGCCCGGTCAAGAAGGTGTTGCGCATGCAGGTGAGATAGGCCTCGCCCGCCTCATCGGTTCGCCCCGGACGCTTCACCAATTGTTTCTGCGTCGCCGCCATCAGCATGTCGCGATAGCCCGCAGGGAATTTGTCCCACATTTCGGTTTCGATCAGCCCCGGGCACACGCAGTTCACGCGCACCGGCGCCAGGTCGACGGCAAGGCCGAGCGTCAGTCCTTCCACGGCGCAGGCACCGGCCGTCACGACGGGCATGCCCTTCATCGGTCTGTGCGCGAGCATGCCGTTGGTGATGGTGTAGGAACCGCCGGGCGGCAGCCTGGTCGCGCCATGCTTGGCCACGGCGACCGCGCCCCAGAACCGCGTGGTCATTCTTTCCGCCGCCTTCGCCAGATCGAGATCGGCCAGCGCGCCGGGCACAAGGCCCTCCCAATCGCCCGCGGTGAACGCGATGTGATCGAACGCGCCCTGCGCCTCGAAGAATTGCGCGATATTTTTCTCTTCCCGTACGTCGATGACGGCGGATGCAGCGCCGATGGATTTCGCGGCCTCGGCGATCTTCTTGGCATCGCGCGAGGCGATCACGACTTTTGCGCCTTCCAGCGCGGCGCCTTTCGCGACGCCGAACCCGATGCCGGAGCCGCCGCCGATCACCAGCACGCGTTTGTCTTTCAGTGTCATCGCAGACCGCCTTTCAAAATTGCACGCGGGCTTTTTCTGCCGATATGCTATGCTGGTAAAGTAGTGACATCATACCGGTAAGATCGCTAACAGGATGACCATGTCCGCCGCAAAGGACAATTTGCTTGGCACCTACCTGAAAGACCGCCGCGCGAAGCTCGACCCGGCGTCGTTCGGCCTTCCGCTGACGCGGCGGCGGACGCCCGGCCTTCGGCGCGAGGAAGTGGCGCAGCGCGCCAATGTCAGCGCAACCTGGTACACATGGCTGGAGCAGGGACGCGGCGGCGCGCCCTCCGCCGATGTGCTGGACCGCATCTCGCGCGCCATGATGCTGACGGATGCGGAGCGCGAGCATCTGTTTCTGCTCGGTCTGGGGCGCCCGCCCGAAGTCCGCTATCACGCGCCCGACGGCATCACGCCCCGCCTGCAACGCCTGCTCGATACGCTGGAATACAGTCCCGCTTTCATCCGGACGGCGACATGGGACGTGATCGCGTGGAATAAAGCCGCGGCCGCCGTGTTGACCGATTACGGCATGCTGCCGGAAGGGCAACGCAATGTGCTGCGCATGATGTTCCAGGACCCGCGCCTTCGCGCGACGCAGTCCAACTGGCAAGCCGTCGCGCGGTTTGTGGTGGCATCCTTCCGCGCCGATGTGGCGCGCGCCGGCGCGGCGCGGAACGTGCAATCGCTCGTCGACGAGCTGTGCGCGACAAGTCCCGAATTCGCCGCGATGTGGCGCGCCAACGATGTGCAATCCCACGGCGACGGCACAAAGGTCCTGCACCATCCCATCGCCGGGCCGCTCGCGATGGAATTTTCGGCCTTCGCCGTCGACGGCCGGCCCGATCTCAATATGGTGATCTACAATCCCGCAACGCCCGAAGATGTGGACAAGATCAGAACATTGCTCAAATCCCAGCCATGACCTTCCCACTGCGGGGGGATTCGCTATGGGGCAAGTTCGGCAGTACCGCATTTGACGCGGTTGTCGATATCGTTTGCATCCATTGCGAATATGCGTGGCCCTGTGATCAATCCATCGAGAGTTTTGGCAGTTTCAAGCCGAGTGAAGCCCAGAGCGCCGTCATCGCATCTGTCGCCGCATGAGCGCGTGTTTGCCATTTGGGGTGCGCGCTTGATTTGTCATGCACCAGCACCGCCTCCGGGGCGATTTTTTTTGCGTCATCGAGGCCGTAGTGCTCCCGGAACTGCGCTATCACACCCTCGAGCTGCGGCTTGCCGTAGGGGATGATGCGTATTTCGTCACGGTTCCCCAGGAACAACCCGGATGTCGCCATCCGTGCGTAGAAATTGCTCCAGCTCACCTGCACCGCATCGAAATATTCCATCCCGGCAATTTGTTGCATGGAAAATCCGAGCAGCATCAGGTCCGTGATGATCCAGCGCTCGATGGCGCTGCGTGGATGTGTTGCGGGAAACAGGCGATCCGCCGGCAGACCGCCGCTTTTCTCGTAAATTGAAATCGCGGTTGGCAGCGGATTGCGGATGGTGACCAGATAGTCCGAATTGCATTGACCCAGCAGCATTTTAAAACTGCCCGCCCAGTTGACGATCTTGTGCATCTTCTTGGGCGCCAGCCACGTGCCATTGGCCCGAGGTTTTGTTTTTATCTGGTAATACAGATTTGCGATCACCAGAAATTCGGCGGTCTGGAAAATCGCTTCCTGCAAATGATAGTAGGGCCGGTTGCCGTTCCAGTCGTACCAGATCTCGCGCAACTCGGGGAACCCGTCATGCGCCAGCGCTTCGGAGACGCGCGTGTGGTTCAGGTCGAGCGTCTTCAACAATTCCTTTGTCAGATAGCTGCCGCCGCTGCGCGGATATCCGATCACGAAGGCAAAGCGCATATGCTTGAGATAATGGCGCACGAGCGGGTAATTCCCAGCCATGATCGCAACCGCCATATTCAGAAGGTCGCTCACCGCGCGCTGGCTGAGCGGCGTTTGGAACAGCGTCTCGTCAAACGCCGGCAACGGGATGGGGTTGTGCAAGAAATCGGTCGTCTGGTCGGCCCAGTCATAGGAGCCATCCGTCCAGTCGGCGTATTTTTCATTGATCTCGGCCAGCACGCCGAGAAACCATTGCGATGGCTGAAACTTCAGATTGATGTTGAAGTCCAAGGGAAAATCCTGCCGCGCTTAGAACGCTGAACTGATCTGGAACCAGAATTGGTTGCCGCCATTATCGCTGCCCGGCGCGCTGCTCTTGCCCACCCGAAACACATAATCGGCGTTCACGCTGATCCGCCACAACGTATAATCCAATCCGAACCCGACGCCGCTCTCGCTGACGCGGTTCTTGCCCGTAAAGCCGGAATAGACGTTGTGGTTGGTCCATACCGCGCCATTTTGCGCCAGCACCTCGGCGCTGAGCTGCCCGGGCAGATGCGGCACCGGCAGCACATGGGCCAGGTTGGCATTGAACAGATAGCCCTCGTCGCCGCCGCCCGACCCCACCTGGTAGCTCATCACGCCATAAGGCCCGCCGATATAGAATTGCTGCGAGCTGTCCAGATTCTTGTCGGATATCTGGCCGTTCGCGTTGACCGAAAGCACAAAGTCGGCGGGCAGGTTTTGCGAGCGCCCCAGCCGGAGCTGACCGATCAGATAATCGCCCGCGGCCTTCGGCCCGCCGGCGTCGGTGGCTTTTGCCGTATCCGGCGTAATCGTCAGCTGCCCATGTGAGAGCGACGCATTTGCGGTTGTGATGCCGCCCCAGTCATCCTGCAGCGCCCCATTCACGCTCAGCTGCTCGGTCACGATCATCTGCCGGGATAGATCGTGCGTGCTGTGCGTGACTTCCGTCAGCCAATTGCCGATCGTATCGAACCGCACATTGAGCTGCCCGCCCGGTTGCAGGATCAGCGGATAGATGAGGTCTCCGCCCACCTGCATCTCGCGTCCCACCTGCTGCAGGCTCGAGAATTTGCCGCCCAACCGGTACCACACCGCGGACCCATAAGCCCCGGCGCGCAATCCGTTCCAGATATTCGGCGAGACCAGCGTAAAACCGCCGGCCTTGAGGCCGCCGGTCTGCGACACGATGCCATTCGCCGCGACCGAACCGCCATATCCGAACGGGTCGCTCGCGGTGACGGTCGCGTTCGTCAGATAGGTGCCGGTGTAGCGGTTACCGTAATTGCTTTCCGAGAGGTCGGCCGTGAACACCGGCAGATCGTGGCGCTCGATTACCAGCGTGCTGGTTTGCGGCTGCGCACCGGGGATCAGGCTGCCTTTAACCTCCAGGCCGGGCGTCTGGCCGAGCAGCAACAGGCTGCGGTCGAGCGTGGCGGAGGTGATCGGCGCGCCGGGCTGTGCCAGCACCGTGTGCCGCACCACGCTCTCGCGCAGGCGTGACTGCCCGGTGACCTGGATCTGGTCGTATTTCGGCTCGACCACCGCGATCTGCACCACACCGTCGCTGATACTCTGGGGCGGCAGATACGCATAGGCAATCGGATAGCCGCGCGCGTGATATGCCTGCGTTATGAGCGCTGCATAGGTCTGCAACGCGGCGAGGCTCATCGTCTGGCCCCGCGCCGGCGCCAACAGGTCTTCCAACAGCGCCGCGGGCAGCAGATGACTGCCGACGACCACCAGCTGTTTGACCGTGAGCATCACCGTCGAACTGAGAGGCTGCGCGGCGCTGTTGGGCGGCAGCGACAGCACCGGCCCGGGCGGCGCCAGCGTGACCGGCGGTGGCGTGGTCTGCTGCAATACCGAGCCCGCGCTGGGGGGGGCCGCCAGCGCCTGGGGCGCGCGGGCGCACAGAACGGCCAGTCCCGACGCGACCGCCAGCGCGCCGCGCCATTTGAGCCGGCTGCGGGTTTTTATCGGGGATACAAAATCCATTGGCCTGTTTCTTTCCCGGCGTGCGGTAACATCCCGCGCATTGCTATGGCGGCGCGTTGGCGTCTTCAGCGTCCGGCGCATTCACGCCGCCATCCACAATGGAAACTGGCGCGGGCGGCTCGAATGTGGAGGGCGGCAGAAAATTGTTCGGCGGTACGATCTGTCCTTTGCTGATGAACACGAATTGGGCGCCGCTCTTCGGCGTGATCGTCCCCGCGCCGATCGCCGTGACCGGCAGCACGTAATTGCCCAGCAGCGTGCCGCCCGCGGCGACGAAGTCCGCGCCGGTTAGAGAGGCCGTCACGATATCGTTGGTCCCGGCATTGGCCGAGGCATAGCTGCCGGACGTCTGCGAGACGCTGGCTCCCTGGCCGGTGACAAACCCGCTCACGCTGTAGTTCGCCGCCGACAGCGTCGCCTCGGTGGTACCGTCATAGATCTTGGTCGGGTTGCCGACAATGCTCGCGCTTAGCGCCTTCCGGGCAATCGCCCCCGCGCCGCTCGCCGTGGTCGGCAGCACGTAGTTGCTCAGCAGCGTGCCGTTGGCGGCGATGAAGTTCGCACCGGTCAGGGATACCGTCACGATATCGTTGGTCCCGGCATTGGCCGAGGCATAGGTGCCGCTTGCCGGCAGGTTCGTCTCGCTGGCCCCCTGGCCGGCGACAAACCCGCTCACGCTGTAGTTCGCGGCGCTCAGCGTCGCCGCGTCGGTGCCGTCATAGGTCTTGGTCGGATCCCCGATGATGCTCGCGCTCAGCACCTTCTGCGTGATCGTCCCCACGCCGCTCGCCGTGACCGGCAGCACGTAATTGCTCAGCAGCGTGCCGTTGGCGGCGATGAAGTCCGCGCCGGTCAGCGATGCCGTCACGATAACGTTGGTCCCGGCATTGGCCAAGGCATAATTGCCGAAGGTCTGCGACACGCTCGCCCCCTGGCCAGTGACAAACCCGTTTATGCTGTAGTTCGCAGCACTCAGCGTCGCCTCGTCGGTGCCGTCATAGGTCTTGGTCGGATCGCCGATGATGCTCGCGCTCAGCACCTTCTGCGTGATCGTCCCCGCGCCGCTCGCCGTGACCGGCAGCACGTAATTGCTCAACAGCGTACCGTTGGCGGCGATGAAGTTCGCGCCGGTCAGGGATGCCGTCACGATATCGTTGGTCCCGGCATTAGCCGAGGCATAGCTGCCGGAGGTTTGCGACACGCTGGCCCCCTGGCCGGTGACAAACCCGCTCACGCTGTAGTTCGCGGCGCTCAGCGTCGCCTCGTCGGTGCCGTCATAGATCTTGGTCGGATCGCCGACGATGCTGGCGCTCAGCGCCTTGGGCGTGATGGTCCCCGCCCCGTTCACCGTGGTCGGCAGCACGTAGTTGCTCAACAGCGTGCCGTTGACGGCGATAAAGTTCGCACCGGTCAGGGATACCGTCACGATATCGTTGGTCCCGGCATTGGCCGAGGCATAATTGCCGAAGGTCTGCGACACGCTGGCCCCCTGGCCGGTGACAAACCCGCTCACGCTGTAGTTCGCGGCGCTCAGCGTCGCCTCGTCGGTGCCGTTATAGGTCTTGGTCGGATCGCCGACGATGCTCGCGCTCAGAGCCTTCCGGGCAATCGTCCCCACACCGCTCGCCGTGGTCGGCAGCACGTAATTGCTCAACAGCGTGCCGTTGACGGCGATGAAGTTCGCACCCGTCAGGGATGCCGTCACGATATCGTTGGTCCCGGCATTGGCCGAGGCATAGCTGCCCGACGTTTGCGACACGCTGGCTCCCTGGCCGGTGACAAACCCGCTCACGCTGTAGTTCGCGGCGCTCAGCGTCGCCGCGTTGGTGCCGTCATAGGTCTTGGTCGGATCGCCAACGATGCTCGCGCTCAGCGCCTTCCGGGCAATCGTCCCCGCGCCGCTCGCCGTGGTCGGCAGCATATAATTGCTCAACAGCGTGCCGTTGGCGGCGGTGAAGTCCGTGCCCGCCAGCAACGCTGTCACGATGTCGTTGGTCCCAGCATTGGCCGAGGCATAGCTGCCGGAGGTCTGCGACACGCTCGCCCCCTGGCCGGTGATAAACCCGCTCACGCTGTAGTTCGCGGCACTGAGCGTCGCCTCGTCGGTTCCGTCATAGGTCTTGGTCGGATCCCCGATGATGCTCGCGCTCAACGCCTTCCGGGCAATCGTCCCCGCGCCGCTTACCGTGACCGGCAACACGTAATTGCTCAACAGCGTGCCGTTGGCGGCGATGAAGTTCGCGCCCGTCAGAGATGCCGTCACGGTATCGTTGGTCCCGGCATTGGCCGAGGCATAATTGCCGAAGGTCTGCGACACGCTCGCCCCCTGGCCGGTGACAAACCCGCTCACGCTGTAGTTCGCGGCGCTCAGCGTCGCCTCGTCGGTGCCGTCATAGGTCTTGGTCGGGTCGCCGACGATGCTCGCGCTCAGAGCCTTCCGGGCAATCGTTCCCGCACCGCTGGCCGTGGTTGGTAGAACGTAGTTGCTCAACAGCGTGCCGTTGGCGGCGGTGAAGTCCGTGCCCGTCAGCGACGCCGTCACGATATCGTTTGTCCCGGCATTGGCCGAGGCATAGCTGCCGGAGGTCTGCGACACGCTGGCCCCCTGGCCGGTGACAAACCCGCTTATGCTGTAGTTCGCGTCACTCAGCGTCGCCCCGTTGGTGCCGTCATAGGTCTTCGTCGGATCGCCGACGATGCTCGCGGTCAGCGCCTTCGGCGTGATGGTGAGTTGCGCATTCGTGACACTGATCCGATAGCCTTGCTGGTCGGACCACAAATCCGCCCCATAGGTGCCGACGTTCACCGCGGCGATATAGGGCTGGCCGAATATGCTGCCCGAATTGCCGAACAGCGTTCCGCCCGGCGCGTTGCCGGTTCTGGTATCCGTCTCGTTCAGCAGGCCGAGCGTGGAGCCCGCGCCATTATACGTCGCGCTCTGGTTCGATGCTGCGATGGTCAGCGGCGTCAAAAACACATTCAGCAGCGGCGCCGTGTGGCCGTCATAAATCACCCAGACGGGGCTGCTGAAATCAAACCCGGCAAAACTGCTTTGTTGCTGCATCTGGCTGGCGTTCAGCCCGATGGCGCCGGTTGTGGTCCCGCCGCCGATGCCGGTGTTGCCCGAAGTCGCGGTGTCCCAATAGCCATCGGTGACCGTGCCGAGGTAGTTGCTCCCAACCAGCCCGCCGACACGGAAGCTGCCCGTCACGCTGCCGATGGCATAGACATTGCGAACCGTGGCGCCGTTGGAGTTCCACCCGACCAGCCCGCCGACATTGCTCTCTCCCGACACGCTGCCGGTGGCATAGGCGTCGCTGATCGTGCTGCCGTTGATGTTGTACCCAGCCAGCCCGCCGACATTGCTCTCTCCCGACACGCTGCCGGTGGCATAGGCATTGTTGATCGTACCGCCGTCGCTGTTCCCAAGCAGGCCGCCGATACTGTTCGTGCCCGAGACGCTGCCGGTGGCATAGACATTGCTGATCGTGCCGAAATAGTTGGTCCCAACCAGCCCGCCGATATTTTCGCTGCTCGAGACATTGCCGGTGGCATAGGCATCGCTGATCGTGCCGTTGACGTTGACCGCAACCAGCCCGCCGGCACTGTCGATAGAGGCTCTCACGCTGCCGGTGGCATAGACATCGCTGATCGTGCCATTGACGTTGGCCCCAACCAGCCCGCCAACGGCGTCGGAGCCCGACACGCTGCCGGTGGCATAGGCATCGCTGATCGTGCCGCCGGCATTGCTCCCGGCCAGCGCGCCGACATTGAAGTAGCCCGTTACGCTGCCGCCGACGAGGCCGATGTCGCGGATGATGCCTCCGCTGCCCACGACACCGAACAGCCCGACATTGGTGCTGCTGGGTCGGTTGATGTAGAGGCCGCTCAGCGTGTGGCCCAGACCGTCGAACACGCCAGTGAATCGGCTGCCGTTGTTGCCGATCGGGGTGAAGCCCGGGCCGGTGGTCACGCTGTCGACGAGGTTGTTGCCGAGGACGTAGTTGAGGGCGAGACCGGTGCTGTTGATGGCCTGCAATTGCGTCATGGTCTGCACCACGCCGTACTGCGTAGGTGTCGCGCTGCCATCGCTGCCGAGATAGACCTCGCCGCCGACCGTGCCGAAGCTCGCATTGGCCAGAAGATAGGGCGTGGTCCGGTTGTCGCCATTGGCCCACACCGAGCCGTCAAAGCCGCCAGGCAGCGCCGCCGCCAGCGCCGCCGTGCTCAGCCCGGTGACGCCGGTTGTGGCCCCGCCGCCGATGCCATTGCTGGCGATGCCCGAGGTCGTGATGTCCCAATAGCCATCGGTGACCGTGCCGTTGGTATTGTATCCAACCAGACCGCCGACAATGCTGCCGCCCGACACGCTGCCGGTGGCGTAGGCATCGCTGATCGTACCGAAGCGGTTGTACCCAACCAGCCCGCCGACACCATTGTTGCCCGACACGCTGCCGGTGGCATAGGCATCGCCGATCGTGCCGCCATTGGAGTTGACCCCAACCAGACCGCCGACAATGCTGCCGCCCGACACGCTGCCGGTGGCATAGGCATTACTGATCGCGCCGGCACCAATATTGTCCCCGACCAGCCCGCCGACATTGCCGCTGCCCGTCACGTTGCCGGTGGCATAGACATCCCTGATCGTGCCGCCATAGCTGCGCCCAACCAGCCCGCCGACATTGGTGCTGCCCGTCACGCTGCCGGTGGCATAGGCATTGCTGACCGTGCCGCCGAAGTTGCCCCCAACCAGTGCGCCGACATTGTCGGCGCCCGTTATGCTGCCGCCGACGAGGCCGATGTCGCGGACGATGCCGCCGCCGCCGACGACACCGAACAACCCGACATTGTTGTTGCCCGGGGCGTCGATGTAGAGGCCGGCCAGCGTGTGGCCCAGACCGTCGAACACGCCGGTGAATGCGTTGCTGTTTCCGATCGGGGTGAAGCCCGGGCCGGTGGTCACGCTGTCGGTGAGGTTGTTGCCGAGGACGTAGTTGTGAGAGAGACCGGTGCTGTTGATGGCCTGCAACTGCGTCAGGGTCTGCACCACGCCGTATTGCACCGGCGTCGCGCTGCTGTCGCTGCCGAGATAGACCTCGCCGCCGATCGTGTTGAAGCTCGCATTGGCCAGAAGATAGGGCGTCGTCTGGTTGTCGCCATTGGCCCACACCGAGCCGTCGAAGCCCGTGGGCAGCGCCGCCGCCAGCGCCGCCGTTGTCAGCCCGATGGCGCCGGTTGCCGTCCCGCTGCCGACACCGGTGCCGATCGAGGTCGTGATGTCCCAATAGCCGTCGGCGATCGTGCCGAAGTTGTTGCCAACCAGCCCGCCGATCTCGAGGGAGCCCGTCACGCCGCCGGTGGCATAGGCTTCGCCGATCGCGCCGCCGTTGGCCCCAACCAGCCCGCCAACATCGGTGTCGCCCGACACGCTGCCGGTGGCGTACGCATCGCTGACCATGCCGCCGAAATTGGTCCCAACCAACCCGCCCACGTTATAGAAGCCCGTCACGCTGCCGGTGGTATAGGCATCGCTGATCGTACCGAAGTTGCTCCCGACCAGCCCGCCGACATTGACGTTGCCCGTCACGCGGCCGGTGGCATAGGCGTCGCTGATCGTGCCGCCGGCGTTGATCCCAACCAGCCCGCCGATAGCGGAACTGCCCGACACGCTGCCGGTGGCGTAGGCATCGCTGACCGTGCCATTGGAGTTGTACCCAACGAGCTCGCCGACGGCGAAGGAGCCGGTCACGCTGCCGCCGACGAGGCCGATGTCACGGACAACACCACCGCTGCCCACGACACCGAACAACCCGACATAATCGTCGCTTGGTGTGTCGATGTAGAGGCCGCTCAGCGTGTGGCCCAGGCCGTCGAACACGCCGGTGAATGCGTTGCTGTTGCCGATCGGCGTGAAGCCCGGGCCGGTGGTCACGCTGTCGGTGAGGTTGTTGCCGAGGACGTAGTTGAGGGCGAGCCCGGTGCTGTTGATGTCCTGCAACTGCGTCATGGTCTGCACCACGCCGTACTGCACCGGCGTCGCGCTGCCATCGCTGCCGAGATAGACCTCGCCGCCGATCGTGTTGAAGCTCGCATTGGCCAGAAGATAGGGCGTGGTCTGGTTGTCGCCATTGGCCCACACCGAGCCGTCGAAGCCCGCGGGCAGCGCCGCCGCCAGCGCCGCCGTTGTCCGCCCGGTGGCGCCGTTTGTGCTCCCGCCGCCGATGCCGTTGCTGGTGAGGCCCGAGGTCGTGATGTCCCAATAGCCATCGCTGACCGTGCCGTTGTTGGCCCCAACCAGCCCGCCGAAAAATATGCCAGCCGATATGCTGCCGGTGGCATAAACATCGCTGATCGTGCCGCGATAGTTGCTCCCAACCAGCCCGCCGACAAAGGCAGCGCCCGACACCCTGCCGGTGGCATAGGCATCGCCGATCGTGCCGTTGGAGCTGTATCCAACCAGCCCGCCGACATACTCGCTGCCTGTCACACTGCCGGTGGCAAAGGCTTCGCTGATCGTGCCGGTGTCGTTAGACCCAACCAACCCGCCGACATAATAGCTGCCCGATACGCTGCCGGTGGCGTAGGCATCGCGGATCGTGCCGGCGTTGAGCCCAACCAGCCCGCCGACAGTGTTGCGGCCCGTGACGGTGCCGCCGACGAGGCCGATGTCGCGGATAATCCCGCCGCTGCCCACAAAACCGAACAACCCGACATAATCGTCGCTTGGTGTGTCGATGTAGAGGCCGCTCAGCGTGTGGCCCAGGCCGTCGAACACGCCGGTGAACGCGGTGTTGCTGTTGCCGATCGGGGTGAAGCCCGGGCCGGTGGTCACGCTGTCGGTGAGGTTGTTGCCGAGGACGTAGTTGAGGGCGAGACCGGTGCTGTTGATGTCCTGCAATTGCGTCATGGTCTGCACCACGCCGTACTGCACCGGCGTCGCGCTGCCATCGCTGCCGAGATAGACCTCGCCGCCGACCGTGCCGAAGCTTGCATTGGCCAGCAGATAGGGCGTGGTCTGGTTATCGCCATTGGCCCACACCGTGCCGTCAAAGCCCGTGGGCAATGCCGCCGCCAGCGCTGCCGTCGTCAGCCCAGTAGCGCCGGTTGTGCTCCCGCCGCCGATGCCGATGCTGGCGATGCCCGAGGTCGCGGTGTTCCAATAGCCAGCGGTGACCGTGCCGTTGGAGTTGCTGCCAACCAGCCCGCCGACATTGCTGCTGCCCGTCACGCTGCCGGTGGCATAGGCATCGCTGATCGTGCCGTGAGGATTGTTACCAACCAGCCCGCCGATATAACCGCTGCCCGACACGCTACCAGTGGCATAGGCATCGCTGATCGTGCCGGTGTCGTTAGACCCAACCAGCCCGCCGACATCGCTGCTGCCCGACACGCCACCGGTGGCGTAGGCATCGCTGACCGTGCCGTGATGGTTGCTGCCAATCAGCCCGCCGACGTAGCGTCCGCCCGATACGCTGCCGGTGGCGTAGGCATCGCTGATCGTGCCGCGGAGGTTGTCGCCAACCAGGCCGCCGACATTGGTGCCATTGCCCGACACGCTGCCGGTGGCATAGACATTGCTGATCGTGCCGTCATTGTTGCTGCCAACCAGCCCGCCGACATTGTCGCTGCCCGTCACGCTGCCAGTGGCATAGACATCGTTGATCGTGCCGGTGTTGCTGCCAACCAGCCCGCCGACCTCGCTGCGCCCCGACACGCTGCCGGTGGCATAGGCATGGCTGACCGTGCCATTGGTGTTGTGCCCAACCAGCCCGCCGACGTGGCCGATGCCCGTCACGCTGCCAGTGGCATAGACATCGTTGATCGTGCCGGCGTTGGTGCCAACCAGCCCGCCGGCGGTGAAAACGCCCGTCACCCGGCCGGTGGCATAGGCATTGCTGATCGTGCCGCTGTTCCACCCAGCTAGCCCGCCGACAGTGTCGCCGCCCGTGACGCTGCCGCCGACGAGGCCGATGTTGCGGACAACGCCGCCGTGGCCCACAGTATCGAACAGCCCGACATAGCTGTTGCTCGGGGTGTTGATGTAGAGGCCGCTCAGCGTGTGGCCCAGACCGTCGAACACACCGGTGAATGCACTGCCGCTGGCGATCGGGGTGAAGCCCGGGCCGGTGGTCACGCTGTCGACGAGGTTGTTGCCGAGGACGTAATTGCCGCTCAGGCCCGTGCTGTTGATGGCCTGCAACTGCGTCATGGTATCGATGACCGTGTAGGTCACCGCGGCGCCGGACGAGCCGAGCTTGGTCTGGAAGCCGGCATTGCTGGAGAGGTTGACCGGCGCGGCGATGCTGTAGCTGGCGCCGGTGCCGGCCGCGCTGCTCTGCCCGTAGAAAAATTGCAGTGTGGGCGTCGAGCCGGTGGCGCTGATCGCGGCGTTCACCGCGATATTCCCCGCCGCGTTCAATTGCAGCGTGGCCGATGTGTTCCAACTGATCGGCGCATCGACCGCGATATCGCCGTTGGAGCTGCCGCCCGCGCCCGTGGTGATGGTGACGCCGGTGCCCGCATTCAGCGCCGTGTCGATGCTGCTATTGAGAATCACCGAGGCCGTGGTGGGCGTGTAATTGCTGGAAAACGCCGTGCCGGAGTTGTTGTTGCTGGCGATCGTCACATTGTACGGATCCAGCAGCCATGAGCCCGCCCGCCCGGCCGGGGCGGAGGCGTTCACCGCCGCGCCCGTCACATCGAGCGTATGACCGGAGGTTTCCACGAACCCGCCATCGCCGCCGCCCGGTCCGCCCTGGGCCAGGAAGGTGCCTTGGGCCCGGGTGACCGAATCCGGATTCCCAACCGCCGACCAGACACTGATCTTTCCGCCATCGCCTTTGACTGTGGCGCTGGCGTCCAGCACGGCGCCCTTGTCCACTGTGGTGGTGACCGCCTGCGGCAATGGACCGGCGCCATGCACGCCACCGCCCACCGCGATGGTGCCGCCGCCGACCGAGCCCGTGGCGATGATCCGCGTGCCCTGTTGGAGCACCACATGCGGGCCGGAAACCTGCACCGTTCCGCCGACACCGCTGTCCGAGCTCGCATCCAGCGTGCCGCTGTTCACCGTGCTGCCGGAATCGCCGCCGAGCAGCTGGATGACGCCGCCCTGCTGACGAACTCCCTGGGCCTGGACGACGCCGCTGTTGTTCACGACGGTTTGCAGCAAGGCGTCCCTGGCCTGCGCCGAAAGGATCACCGTGCCATTGGGCGCGACGATCGCGCCGCCGTTCTTCACCGCCGCTCTCAGCGCCGCGGAGCTCACCTGGAAATGCGCCAGGCTATTGCCGGCGAAACTGAGATCGACCGTGCCGCCCGCGCCCAGCGCGGTGGTACCGCCCGGCGTGCTGATCCGCCCTTCATTATCGACCGTCGCGCCGATGAACGCGACGTAGCCGCCGGGCGCCGCCGTGATGCTGCCCTTGTTCACCACTCCATTGGGGCTGCTGCCGGTGAAATGGTCGTTTCCGGCATTAAAATCCTGGTCGGAGATATTGTGCGTGGACACCACCAGCCCGCCGACGCTCACCTGCGCGCCGGGGGCGAAATAGACCCCGTTCGGATTGACCAGGAACACCTGGCCGTTGGCGTTGATATGGCCATAGATCGCGCTGGAATCGGTGCCCAGCACGCGGTTCAGCACCACGGCGCTGGCGCCCGGCTGGCGGAAGTTCACTGTCTGGCCGGCGCCGACACCAAAGCCCTGCCAGTTGATGATGGCGTTCTGGCTGGATTGGTTGACGTTGAGCGTGTCGGCGTTTGGCTGCTGCAGGCTTGCTTGCCCGCTGACCACCTGCCCGCCGACCGGCAAAGCGGCCGCGTGGAGCGGAAGCAGAATCAATCCAAGCGGAATGGCCCCCGCCGCCACCTTCCGCGCCCGCGCCGCCAGCTTGCGCCGCACCCGGCGCGGCAGGCGCCCACGGCCCAGCGCGGTGGCCGATTCCGGAACCGGAATCAGCATGCCCAAGGCGCGGTTCCAAATGAGCTTGTAGACCTTATTCACCCCAGCCCCCGACGGTGACGGTGTCGTTATCAATCATCTGGATACGGGTGCCGCCCGTCGGGGTGTTGCCGGTTGTCGCGCCATCAGCGCGACAAGCAATCGTGCCGCCGCCGACCGGCAACACATCGGCATGAGCCCCGATCCACAGGCCGAACGTATTGGCGGCCACGCCGGCCAAACCCAAAGCAACGCGGATGAGATCGTTCATTTGTACTTCCCCCAAGGGACTATGTGTCCCTGCTCACCGGGGGGACCCTGCTCACCAAGCCAAACTGCCCAAATCGCGGCAGCCCCAATAACGAAGTCGATCAAGCGCACGCCCTGCCACCGCCGCGGACACGCCGAGCAGGCAGCAAGAAACCAGCCTCCGTGCGGGAGGCGCCGATACTTCCGCGATGATGGAAAGCCCCTGCAGCAGCTTCCTAGTGGCGATTTATTTCCACCAATCTCCGGGGGGCGCTAGATGGCACAATTTGATCCCGCATGATTTTTTGCGACAGCCCAGATCGTGTGTCCGTGTGACAATGCGCGTCTAAGTCATTCGCCGAAGAGTTCGACATTTCGCTGAAATTTTATATTGTGGCGTTCTTTGGTCGACATTTGACACCGTGCCACGATGATTCCGGTTGAACACAGCAAGGGCATTTCGCCCGACTCGCCGCTTCGCGACTGGGTCGCGCTCGAGGAAAGCGGCGATATTCCTGAAGCGACCTTCAAGCGGCTCGCGGAACATCCGCTCTACGACACTATCGTCCGCGAATTCATGCAAGGTTCGATGGTGCTGGCCGCGGCCGACAGCCGCATCGACGACATATTCAAGGACATGGGCCGCTATGGCGCCGCCGTCTGGGCGGTCTATTTGCACTTCACCGGCGGACTGACCCTGCCGCGCCTCAAGGAGATCTGCGCACGGTCGGGCGTTCTCAGCCCCGGCCGCGCCCGCGCGCTTCTCATTTATCTACAATTGCTGGGCTATGTGAAAAAGATGCCGAAAACGGAGCCCGGCCCAGCGCGATACGCGCCCAGCGATGCGTTGCTCCATGCGCTCAAGGAACACGCACGCCTCGGCCTCACCGCAATGGCCGCTGTCGAGCCGGTCTTCCAGGTCGTCCTCGATCATTTCGACACGCCCGCCGTTTTCCAAACCTATATCGTGAAATTCGGCGAAGGCGCGTTCAAATCGGTCGTGGCGATAGATAGCAACCGGCCCATCTGGCCGGTCTTTCTCATGCGGAACGCCGGAATGCAGTTGCTGTATTGCCTTCTTCTGGCGGAGGCCGACGCGCGAGATAGAAAAGATCCGCCGGCGAGACCCAGGATCTCCATCGCCTCGTTGGCGCGCCAGCTGAACGTGGCGCGTTCACACGTGCTGCACGTTTTGCGCCTCGCGGAGAAGGACAAACTGCTAAGCCGGACCGAAAGCGGCGAAATCATACTGTCGGATGATTTTCGCCGCACAGCCGGCCGCGCGCTGCAACTTCAATTGCTCGGCTGCGCCTTCAGCGGTGCTTACGCCTATGAATACATATCCGCCAGCGGGCTCCTGCCATCCTCGTAGGAAGGCCAAAGCCTCACATGGTCAAGCGGAGACGGACGCCGCTTGAAGGCTTGAGTCAGCCACAGACGCGTATGCTTGGCGTCCGACCAAGTCGCAAGGCCCAAATTCAGGCACTATTGCGCGGCTTTTAGAACTGAGTTCACTGAGAGCGAGTTCGACGGAGTGAGAGCAGTCGGAACAAGGTGGCCGGCTTGGCACCCGCCATAGCCCCAGCCGAACACCGTCTGGAACGATCATCTGTCTGGGGTAATTCGGATGTGTGAAAAGCTGCGTGCCACTTGCGTGTCACGCCTCTCGCGTTAACTTTCAAAATCCAAGGGAGATGCTGGTGGGCCCGGCAGGACTCGAACCTGCGACCAGACCGTTATGAGCGGTCAGCTCTAACCACCTGAGCTACAGGCCCCGGCGAGCCCCATAGCAGGAAAAATCCCGCGCCGAAACCAGCCGCCTCGCGGCTTTGTGTAGGAGCGCCTATGATCGGTCGCCGGGTTGCCACGGTTTTGCCGCGCGGGCCGCAAACCCTCGGCGCTCCCCTCTGAAAGGACAAGACGAGATGAGATTTCCAGGATTTGCCGGGCTTGCCTTCGGCGCCGCCCTCGCCCTGCTCATGGCCGCGACCTCCGCCGATGCCGCGGACGTTTCGCGCACCATCTCGGTCAACGGCCAGGGCGAGGCGCGCGGCGTTCCCGACCAGGCCGAATTGAGCGCGGGCGTCGCCACCGTGGACGCCACGGCCGACGCCGCGCTGGCGGCCAACGCCCGCAAGATGACGGCGGTGTTCGATGCGCTGAAGCGGCTGGGCGTGCCCGAACGCGCGATCCAGACCTCCAACTTCTCGGTCCAGCCGCAATATGCGCAGGCCACCGGCAACGGCCCCGAGCGCATCACCGGCTATCAGGTGTCCAACCAGGTCGACGTGACGCTCGACGATACGAAGAAGCTGGGCCCGGCGCTGGATGCGCTGGTCGGCGCGGGGGCGAACCAGATCAATTCGGTCGGCTTCGACATTCGCGACCCCGGCGCACTGCAGACGGCGGCGCGCGAGGCGGCCATCGGCGATGCGCTGAAGCGGGCCAAGACCTACGCCGAAGCGGCCGACGCGGAGGTTGGTACTGTCATCTCGATCCAGGAGAACGGCACGGAGGCACCGCGACCGATGTTTCGCGCGATGGCGGTTTCGAGAGCGGGCGGAGCACCGACACCCACCGCGGCCGGCGAGTTGGGCGTGACAGTCAACGTGACGGTGGTGTTCGAACTGAAGTGACCGGCGCGACGGGCCGGACGCGCCGTCATGGCCGCTTCGCCTCGATCGTGTCGATCTGATCCATCGTGCGGTTCATGCGCGCGAGCAGCGCCTCATAGGGCGCCGGCGTCGCCATGTCGAGGCCCGCCTTCTTGTAGATGTTGTAGGGATAGTCCGAGCCGCCGGCCTTCAGGAGCGCGATGAAGCGGTCCTGCGCCGGCTTGCCTTCATGCTCGATCGCATCGGCGAAGCTCGCGGCGCCGGCCATCGACGTGGCGTACTGCCAGACATAGAAGCCGTAATAGAAGTGCGGGATGAATTCCCACTCCGTGCAATAGGCCGGGTCGATCTTCATGACGCCTTGTGCGTCGCCGTGATATTTCTTGAGCAGGCCACAATAGATTTCCGACATGCGCGTGCCGGACAAAGCACGGCCGGCCTCGACCTCCTCGTGCAGCGCGAGCTGGAATTCGGCGAACATGGTCTGGCGGAAGAAGGTGGCGCGTTCCAGCTCCAGCGCCTCGCCGAGATAGTAGAGCTTTTCCGCGTCGGTCCTCGCATGAGCGACCATGTAGTCGCTGAGCAGCATCTCGTTGGTGATCGAGGCAGTCTCGGCCGTGAAGGTCGAATAGTTCGAATTCTCGAAGGGCTGGGTGTCGTGCGTCAGCAGCGTATGGACCGCATGGCCCCATTCGTGGACGAAGGTCGACAACGCCTCGTAATCGTAATTGTGATTGAAGTGCAGATAGGGATGCACGTCATAGGCCGAGCCCTGCATATAGGCGCCGCCGGCCTTGCCGGGACGCGGCAGCACGTCCATCCAGCGGCCCGCGAAACCCTTCTTCAGCTCGGCGACATATTCGGGACCATATTCAGAGGTCACGTCGAGCGCGATGTGTTCGGAATCCGCGACGGTGAAGTGCTGCGGCTGGCCGAGTTTGAACATCGAGGGATAGATGTCGTAATAGGCAAGCTCGTCCTTGATGCCGAGCAGCTTCCTGCGCAGCTTCAGATAGCGATACATCGTCGGCAGCCCGGCATTGGCCTGCGCCACCAATTGGCGGTAGACCGCTTCGGGCATATCGTCGGCGAAGACGGCGGCGGCCAGCGAATTGGGATAGTGCCGCACCTTGGCGTTGAACACTTCGCCCATCACCTGCGTCGTCAGCGTCGCGCCCAGCGTGCCTTCGTACTTCTTCCACATGCCCCAGAACGCATCGAATACACGCTTGCGGTCGGCGCGGACCGGCGACTGGCGGTATTTCGAATAGCTGCCCTGGTCGATGGTCGCGGTGCTGCCGTCCGACAGCTTCACGGAGGGAAACGGCACCTCGGCATTGGCGAGCACGCTGTAGATCGCGGCGGGCTGGGAGAGCACGTCGCCGGCCGAAGCGAGCACCGATTCCGACTCGCCCGACAGCGTATGCGGCGCCTGGCGCAGGACATTGTCGAGATAGAAGCCGAAGCGGCGGGCAAGTTCGGGCTCGGCGGCTTCGAAAGCGTGCGCCTTGTCGGCGCCGAGGCCGAGGATTTCGGGCGTCACCCAGGCCGTCTTCTCATTATAGAGCGTGCTCAAAGAGGCGGCGAGCTGCTGCCGCTCCTGGTTGGCGGCAACGCGGACGTCCTCGTCGGCTTTGAGGCCGGCATAGGCCGTAAGCCGCGCGCCGGCGCGCTGGGCGTCGCTGAAGGCGGTCAGCGCCGCCAGCATGTCTTTCGCGCTCTTGCCGAGCGTGCCTTTGTATTTGCCGAAGCCCTCCGTCGCGGTCTTCACGCGATCACGTTCCGCGGTCCAGGCTTCCGCCGAGGGATAGAGGTCGGATAAGTCCCACATGTAAGCAGGGTCGATGGGCGCCGGCGCCAGTTTCGCCGCGGGTTTGGCGACCGCCAGCACGCCGCCAAGAACGGCGACCGCCAGGAACAGCGCTGCAAACCGTATCGTTTTCATGGGATTCTCTGTGCAACCGGCTCGATTTCCCTAGCACATCGCGCGGGCATATCCAGCAGCCACACGCAGGCGTGAAGACGGGCGGTTGCCCGGACCGGCCCACTTGTTAGGATGGCGCGATGACAGCCAATCCTTTCTTCGAGCCCTGGACCGCGCCGTTCGAGGCGCCCCCTTTCGACCGCATCGCGCCGGAGCATTTCCGGCCCGCCTATGAACGCGCGCTGGCCGAACACGCGGCCGAGATCGCGGCGATCGCCGGCGATCCGGCGCCGCCCAGCTTCGCCAACACGATCGAGGCGCTGGAGAATTCCGGGCACTTGCTGCGGAAAGTGGAAGCGGTGTTCGGAAACCTGGCGGCCTCGCACACCAGCGACGCGCTCCAGGAAATCGAGCGCGACATGGCGCCGGTGCTCGCCAAGCACTGGAACGAGGTCTATCTGAACACCGCCCTGTTCTCGCGCATCGATGCCTTGCAGGCCCAGCGCGAGACGCTCGGCCTGGATGCGCAGGCCTTGCGGGTGCTGGAACGCTATCACCTCGATTTCGTGCGCGCCGGCGCGAAACTCAAGGATAAGGACAAGGAACGTCTGGCAGCGATCGTCGAGACGCTGGCGACGCTCGGCACCGATTTCGGCCAAAACGTGCTCGCCGACGAGCAGGCCTGCATCCTGCCCTTGCGGGAAGCCGACATGGCCGGCGTGCCGGATTTCGCGCGCGAGGCGGCGGCGGAAACCGCGAACGAGCGAGGCCTCGACGCGCCCTATGCGCTGACGACATCACGGTCGAGCGTCGAGCCATTTCTGACCTTCGCCGACAATCGCGACCTGCGCGAAAAGATCTTCACGGCTTGGGTGTCACGCGGCGGCAATGCCAACGCGCACAACAACACCAAGATCATTCGCGAGATGGTCGACCTGCGGGCCGAGCGCGCGAAGCTGCTCGGCTATGCGACCTTCGCCGACTACAAGCTCGCCGACACGATGGCGAAGACGCCGCAAACGGCGCGCCATCTGCTCGAACAAGTGTGGGCGCCGGCGCGGCGCCGCGCGCTGGAAGAGCGCGATGCCCTGCAAGCCGTGATCGCGCGGGAAGGCGGGAATTTCGCGCTGGCCGCCTGGGACTGGCGCTATTACGCCGAGAAGCTGCGCAAGGAGCGCTACGACCTCGACGAGGCGGAGCTGATGCCCTATTTCCAGCTCGACAAGATGATCGCGGCGGCGTTCCACACTGCGCATCGCCTGTTCGGCCTCGACTTCACCGAGCGCAAGGACATTCCCATCTATCATCCCGACGTGCGGGTGTGGGAGGTGACGCGCGGCGGCGCGCATGTCGGACTGTTCTACGGCGATTATTTCGCGCGTTCCTCGAAGCGCGGCGGCGCCTGGATGAGCTCGTTCCGCGACCAGGAGAACATGGGCAAGCTCATCACGCCGCTGATCGTCAACAATTGCAACTTTCCCAAATCCGAGCCGGCGCTGCTGTCGTTCGACGAGGCCAAGACACTGTTCCACGAATTCGGCCACGCGCTGCACGGCCTTCTGAGCCAGGTGCGCTATCCGCGCCTTGCCGGCACCAATGTCGCGCAGGATTTCGTCGAGCTGCCGTCGCAGATCTTCGAGCATTGGCTGGAGGTGCCCGAAACGCTGGAGCGATTCGCGGTGCATGCCGAAACGGGCGAGCCGATCCCCAAGACGCTGCTGCAAAAGCTGACCGCCGCGCGGAACTTCAACAAGGGCTTCGCGACGGTGGAATTCCTTGCCTCGGCCTTTGTCGATCTGGACTATCACGCGCTCGACAATCCGCGCGATCTCGACGTCGCCGCGTTCCAGGCCAAGGCACTGGCGGAGATCGGCATGCCGAAGGAGATTGTGATGCGGCACGCCAGCCCGCATTTCCTCCACATCTTCAGCGGTGACGGCTATTCCGCCGGCTATTATTCGTACATGTGGTCGGAGGTCCTGGACGCGGACGGCTTCGAGGCGTTCGAAGAGGCGAAAGACGCGTTCGATCCGGCAACGGCGAAGCGGCTGCACGATTACATCTATTCCGCCGGCGGCACGCGCGACTTCGCGGCGGCCTATCGGCTGTTCCGCGGCCGCGATCCCAAGATTAACGCGCTGCTCGAAGGACGAGGATTGGCGGCATGAGACGCACTGTGTTCGTTCTGGCCACGCTGCTGTGCGCCACCGTTGCATCCGCCGCGCCGGCGCCCAAGGTCGCGCTTGCGAGCATCGCCGATCTTCCGGTCGTCGAGCGCAATCCCTATGACGAGGCGGCGGACGCCGACAAGGACGTCGCGGCCGCCTTCGCGCGGGCGCGGGCGAACCACAAGCGGGTGTTCATCGATCTCGGTGGAAACTGGTGCGGCGATTGCGTCGTGCTGGCGAACATCATGCAGCTCCCCGAGGTCAAACCCTTCATCGCGGCGCATTACGAGGTCGTGAGCGTGGATGTCGGGCGTGAAAACAAGAACCTTCAGATTCCGGCGCGCTTCGGCGTCGACCTGAAGGGTGGCGTTCCGACCGTGCTGATCGTCGAGCCCGACGGCAAGACGCTGGTCGACGCCGGCCATATCGCGGCGCTCGAGGATGCGCGGCACATGACGCCGCAAGGGATCGCCGACTGGCTGGCGCAGTGGGCGAAGTGAGTCTGATACACTTCAGTTCTCCCGCCAGCCATGTCGCGCTCTTGGAGATCGACAATCCGCCGATGAACGCGCTGGGCCGCGAACCGCGCGCGGAACTGCTGGCCCGGCTGGAAGAAATCGACGCCGACAAGAGCTT
The DNA here is from genome assembly GCA_037200045.1 of Rhizomicrobium sp. Classification (NCBI taxonomy): domain Bacteria; kingdom Pseudomonadati; phylum Pseudomonadota; class Alphaproteobacteria; order Micropepsales; family Micropepsaceae; genus Rhizomicrobium; species Rhizomicrobium sp. The sequence goes on from JBBCHM010000001.1 coordinate 1,578,313, forward strand.
TCGCGCCGTGGTGCTCACGGGCCGCGGGCGGGCATTCTGCAGCGGCGACGATCTGAAGGAACAGGCGGAAGCGAACAAGGCCGGAAGCGGCGCGCATTTCGGCGAGTTCGGCCGCGTGCTCGAACGCATCGAGACCTTCCGCCTGCCGGTGGTCGGGGCCGTGAACGGCCATTGCCTGGGCGGCGGTCTGGAGCTTGCCAGCGTCTGCGATATCCGCATCGCATCGACCGCGGCGCGCTTTGTCTGCTCGGGCGTCAATGTCGGACTGATGGCCTCGGCCTATCGCCTGCCGCGGCTGATCGGCGTGGCGCGCGCCAAGCATATGCTGCTGACCGGCCTGCCCCACGATGCGGCGACGGCGGAGGCATTCGGCCTCGTCACCGCCGTCCATGCGCCGGACGCGCTGCTGGAGGAGGCGATCAAGCTCGCGCAGCGTACCGCCAGCCGCGCGCCGCTGTCGGTGGAAGCGGTCAAGCGGAACGCGTCGCTCGCGCCGAACCTGTCGCCGGAAGAAGCGGCCGAGGCGAACGCCAGGGAACTGGCGGTGCTCAGCCGCAGCACCGACCACCGCGAAGCGCTTGCCGCCTTTGCGGAAAAGCGCGAGCCGAATTTCAGGCGCGAATAAGTCCGTCGAGATAGAACAGCATCGCCGGATGCTTGGATGAGGCCATCAGCATGTCGGCGAAACGGCCGGTGATGTTGGGCCGAACCACGTCGCGCTCGAAGGAGGGCGGCATGGCGATCGCGCCGGGCTTGGCGCCGGAGACGACGAAATGGTTGGTCCAGAAATGCACGAGGCGTTCGAAGAACGGCCGATCAGTCGCCACCGCGACGTCGTAGCGCGCTTTCACGGCGACGGCGTAGCGCGGCAGGAAGGCCCTCACATATTCCCGCTCGATGCTGAAGCTACCGTCGTCTGCAGTCCCGCTGCCCGCCCTGGCTCCGCCGCCGGCCATCGCAGCGCCGGGCTCGCCCTGCGGTTTTAGATGGTAGGGATCCATACCATGGGCCTTCGCCTCGGCCGCGATCTGGCGGATCCATTTGAAGAAGGCGCTCATGTCGTCGACGGTCGACGGCAGCGACGCGAGCGGCCCGGGCAGATCCCGTTCCGGGGTCAGCTGGGCCAGCAGCCAGCCCCTGGGATCGCCCGACACCGCCGCGACCTCGCCCGGCCGAGCGCCGAGGCCGAAGCGGTTGGCGGCAATAACGCTCTCAATGGACATGGAAATTGCTCTCCCGGACGCTGGATTTAACGCCAGCCGGATGGGTCTCCGTTGCTCGCCCCGGCAGCGAAGCCGTTCCTGCGGCGGGCCCCGCCGGGAACCCGCTGCTAGCCCCCAATTTTGGAATGCGGCTTGAATCGGGACTGGGCTTAAGCCATAACCGCCCCCCAACTTGGATTGCGGGCGTAGCTCAGGGGTAGAGCATAACCTTGCCAAGGTTAGGGTCGGGCGTTCGATTCGCCTCGCCCGCTCCAGGTTTTTCGAGGGCTAAGACACTCATATCTAGAAGGCACAAGGGCTCGCCTACGCCAGCCTCATTTATCGACCGGACAAAACCCACCCGTCTCGCGGGCCATTGCACGGTGTTGGTCGGACGCGTTCCCAAATCGCGTAGCCGGGCAAGGGTAGGGGCGCTTGGATAAACCAACTCGGTTCTGAACGCCTCTAGCGGGGAGGCCATATTCGGCCTTCACACGGGCGACGTAGCAAGGCTCTAGTACTCGCCTCGGATTTTGCGCGCTTATTAGGTGATTTGTTCGTAGGTCGTGATGGCGCTCTGCGTTCGCATCGAGCCATTCAATTTCACCATGCACAGGCCGGTTCAATATTTGTAGATAAGCGCGCATCACCAGTTCGCAAAGAAAGGCCAACCCTTTCTGTGGGATAATCTGTGTTCCTGACGAAGCGAGCGGCGCGGGCGGCGGAAATCAAGAATTCGCTTCCAGCAGCAACGCTGGCGAAGTTCCCCGCGCGCAGGCAACCGTCCATCGATTAACTACTAGTTTTGGTCTTGATTGCAGGTCCGTGGAGAATTTTATACTTACAAATTCGCGCTTTACGGTTTTTCTTCCACTTCTTCTTGTTGCGGTGCACAAAATTTGCTTACACTGTTTGGGCGGTGAGGGCACAGTTTCCGACTGCGTTTCAAATCGGATTTTGGTTTGAATTGTGAACTGGGGAGCGAGTTGCGTTGATGTCCGCTGCAATTTTGGTGTGGGGCCAATGAACGTCAGTGGCAATACTTTCCCCGGGGACGCGAGGCCCATCGGTATACCTCAGACTTGGCGGGCCGACGTTCCGGCGGATCAAGCTGCGTCGCCGTTCGCCCTGGCGATCGACGCGGCGGTCATTGTCGGGCTTAGCATCGTCACCGGGGCTTTGTTTCACCTGGCGACGCGGGGAGTCCTCGGTGACATACCAGCGTTCACGGCGACCGGCATCATCGTAGCTGTTCTGTTCGGCGGCATGGCACGGCTGCAGGCCACCCGCGACAGGCGCGCCAGCACGACACGCCTAGGGCGTGCTCGCATGGCGGCGCTTGCATGGTGTACGACATTCCTCTTCCTTCTGACTCTGGCCTTCTCGATGAAGATCAGTTCGGAATTCTCGCGCGGGACGATATTCTTCTTCTTCTTGACCGGTTTCGCTGGGAGTATCGCTTCACGCGTGCTCGCGCCGCGGTTGTTGGCGCGCTGGATGACGACGAATGCCTATCGCGGCCTGGAGGTCCTCATCGTTGCGCCGCATCGGTCGGGGAGCGCAGCTGCCCTGTTCGCCGAACTCGCGCAGCGCGGCTGCACGAATGTCCGCGCCATTGAATTTGACGATGCCTGTACAGGCGCACCTTGGGCTGGCGAGCGTCGGCGCCTGTTGCTGAAGGTGTTCGAGATCGCACGTTCGGCAGCACCAGGTGAGATCTATGTCGTCGCGGGCCGCCTGCCCTTCGACGCCGCGGCCAGCTTGATGTCGGGGCTGCGTCTCTTGCCGCGGGCGGTGTACTTTGTGCCGGACGAGCAAATCTCGACCCTGCTACAGAATTCGGTAAATGGCCTCGGCAGCATCGTGACGCTGGAGATGCAGAAGTCGCCGCTTACAAGGATAGAACGCGGCATCAAGCGAGCAATGGATGTGACGATTGCCGGGACCGTACTGTTGTTCACATCTCCACTTCTGGCCGCCGCTGCTGTCGCGATCAAGCTCGACTCGTCTGGTCCCTTGATCTTCCGCCAAACCCGCCTTGGATTTCGCGGGCAGCCGTTTCAAATCCTCAAATTTCGCAGCATGACAGTGCAGGAAGACGGCGCCATGATCACGCAGGCGTCGCGCAACGACCAGCGGATCACCCGCGTCGGAAAGTGGCTGCGCAAGTCCAGCGTCGACGAACTTCCGCAGCTTTGGAACGTGCTGAAGGGCGAGATGTCTATCGTGGGACCGAGGCCGCACGCTGCGGCACATGACGCGTATTTCGCGAAGCTCATAGAGAACTACGAGGTGCGCCAACATGTGAAGCCAGGTCTTACCGGCTGGGCCCAGGTCAACGGCCTGCGCGGTGAAACGCCGATCCTGGATTTGATGTATCGCCGAATCGAAGCAGACCTGTGGTATGCGAGCAACTGCAGCTTGGGCCTGGATCTTCAAATCCTGATTAAGACGATCGGCGCGGTGTTCGGACAGAAGAACGCGTATTAGCACCCGAACGATGATTGTAGGACCACCACTTGCAAGGCATCACTACAACGTGCGGCTGTGCGGGCGGAAGGTCGCCCGCTAGCCGGCGTTAGGTTGGCCCCGCGATCATTCCCCCTGAAGTCACGCAAGCGCTGCCTACGAGCTGTAATGGTTCGCGTGGTTTGGCCGGATGCGAGAGCCGGGGTTGCCGGCGCCAGCACAGCTCGTGCGGGGGAAACAAAATGCAGAGTTCGATCGAAAAGCCTTTGTTCATATCGTTGCACTGGACAGGCATCGGCGAGTACATGGATTTTGGTGATCGGTCCGCCCCGCAAGCGACCCATTCAACGGGATCGCGTCGCTTTTTCGACCGTTGGCGGACAGATGATCCACCCGGATAGATGAGGAATCGATAATTTGCAGCTTGTCATCATAAGCCTTTGAAGCTGTTTGCAGGATGCGACCCTAACCGCCAGCCTTGCGCCAGCGGTTGAAGCGGTCCACACACGTCGTGTGCGGGCCGTAGCGCTCCGGGATGTCCGCCCAGGGCACAACCGCTGGAATATACTGTTCAGCACCCGCAGGCAGTCCTCCCGCGCAACCCCGTGCACTTTATTCGGTAGCAAAGGTACAATCACAGACTATCCGAAATCCGTCAGATCAAACCGTGCCATCCAAACCTCCAGCGTTGGAAATTTGAAACACTGTTCGCTACAAAACGGAATCACCTTCATGGGTATGTGACTTAGAGCCGATCCGGAAAGAAGTTGAGTCGGGTGAATCGGTTGTGATTCCGTTGTGGGTGCTGATTCGCAACAGGAGCACCCGATGTGGAAGCCGGAGCACCGGCTGTCGGCGAGACGCAATGGTCTTCGCTATTCCAGCGACATGACGGATGAGGAATGGTCACTTGCGGCGCCGTTGATACCCCCGGCCAAGCGCGGCGGGCGCAAGCGCACGACGGATGTGCGTGAAGTCTTGAACGCCATTTTCTATGTGCTTTGGACGGGCTGCCAATGGCAGGCGCTGCCGAAGGATTTTCCGCCCAAGAGCACGGTTCACGACTATCTCGAACTGTGGAACTGGGACGGGACGTTGGAGCGCATCCATCACGCGCTCTATGTGGCAGTGCGCGAGAGCCAAGGCCGCGAGGCCAGCCCCACCGCCGCCATCATCGACAGCCAGAGCGCCAAGGGAGCGCTCAAAGGGGGGCTCTGCTCGATCCTTCAGGCTACGACGCGGGCAAGAAGGTCAAGGGCCGCAAGAGGCACATCCTCGTCGATACGCTCGGCCTGTTGCTGAGCGTCGCCGTCCACAGCGCCGACATCCAGGATCGCGACGGCGCAGCGCTGGTCCTCGACAAGCGGACGCGGCGATCGTTTCCCTTCATCGAACGTATCTTCGCCGACGGCGGTTACAACGCCAAAAAGACCGCCGATGCCGTCGCCGCCACCGGAACCTGGGTCATCGAGATCGTCAAGCGCAGCGATGCCCACCGCTTCGTGGTCATGCCAAAACGCTGGATCGTCGAACGCACCCTGGCCTGGATCAGCCGCAACCGACGCCTGGCGCGCGACTTCGAGCGCTACGCCACAACCGTCGCGGCCTTCATCCGCCTCGCCATGATCCGCATCATGCTCAAGCGACTTGCCGCAAATCCCTCAAAATGATTCAGTTCTTTCCGGATCGGCTCTTAGAAATCGGCAATCTGCAGTGGACGGATGCGCAGGGCCGATTGGCCTCGTAGCCTTAATTGCCACCCGACAGAGACTGCGCTCATGCGTCTGCGGGTTTAGTGCCTTCGTAAGGAGTGCGAGGCCCAACAAATGCGTTTTTCAAGCGCTGTCGAATGACGCCTGTTTGGCGCTCGAAAAGCAGCCAAGCCACCATTCCGGCCGCGACGGCGATGGCGCAAAATACTAAGAACGCGGCCAGCCGGTATAGATCGCCGTGTCCCTGTAGTGGTTGCCAGCCGAAACCCATCGTCGCAACGGCACGAACCGTGTCAATCACCGGCGCGTGAAATAGATAAAGTGAATAGGAAATTGCGGCGCCGGCTGAAAACAGACTAGCCAAACGATAATGAACCACTACGCCCCGGTTGGCCAGTATACGCGCGACCGAAAGTGAGATAGCGACAACAATCGCGACAACACCGTCCTGCCAAACCTGTTTGTCCCGCGCCCAAAGACAATAGCCCACATAGGCCAGCGTGACAAAGGTATATCCAAGGCAGCGTCTCTTGAAACTGGCCTTCTCATCGTATGCGACTAGTGCACCTAGGGCCCATATCGCGGAGTAGCCAAGAATCGCCAGCGACGGCTCCGTAATGACGTATAGGGTTAGTATGACGAAGCCGATCCATCCCCCAATCTGGAGCTGCCTTACGCTCGCTTTGACCGCGACGGCCAGCGCGGCAAACCAAACATAATAGAAGACCTCGTAGTCGAGGCTCCAGAAAGGCCCGTTGCAGGCATGGCCGGCCCAGATTCCCTTATGAACAAAAAACGTGGTTCCGACGATGTCGATCCAACTCACTTGGCAGTCGACGCCGCTGACTGAAAAAGCATGGCCGTAGAAATAAATCTGGCCGACGGCAAGCGAGAATGCCAGTAGGCTGGCCGGAATCGAAACAGTGTAGATGCGTGAGGCGCGGTCGACAGCATAGGAGCGCACAAACCGAGCATCGAGGGTCTTCGTGTTTATCAACTTTCCGCCGACAAGGAAGCCGCTAACCACGAAGAAAACAATGACTGCGGAATGACCGTAGCTGCCAAGCAATGACACCAACCTAGTGGGCGCCGAGGTATGCATCTGACTGTTTTTCAATTGCCCAAAGACCTGCAGCCGGCAGTGGGCGAAGACCACCAGAAAGGCAGCAAAAAATCTGAGAAAATCAATATATCCGATCAAGAACGGAACGCCCGTCCGAATGTTGCGGTGCGCGTCCCGCGCTCTTCCGAATGTCCACGCAAACATCTACCTACCGCCTGTCTTGATTATAGAATACCGATTAGACGGTATATGTGGCAGGATATTTTGCGTTAGCCAATCTCTACTCGGCCGGTCATTTTGCGGCGCGCTGGCGTCAACGAAGCCAGTACAGGTAGCGGACAGAATACTCGAACCGATCCTTGCGCCATTTTCATACTTTTGAGCATAGCAACTTAGCCAACCACCACGTACAATTCCAGTGCTGTCGCTCCGCTTTTTTGCAAGTCATGCACGCCTATACTGTTACTACTAACGCTGAAGGAGAGCGCATTGTTGTCATGTTTGGTTTGAACCGAAGACGCGCGCGGACCGATGACGCATTCGCCGCAGACCGCGCCAGAAGGAATTCCTCGAAGTTTACTTGAACAAGTATCGCTGAGCCTGACTGCAATGGAGCGGAGACAATCGGCCGACCAAGGTAACCAGACGAGCGAACCGTGAAAGCGCGCGAAAGACGATCAATAGCGATGACGCACTCGATTTTTGTGGCGGCCTTGACGCGCCGATCCATCCTCCTGGGTGCCGGCGCTGTGCTGGGCTCGAACTACGCTCTTGGCCGGTCGGCGATACTCGTGTCGGATGGTGGCATGTCGGCAGGGCGCCCGCCCGGACTGACCATGCCATTTGTAAAATCCCTGTTCGACGCCGATGTTGATCTAACCCCGGGCCTTCCCTTGAGGATCGCCGGTTCAACCGACGCAAACGGCCCATCGCAGGGCTATTTTCGCTATGCGCGAGATGAGGCCGCCGTTCGGGCGCGCATGGCCACGACGTTCCGCGATGATCAGGGCCGCGTATTCGCGCATATGGAGCCAAGATACCGAACTGTCGAGGGCCTGGACCGGCTTGAAGGAACATCACGGGATGCCATTCCCGTTTTGCAGTCTGCGATCGATGATGCTGCGGCTGACGCTACGCCCGATAGCCCCGTGGTCATCTCAATTCCCGAGGGAACATTTTTTCTCGACATGACAAACCGCAATGACGGGATATATCTGAGGCATAGCAACGTCTGGCTCACAGGCGCCGGAATGAAAAGCACGATCTTCAAAATCCCCGAAGGTTGCAAAAGGCAGCGGATATTTTTTGTTGGAGATCCGAACTACGACGCAGCCCAAAACCGTGTGGTTCCACAAAACATCCGGATTCAGGACTTCACCCTGGATCTGAACAACACAACCGCGTTTGTTTCCGGTATCGCGTTTCGAAGGCCCATTGATGGCGTAGTCGTCGAACGCATTCGGGGCGTGCAAAGTCCGATCGCCGCAGGCGTCCCATCCAATCACGATAAGGACTCGTGGTTGTGCAATTTCGAGTGTTATGAGCAAGATATCAACCGCAACATCGTGCTCGTTGACGTTGAATCCTATGACCAAATGCAGCTCCATGCCGGAGGCGGTCGTGGCATAAAAAACTTCTATAATATCCGTCCTCGGTGCTTCGCGGGTCGGGCAAACGGCATGACCATCACGAATGTCGGACTCGAAGGCCGGTTCGAGAATATCAATTTCATCGAACCGCATACGGAGCATCATAGTACACGAGCGATATGGATCGGGCCTGACGATGCGCCGAAGCGCGTGCACGATCTTTCGAATATTTCACAGCCCTGCTATATGCGCGGTCTTAAAATCCTGCGCCCGACCATCGGTCCGGCCGAAGGCAGTTACAAATATGCATCGGGAATTATGTTACGTCCGTTCCCCGGCGGAATTTCGGACGTAGAAATTGTAGCGCCGGACATCGACGCCCCGAACGCGGATTTGGCGCTGACCACCGCATCCTTCGATTATCATTGGCAGGAACAAGTCCATGGTGGCAACCTGCCGCAATTTCTGCCTTCCGATATCGACCTGTCAGATGGGACCGTCGCGCTCGGTCGTCACGGGCTCTTTACCGGCGCAGCGGTGATATTGCGGCCGGCAACCCAGGGCGGACGCCTGCCCAAGCCGCTAGTGCCCGGCAAACCCTACTTCGTTAGAGTAGTGGATTCGGGCAGACTTCGCTTTTATGCCGATATGGACGGCGATCTCACGCTGCTCAACCCCATCGCCCTGACAGATCGCGGGGAAGGCGCCGGGCTTGTCGCCCTGCGACCCCAGATCAGCAATCTGGAATGTCGCGGACTGCGCCACAACGTACCAGGCGGCGTCAGGCTCCAGTCGCTGCGCGACAGTCGCTTCGATGATTGCGATTTTGCGCGCTTGGATCTTGCCGAAGTGCACGGCCTGATGATCACGAATTCGCGCGCGGAGAGCATCAATATCGCCGACGACATCGATGTTGTCTTTCACAATCAGACCATCAGGACAACGGCGGCGGCAAGCTATCGTGACGCGCTTGTTCGCATCCAGCCGACACGACCGACGAGGATCGATGTTCGCTTCGCGCAATGCCTTTTCGAGGTGGCTCCGCTCACGCCCACGACGCCAGTGCCGCGCTACGCGGTGTCATGTTCGGGCGGAGAGGCGACAACAGTCAGAATTACATGCTGCCGGACGGAAGGCTTTTCGAACAATCCCTGGAACTTCGCCGGAAATGCAAGCGTTACGCTTCTAAAATGCGAAAGCTCGCCGCGGCGGTGACCCGACCAAGCGGCGGTGGATCGGGCTTTGCATCGGGATACGTTCAAGTGAAGGCGAGAGAGCCCGGCGGGACCTTCGGCAATATTCGGAATTCAGGCGAGCTCGAAGGTATGGGAGCGTTTGGAAACAAGTGCTTCCACTTAGCGGGTTCGCGACTTGCAACGGCAAGAACATAGACCGAGCTCCGTCGATTGGAATTCCATGTCAGATGGATGGTTTCCATGTCATTTTCGTCGAACATTTTAATGACGGCTTGCGGCGAAAACCGCCAATAGTCGCCATAATCTGAATGCAGCGGCTGAAGCCATGGAACTACAACAACAACCATGTCGCTTGAAAGCGAGCATAAATTTTTGAAAGCCGTTCGAAAATCGTATATGTGCTCAAGGGTCGTATGATTGAAGACAACGTCAAATCTGCGATCTAGATTTCGAGGCACGTCTTCTAGATCAAGAAAAAACTCGTTTTGCGCGCCCTGCAGCTGACCCTGAGACGTTCCAAAATTGGTCAGAAAATACTCCGTAGATTTAGAGAAATAATCTCGATAGTAACCACCCTCTTTATCCTTGTCCTCCCAGGCACTCACATTCACGATAGTTCCAGGGAGTTGGTGGCTAAATTTTCGCAGTTCGGCATTGGACCAATTGCGCGCCGCAGAGAACGCTGAATAGTTATAGGATCTTCGCAGACGAAGGACCTCTCCTAGCTTTTTGAACTGCATGGTTTCCTCCGATGTTTGAGGTATGGAGATATATAGGCGTCGATGCGATCGGCTCAGAACTGCTCGTTCCAAAACAGTTGGCGAAAGCGAACGACTTGTTCGAGGAAGAGGCTCATGTAGCCTTGTATATTCAACCGCGGGCTCAGATTGCGCCTGTGTGCGGCTTCGACCATGTGATTGCGCTTCCGGCTCACGGACTGAGCCTACTGCCGACGTAGTTTTCCAGCTCTCTAGGAAGTAGTCACCATCCAGGCGGATTGACGGCGATCTCAGCTATTTCGATCTGAAGCCGGATAGGCCTCTTATTAGGTCGGCGCCGTCCGTGCCAAGAATGGCCGACGGCCGAAGATAAAGCGTAACAGCAAAGCACAGACCGACCGCAAGGGCGCCCGTCGTCATAACAAGCAGATCCGGCCACCCAGCTAGAATCAGTTTGATCAAGCCGCTGCTCAGACATACCCCCGCAGCGGCGATCACCGGTCTCGTATGAACCGACAAAAAGTCCCTCAGTGAGACACCCGTGTGCTGACAGCAGAAGTAAGAGTAGCAAAGAAAACTGAAGCCATTGGCGATAACGACGGCTGCAGCCACTGCCTCGACACCAAAAGGCGCGCTCAATAGCGCCCCTACCGCCACGGAAATAGCGTAGAGCACCTGCATGGATATCAGATGGACGTTATTTCCCGTCGCAAGGAATACCGTGCCGCAAACCTTGTAACCGACGCGGAAATAAATGCCTGCCGAAAACAGCATTATCGGAACAGTAGCCGAGATCCACTTGGCACCAAGGAAGGTGGCGACGAATTCATGCGAGAAGATGACCATGAATGCACTGAATGGCAGTGCAAGAGCGGCCGTGAGGGCGAAACCCTTGAGTATGGCATTTCGCAACCGTACGGGATCATCTTGAACGCGCGCCATCAGCGGAAATACGACGGACCGATTGAGGTTGCCGAAAAGGTTGGCGGGCATCGCGATGAGATAATAGGATCGGGAATAGATGCCCAACTGCGCGGTGCCGATAAACCGCGCGACCACGAAATTATCGACATAGGTCGCGATATAGGTGAGCACGGCCGTCAGCGAGAATCCCAGGCTTGGACCTCTGATTTCGCGATAGGCGACGCGGTCGAAGCGCGGCAGCACGAGAAATTTTCGCGCCATCACCAAATAGCTGGCGCATAACAACAGGGATTCGGTCATGCTTGCCGCCACTAGCGCCCAATAGCTGAAGCCCAGATAGGCCATTGGTATGCCGACCAGAAAGTTCGCCGCCGCCCAAGCTACCAGCTGTGCAACCGAAGTGCGCCGAAATTGAAAATGGCGTGACAGCAATGCGTATGCGACGAGGTTGAACGCACCGGTAAACATCAGGAAGGCAAGCACCCGCGATACTTCTCCAAGCTCCGGTACGTGCATAACGCTGGCGATGCGATCTGCGAATATCCATTGAGCCAACGCCAAGAGGGTCGCGATCGAATAAGAAATGAAGCTCGCGGTCGCTATGTGACGGATCTCCAATGCTTTCCGTTGAATCATCACTTCCGACATACCGAGATTCGAGAGCGTCGACCCAATGGCAACGACGATCATCGCCGCGCCGGCGATGCCATATTCCCGCGGCGAGAGCAGATGAGCCAAGACCGAGGCAACCACGACATTGAGCACGGTCCGAACGACGAGAGTTGCGCCGTTCCAGGAAAGTCCGTGTGCCGCGCTATGGGTGAGGCGTTTGGCTTCCCGTTGCGCGGCAGGCGCGCCGGCCTCCTTTGGCTCAAGGCGGGCAGCTTCCGATGTTCCCGTCATGCCGGCAGACCGGAAAGGACACGTTCTGCCCGTGCCTTCCAAGTGTAATTTGCTTCCAGCGCCGCGCGAGCCCTCTGTCCCAGCGACTTTGCAAGAGTCGGGTCGCTGGCAATCTTCGCCAACGCCACCGTCCAGGCCGACACATCGTCCGGAGGGCATAGAAGAGCCGTCTCATTGTCGGTCAGGATTTCACGCAACACCGGAAGGTCCGAGCACAGTATGGCTTTCCCTTGCGCCATATATTCAAAGATCTTCAGCGGCGACATCCAGCGGGCAACGTCCGTTCTGCCGTCCGACACCTGTACCCGACTCTGATAGGGCGCCAGGACCGCTTGGCAGCCGGCAAGATAATTCGGCACTCGAGCATGATCGACAAAACCGACAAGCAGGATATTCGGGAGCGTCGCCAACCGCGCGCGCCATGTTGCAACGGCGTCGTCGGTACCGCCCACAACGAGAAAATCCGCCCATGGGCAACGCGAGGCGAGTTCGGCGATCAGGTCCATGCCTTTGCCGGGATAGAGGTGCCCGGCGTAGCCGATCTGCGTTCGGCCAGGTCGTGCCGGAACAATGGGAACGCGCACGCAGCCCTGCTGCTCCGCATCTGCACCGTCATGGGCGACGGTGATACGATCGGAAATGTTGGGACTGCGCATTGCAGTCTCGTTCCTGAGAGCCTCGCTGATCACCACGACGCGGGCCAGCTTGGCAGACCGACGAAGCAACGCAAAAAGGAGTTTCATCTGCGAGGCACTGCTATCTATCGGCGAATGAACCTCGAAAATGACGCGAAGGCCAACGAGTACCGCGTAAACCAAGAACACAGGATTACGAGCGTATACGATATCGGCCCGATCTCGGCGTGCCGCCCACGCGATCTTTGCCGCCATGAGATGATATCGTCCGAAAATCCGCCGAATCTTGCAGCACCAAATATTCGGCTTTGCGGATAGACCTAGCTCCAATTGCGTTGCTTGCGCAATGGCTTCTCGATTGGCGGGGTCGCCCTCCACCACCAGTGTCACCTCGTGGCCATTGGCAGAAAACGCGTCGCACATTTTGGCGATGTTGACGGCATGCGCAGCCCGATTGGGGAACGGGCCGCCGTAGACGTACCAAATCCGCATCGTATCAGAGTGCTTCAGTGCCAAGCCGCGGACCGATAATCTGGAGGAGTTGTTCCTCAATAAACTGTCCGTAGCGTGTCATGCTGAGCGGATCGGCCAAGGCGTGAATGTTCTTTGAAAGTTTTCTCGCATAATCTCGATTCCGAACGATGCGATAGATGGCGGCGGCGGCTGATTCGGGATTTCCACGCTCGAAATGTTCGCAGTTTTCCCCAGGCACCAGCCCATACGCTGCGAGATCGTAGCTCTCATCCAGTACAAGGGGAACACCCAGACAAGCGGCGACACCGACCGTGGTCGAGCCCGAAAATCGCTCGTTCTGCTGAGTGGCAAGGAGAATACATGGCGCTCTCTTCATCTGCGCAGCTGAATCGGCCAAGGTAAGGTTGAAAAGCAACTTCAAGCTCTGGACTTTGTCTTTGTATTTCGCGTCATAGAGGCTCTTTACTTGGCTATTTTGGGTCAGGATGAGCGCGCTGACACCCTGGTCTGGTAACGAGAAGGCCAAATTCCAGTCTCTCATCGGATCGTTTCCGACCGCGACGGTGTCAAAGTCGGCCGCCTCATATGTATCGTTCGCGGTTGTATCGTTCGCAGTCAATTCGGCATAAAGCTTGGAATCCACGCCGGTCGGGTGAAAAACGAATTTCTCTCTATGCTCATAGTATATCGACGTCCACTTCTGCAGTTCGTGACGGCTGATCAGATGCACTCTGTCCATCTGCGTTATTATCAACTTCCAGTACATGAAATATAATCTATCCTGATTCAGTCTATTGAAGTCGACGTCGGCCCCCAATAGGGACAGAAAGCTTGGCGTCCGGATCAGGCCGGACCATTTCAATATTGCGATAATCAACGCCCAATTTTGCACATAAGTGTAGAGAACGGTTGTCCCAAACCTGATGCGCCCGGCAAATTCTGCAAGTGAAAGCAGGTATAGAACGCGGCTCCCCAAGAGCCGCTGTAAGATACGCCCAACGCCTTTCTCCCTGGCACGTGGATAAATCGAATCGATTTCATAACCGAGCGCGACGAGTTCGGCACCTCCCCAGAACATATTGGATGGCGTGTTTGGCGTCCCCCAAAGCTTCGGGTCGCGCTGCGCGGACCAAAGCATGAGGATGCGCGGTCTTACTGGTCGTTTACCCATGGGAAATCCTGTTTGTGCCGGCTGAAATCGTTCCGCGCAAAAGGCCCAGCGACAGCGCTAATTCATAAAAACCAGCATGTTCTCGCCGCGCTGGCGCAGATGAACCGATCGCTGGGCAATGGAGTTGAGAAAATTAGCGCTGGTACCTTCTTTGATCCAGTCGTGAAGCTCAATAATGATCAGCTGCGTACTGTCGATCCAATCGATGTTAGACTGAAAAAGTGCCGCCTCGGCACCTTCAATGTCGATCTTGGCAATCAGAATTTCTTCCGCTCCAGCCATCGCCATCAGATTTCCTATCGTGAAGGCCTCCACGGAATCGCTGGAAGATTGGTGTTTGGAATCGGCGCTTACTTGGAACGACCAGAAGTCGGCGTCCGGATTTTCGATGCTGAGTTTGGTGGTCTCGTTCCAGACCGCTCCGAGCACAGGCAGAATGTTTGGATAGCCAGCCGTGTTCGCCTTCAACAGAGCGAAGTTCGGCTTCGACGGTTCCACAGCTACAACCATGGCCTTCGGAAACATGTTTGCGAACCAAACGGAACTCAAGCCGATATTCGCGCCACAATCGAGAATAAGCGGCGTCTTACCTTCCTCAAGCATTCTCTCATAGTGCGCCTTCACCGCCTTAAAGCGGCTAATCTTGTTCAGATCGTACGACTGCTCTGTAAATATCTGACGGAACGTGGGCACGTCACTGGTACCCGGTCGAAGATGCACTGCCCCCTTGATTCCAGGTAGCGTCAGCGTGGTGATTTTGCCGGGTCGGTTTCGCTCCAGATGAAATCGGACTTCGGACAACACCCCCGGCATCAGCCCGACACGACGACCGAGTACCACGCCTCGATAGAAAGCACGGAGCAGCGAAAAGCGTTCCGGACGACTGTACGGGTTCACGAGATTACCTCCTCCTTGTTACGGCCGCTTCGATGCGCGGTGTCAAAGACTTCCACATGCAACGTCGGCCAGCCGTCAAAGCACCGTCCCACGGACAGCCCTCGATATCTTAACTCGGACAGTGCCGCGACATTGGCAACGGTGCCGACCGCCCAAAATGATCAAGCAGCGAAGCTGCCGCAGTATCTAGCGGTGACGGGCCTGTGGCAACGGGAGTTGCTTAAGCAGGCCCTTGACGATTTCGGTGTACCCCACGGCGCTCTTTTTGGGATCGAAAAGCTGGCCGGCGACAATCGGGCCGCGCTGGCGGTACGAAGCCATTCTGGCGCGGTCGGAGAGGAGCTCGACGATTCGCATACTCATAGCCACATAATCCCGCCCCGGTACGACAACACCGCAATCATGGCCTCCCAAAATCTCCCGCACGGAACAGACATCGAAAGAAACGACGGGCGCGCCGCATGCAAGGCCTTCGATCACGCAACGCGGTAGGCCTTCGCGCTGCGAGGCAAGGATCACGACATCTGCAACCCGATACCAATCCGCGATCCGCCGACTGTAACCGACGAACCTGATGTTATCGGCGACTCCCAAGGCGATGCTCTCCTGAACACAGGTCGCGGCGTAGTCATCGTGTTCCGGATCAAAATCTCCCACCATATAAACGAGCGCGTCCGGTCTTTGCTGCCGCAGAACGGGAAGCGCTGATCGGATGAATACAAGCTGCGCCTTCTTGGTGTCGAAGCGGCCGACATACACCAGCGCCGGCTTGCCGGATGCAACTCCAAGCTCGGAACGCAGTTTCTCGCGATCTTCCTCACCGATCGGAAAATAGATGGCCTTGTCGACGATACTATAGAGATAGGCGAACTTTGCCGCATTTCGTGGCGTGTCGGATGTCGGCCGCAGCATCATGCGGTAGTGCTCGATCATCTCCTGCGAGAGCACGAGGAACCGGTCGCACAGTGCCAAGCAGGCGCGCCACAGCGGCACCGTTCGCGCGCCTTCCCGCATGGTGTCGCGCACGTTGAAGACGATGCGCGCCCCTGCGAGCTTCGCGCCGAGCGCCGTATTCCAGAACGCCCGATGATCATTGAGGTGAACGATTGATGCGCCTGTACCAACGACCAGAAAATACATGCGCACGTTGTTGGCGAGGCGATGATAGATCTGAGATAGCCGATACAGCGTCCGTGATCCGGATTCAAGATATTGCGCTTCAGTCATTGACCAGAGACGGACCCTTGCGTGCTCCGCCCAAGCTATCTGCGCGTCAGATTCAAGATTTGTAACGACCTCCTTGGAGATCGATGTTGTATTCCTGATGATTTCTGAAATGCTCTGAATTCCGCCGTCCGCCTGACTCCCAATCTGATGAATCACAAAAATAACCTTCGGCCCGCCAGCCGTGGCGTGGTCGATACCCGAAGAGGTGTTTGCGATTGTGTCAACCATGGTTCGATGTCACGTTTTCCGGATCATCCGGGCCCTATTCCGTATAACCGAAGCGACCGCAATGTCTAACGCTGATAACATCGGGCTCTCAGCCGATGACCGTCATGGGGCGCCTCTTCCGGACGATCTTCCCGCGGACCAAGACTGAGGTGCCCACCTCCGCCCAAGATTGATCGGGTCCGGAAATCGCCATGCCACGGACCGGCCGAGCGTTCGCTCATCTTCCAGCCGGAAAATCCCCAGCAAGTAGCAAAGCATGCCGAGCATCAGGATGTCCCGGACGGTGTTGGCGAACGAACCCGAGTCGCCGCGAAAATTCATCACGACCCAGGTCGAAAACACGAGCACCACCGGCGACTGCGGATGCCGCCATACAAGGTCCGAAAGCCAGCGATGGAATGCTCCGAAAAGAAGGAATATCACGACAACACCCGGAAGATAGAAATTCCAATACGCCTCGGTGGCCGCACCGACCGGGATTCCCCAATAAACGTCAGTGCCGAACTGCTCGATAGGCCTTCCGGCAAAATTGACCCACATATTGTATGCGCCGGCGGCGTGTGGCTTGCCATGCCAAAGCGTCCGAGGAATCCAGAACGAAATGGCGCCAAGGTAGCTGCGCCCCCAAAGCAACGTTTGATTCTCCGCCGCAAACGCGGCGAGGTCGCCCTCTTGATTGCTGCGCGCTTCGAATTCCGCATGGGCGCGATTTAGAGTATCCGAGAGCCTCGATATCTTAAAAACGGACGTATCGATGGATCGGCTTCCCCAGTCCATGCGAATGGCGCCAAAAATCCCGAACACCAGCAAGGCAAGTACAGCGAGCGCGGCGGTCGGCAGAACGAGCGGCCGGCCTTTCCGCTTCCACCACAGGAGCAGGAGCACAACGAGCCCGGAAATAAGGCTTGAACGGGAGCCAGTGATCACGATCGTCGTGAAAGCGGAAGCTGCCACCGCCACGAGCCACAATGTATTGTTGAATGGCCTGCGTAGATACACGAACCAAACGATCACGATGATCATTGAAAATTTGGCGATCACGAGGAATTGGCCCTGGCCCTGGAGTAGGAAAGACCGGCCAGAGCGCATTGCCACGAGATAACTTGTGAGACCGCCTCCGAAGAGCTGAATGAAGAGCAACCCCACGCCGATGCACAGAGCGGTCGCAATGGCACAGGTTGTCGAAAGGTGGCGTGGAGGATGCAACCTGAGCGACGGTGCTTTGAAGAAATTCAGAGTGAAATATCCCATATAATAGCATAGGAGCGCCAATATCTGGACGGTCTCATACCAGAACCGCGTAGCAGCCAGATCGCCAAGGCCCATCCTTAGCGAGAAAGCCGGACTCGTGGTCGGAACCGTGTAGTCCACAAGCGGCGCCTCTAGTGGAAAAATCAGGTTTAGCGGCGTCTTTAACGCGTCCTCGGCAATTGCCATGATTGTCGGCAATAACAGCGGATGAAGGAAACCGTACTCCCGCCGATAGAACAATAAAGGCCAACTGATAAGAAGCACGTGGACAGACGTCAGCAGGAAGCGCGGAAAGAGCAAGATATCCGTATGCGGCATGAACATCGCCGCGATGATCGGAAAAAAGATATGATAGCACACTAGGTACAGGACGATCAGCAAACGCCACAACGAAGGGATTGTCAGGAACGGTGACTTTATAAATGTTGCCGCCTTCGAGTTCATCGCTCACATTCCTCGATGAATCGTGTACTTCGTCGTCCAGAGACGGCATGGGAGCGCTCTCCACTGCCCGCTAGACCGATCGCTTGTCAGGCAGCGGGTTAACCGATGTCTCTCGTTGATCTCAGTCATTGTGGGAACCGCCTGCATCCGGACATTCCGGCTGGGGTGTGGTTTCTTGAGGAATCCGATTGGCAACGCAAAACCTGCTCCAGAAGTCCCGCCGTAACAAATCCAACTTGCCAGGCGCATAAGCGGCGGCCGTTGCGTGATTTTCGGCCGCGAGCCGGATGCGTATGTTTTTATCACGAAGCCGAAGCATTTGCGCGGCAAGGTGCTTCGTGTCGCCTGGATCGTGCCGCCATTCATCGGAAACAAGCTCGTTCGTACCTCCCGCACTGGATGCCAGCGCAGGTGCGGCACGGCTCATTGCCTCTATGAGCGCGCGCGGCAACCCTTCCTGAAAGCTCGTCTGCACATAAACGTCGATATCATCGATCCACGAGAAGAGCTTCTCCCCGTGCGGCAGGACGCCCCGGAAAAGGACACGATTCCCGACACCGAGCCGTGCCGCCAAGGCCTGCAGGTCATTGGTATTGCCGGAACCAACTATTTCGAGTCGAAGGTTGTCCGCTTCTTGGCTGGCGAGGGCGAGTGCGCGGATGGCAATATCAACGCGCTTTTCGTTGTGAAACATGGCGGCGATCATGCCGAAGGTCAGTCGCTCGGTATCGTGGCTCAGCGCCGATAGGCGTCGCCTCAGGACGTTGGGATCGTGAGGCAAAATCTGAACATCCGAGACACCGAGTTGCTTGCCCCGGGCCGGATAGCGGGATTGGAGAAAGTCCTGCGTTACATAAACCGTCCACTCACTTTGGGCCACCGACATTTGCATGCGCCTAAACGCCAGAGGCGCATAGGTCCGTGCAACAACAGACCCATGGCTCATTAGTCCATCCCAGACGCAAGCGACAACCTCGACAATCAGAGGCTTGCGTTGCCTTCTTGCGATCTCGGCTGCGAGAAGACCGATCTCGCTCGGAAGGCGGACCACGACGACATCCGCATCTGCCACCGCCTTTTCGAGGCGCTGGCGAGCGTGTGAGTCACCGAAAAGAAGAGCGCCTAGCGAAGACAGATTTGGAAGCGAGACAAAGCGTGTTCTGTCAGAAAAAAGAACGTTGAGCCGCCCCGACAGTTCAGGAACCAATCGCTGCTCGCGTCCCGCGATGCGCATCTCTCCGAATGCCTGTTCGTAACGAGCAACGATTTGGGCGCTATACTGGCCGCGCGAACAAACATTGCCGCTCGCATCGATGACAAAGCGGTGATCATGACAAAATAGAACACTCATGCCGGCGCCGATCCGAATATGAGGTTCATGTATTTCGGTGCAAGCTTTTCCACGCTGAATTCCATTCCGCGCGCGACAAGCTCATCTCGCTCCACGGTGTCATCGAGCGCGGTGCAGATGGCGTCCGCAAACGCGGCCACGTCGCCCACGGGGACGAGTCTGCCGTACTTACCGTCCGCGAGTATTTCTGCCGGTCCGCTCGGACAGTTCGTCGAGACCACGGGCGTGCCGCAGGCAAGGGACTCCGCCACGACGTTGGCGAAGCCTTCCCAACGCGACGACAACACAAGCAGATTGGCGCGCTTCATCAATGAATAGGGATTTTCGACGAACCCGGCGAAGTCCACGGATGTGGTTATGTGGAGTTCGTCCGCGAGTTGCTCGAGATTCGCCCGCTCCTCGCCGTCTCCCATGACGATGAGTCGAACGGGGCGATGCTCCAGGACGCATGCCACAGCCCGCAGCATAGTCGGATAATCCTTTTGCCGAGCAAGCCGTCCAGCAGCCAGCAGAACCGGAACCGCGCCGCCAAGCCAGGGATGCGTCGGCTCCTCCGAAAGCTTCTCGGAAAATCCTGGAGCGATCACGGGGTTGTTAATGACTGGAATCGTGCCGGCACGCCGGCCGAGTAATTTCTCGAGCGCCGCCGTCACCCCCGCCGATATGCCAACGACGCCGTTCGCCTGGCGATAAAGCAGCTTGATCACAACAGGCCAGAAGCGGTCGAGCAGATCGCGGCCATGGCGGGCCACTTCAATGGGATGATTCTGAACACTGATGAACACTTTCGATTTCCAGCCGAGGAGGCGTTTTCCGATGAGCGCCACAACATCACAGGGCACGAGCGCCGACAGAAGAGCATCTGGTTCCTCTTTTCGCATATAGTCGCGCATCGGCCATAACATCTTTCGATAGCGAGTAACGCCAAGGTCGATGATGCGCACGTCCGGACTGATATCGGCCAGATATGGGCCCTGCCGGCGACCCAACACCAAATCGACCTTCGTTCCACCGGCCACGATGTAGTTGGCGATGGCAATCATCGCCCGTTCCGCGCCACCACCGCTGGCGGATGTAAGAAAGAATGCAATTCTCAACTGCTGCACTCCATACGCGTCGTTTGGCTTACATGACCGGTCGTCGCCAGGAGACCACGGGAGCCCAATACATCCCTATATGTCCTATCAATTTCGTTGAACATGCGCTCGGCCGTGAACAGCATCTCAAATCGCTTCCTGCCGTTAATGCCTAGTTGGCGCACGTTCATCTTTGAAAGCCTTAACACGCCCTCAATAATCGCGTCGGACGAATTGGGAGCGCAGAGAACCCCGGTCTCGCCGTCGACGACAATTTCCGAAAGCCCTCCGACATTCGATACGACAAGGGGACGCCCGGCCCTCATGGCCTCCACGGCAACAAAACCAAACCCTTCCCATCTTGATGGCACTACGATGATGTCCGCAGCTCCCATGGCTTTCTGTACCTCACTCGCATTCTGCCATCCGCGATTGACGATATAATCGGGAAATTTGTCGACGAGCGGCTTGCCGACAACCTGGCCGCCAATCGTTTCCAACGCGAAGCCGTGACGGGACAGCGTCTCCATCGCTTCCAGCAGTTGATCGATGCCCTTTTGGCGGTCATAGCGTCCGACAAAAAGGAGTCGTTTTGGC
Source organism: Rhizomicrobium sp. (assembly GCA_037200045.1). Lineage (NCBI taxonomy): Bacteria > Pseudomonadati > Pseudomonadota > Alphaproteobacteria > Micropepsales > Micropepsaceae > Rhizomicrobium > Rhizomicrobium sp. Next base: position 1,599,441 of record JBBCHM010000001.1, read on the forward strand.
TCCCGCCTTTCCTCGATCGGCGTCCACGGCGCATCATGTATTCCGTTGTAAATCATTCGGCACTTGTCGCGCGGCACGCCCGCCCATGCCGCCAGAGCATCCTCGTTCCGCGAGATGTTTATGATCGCGTCGGCGCGATACGACAGAAGTCTCTCAGCGAATCCATAGAACCTCTTTCGGCTGGCAGAGTTGTCCATGGCGAACGACCAACCGCGCGAACAGTATATGATCGGTGTTTCCGACTGAGCGAATTGTAGTCGGCCGACAGCACCGGCGAACGACGAATGAAGGTGGACGATGTCATATGAGTTTTCCAGCATGTGCTGACGCCAATGGCGATAAAGTTCCGCGAACCCCTTGATCGTTCGTTGGGTGTCGGGGAACAAGCAGACCCGGACGCCGGCGCATTCAATGAGGTGGCCGTGCCTTTGGGGGCAAAAGACCGACACCTCGTCGTAGGCACGCACCTGAAATGGCAGCAATTGGTTCAGATGGGTAGCCGGGCCGCCTATAAGCGTTTCAGCGAAATGAACGACACGCATAGCGAGCCTCTTCGATTGCGTTCACCGATATCCGTCGGCTCGCCGTTAGGAACCGCTGCGAAGCAGGTCGTCGAAGAAGGCAATCGTCTTGGTAAGCCCGTCGCGCAACTCGGTCGTCGGAGACCATCCGAGAACACTCTTCGCAAGACCGATATTAGGCTGGCGCTGCTTTGGGTCATCTTGCGGTAGCGGCCTTATGACGATCTGGGAACGACTGCCGGTCATCTCGATAACGATTTCGGCTAACTTGCGGATCGTAAATTCATTGGGATTGCCGAGATTGATTGGTCCAATGACCTCGCGATCCGTGAGCATCATCCGCGTGATGCCGTCCACTAGGTCGTCGACGTAGCAGAATGATCGCGTTTGACTGCCATTGCCGTAGACTGTGATATCTTCGCCCCTCAGCGCCTGGACGATGAAATTCGAGACTACGCGTCCGTCCGTCGGGTGCATGTTTGGACCATAAGTGTTGAAAATGCGCACCACTTTGATGGCAACATTATTCTGCCGGTGATAGTCGAAGAAGAGTGTCTCAGCGCAGCGTTTGCCTTCATCATAACAGGCCCGCAGCCCTATTGGGTTGACGCGTCCCCAATAGTCTTCCGGTTGCGGGTGGACGTCGGGATCGCCATACACCTCTGACGTGGAAGCCTGGAGAATTGGAACACGAAGTCGCTTAGCCAGCCCGAGCATATTGATGGCGCCCATGACGCTCGTTTTTGTCGTCTGCACGGGATCAAACTGGTAGTGCACAGGCGATGCAGGGCAAGCAAGATTGAAAATGCCGTCAACCTCCACAAAGAGCGGAAAGGTAACGTCGTGACGGAGAAGCTCGAAGTTCTCGTGATCGAGCAGGGGAATGATGTTCCGGCGGCGCCCGGTAAAGAAATTGTCCACGCACAAGACTTCATGACCGTCTTCGAGCAAGCGTGCGCAAAGATGCGAGCCTATGAAACCGCCACCGCCAGTCACGAGCATGCGCTTTGACATTTTGATTGCTCCGTAAGCTGAGACTCGCCGGAAGTGCGATCGCTATGTCGCGATCGAGACCGGTGATCAAACGATCTCGATCAACCATCCTTCGCTCCGGACGGTGTATGCATTAGCGAGACCAATTGCATCGCTCCTAACTCCCGTCCCGTTGTTCTTTTCCCGCTTCGACGGCGTCCCAATTGGCGGCCTCGAAGCACAACGGAATTCTCAAACTTATATCCGACTCACAGCGTGGGCGGAGCGTCGATTTGAACTATCGATAACACTTTCAAGGATGCTTCCGCCATTCGGGTGAAACTGTGTTCCACCCGTCGCGCATGTGCGATGTCGTGACATCGGCTACGCCGCAGTCAGAGCATCGCATCGCAGGGCGACCGACACCGACCGCCCAAGTAGGTCGAGCAGCACCTGTACCCGGCCCGATGCATCGAGATGTCTCAGCGTTCCCAGAAAGTCGGTGAACGGCCCGTCGATAATGCGAACGGATTGACCCACTTTGAGAGTTGGCAACGTAACCGCACAATCATCGCCGGCCCGACGCCGAAGGGCTTCGACAATGCCAACGGGCACCGGCTGGGGATTTTCACCAAACGCAATGAGCCTGGACACACCTCTCGTGCCGTTTACCGCGCGCCATGGTTCGCTCGAAATGTCCAGGTCAAGGAAGATGTATCCCGGAAACAGCGGGGCTAGAACGTGTGTGACCTTGCGGGCATGGCGAACTGTCTTACGAATTCGGGGGCAGAAGACGCGATAACCCTGCTGCTCGAGATGGAAAATCGCACGAGCTTCCGCGTGCGATTGGGTTTGGACAACATACCAACGTCTGCTGCGATATCCGCCCGTTTGGCCAACCCGCAGGAAGCTTGGCACGGCTTGATGTGGATGCCAAGCGTCGGCAGGTTCACATGACATGAGCCAACATTTCGACGCGGCCTTGGCTTCTGAAGTTGCCCATCGACTGCGAAACGCCCCTACAAAGCTGTAGCCAAAGACTAATTCAGTATTGCTGCATTGCACAAGCCTGAGGACTGTTGCGGGGCTTGTTTTTGTCTCCTCGGTTAATTCAGGTGTCCAAGATCGGGTCTGACTGTGGCCGATGCTGCGTCTTTCGAGCCCATTTCTGTCGTGCGCTGGGATTGCGCCACACCCAAGCCCAGCATGATCGCAAAAAGTGTACCCACAGCTGGCATTTGCAGACTGAAATCGACACTCGAATGGATTGCCACAAGCACAGCGGCGCAAAAACCCAGCAATGGGATGTGGCGATTGCGGCGGCGTGCGAAGGTTCCGCGTAGGCAGAGCATGGCAAGCCCGCCAAGCGCGACCCACCAGGCAATTGCCGCTGGGAGGCCAACGCCGGCTGCAAGCTCGAGGTAGTCGCAATGGGCCCTGTCCATGACGTAGGGCAGTGCTTGGCGGGCATAAAGCGGGTAGGCATCTTGAAATGTCCCAAGACCAAGGCCGCGCCAAGGCATATCGACGATCATCCGCCATGCGGCGTCCCAGAGCGCCAAGCGGATCTGGTCGGGATCTCCGGCGTCCGCCAATTTTGCGAACCGGTCTCCAAGGGTCTGACCGTTAAGAGCGATTGTTAGAAATATTGCAATAAGCGCGGCGGCGGCGGCGGCCATCGTCCAGAGCCGAAGCTCGGAGTGCCGGGCGAGGATCGTTGCGACCACAGCCATAACCAGAATTGCCACGGACGTCGCGACGAATCCGGCCCGCGAGGCGGACGCGATGATGGCGGTGAAGCACAGGATCACACCGAGAAGGGGTGGTGTTCCACGGCCAAAGGCGAAACGAAACGTCGTGAGAAACAGCTGACGCAGGCCTCTTCGCATCACAATGCTTTCGCGTCCAGCATCGAATGCTTTGACCAGCGCGGCAAGCGTGCCCAAGCCCTCGAATGTGGCAAAGCTGTTGTGTAGCATAAATGGTCCTGAAATGTACGGCCGGGGAAATGGCACCGCATAAATCAGCTCGGCTTGCGCGACGTCGAGGATGGCAAGTACGAAACCATAGAAGGCATAGAAAGTCGTGATGGCGACGATGGCGTTCAACAACGTCTTGGCGGCTTCTGATCTGCGTGCCAGTGAAAGCGTTAGCCAGAACGCCGCTACGTAACTTGCCAGTTTGAGGATCTCGGCTTTCGTTCGCCAGGGATCTATTGATATTGTTCCGGCCAGCGGTTTGCCCAGCGCCTGAGCGGCCATGCCCCATATTGGATGCGCCCAGTCGGCCGGAACAATCGGAAGAATCTGAATTCCGCACCAAAGCAATACCGAGAGAACCATCAGGCCGGAAAACCACACCAATCTGAAATTTCGAACGATTTCGCCCGGTTCCGCGATCATCGAAACAGACCAAAACAGCCAGGATACCGCTACGGCCATCTCGATCAGCGATGCCCCCCAGCTGACCGCGCTTCCCAACGGAAACGGCGCCCATGCGATGGTGGCAATCAGCGACCAAAGAGACAGACTTCGTGCCAAGCGCGCGAACGAACCAGTGCGGGGCTGATCAAGGACGACGGTAGAGACGACCGCTTCACTCATTGTTCTGGATCGGCGGCTCGGCGAAGTTCGCGCGAGAGCCATCGGTTTATTGCGCGCAAATCGTCGGGTCTTTTGGAGAAAGCCTGGGTTAGCAAGGCGACGCCTTCGGGCGAAGACAGAAGCATAGGAATGTACATGCGGAGCTCTTCATCGTCCCACAGCAATTGCGCTTGGCGCAGGGCTAACGCACGCGTTCCGGGATCGAGATCACGCCATTGCTGAGCGGCTTCCTGCGCTCGCGACCCGGCGAGCCAAAAATCATACGGAGCGAGTAGGAGCGCCTGCGATAGCGCGGTTGCCGCTCTAGTCTTGTCGATTGTCACCAGCGACGTCGATAGAAGCAACCAGCCGCGAGGAACAGTTGGCGCATCCCGAACGCCGCGCTCTAGTCGCTCAAGCTGGCTCGCGGCGGTGTTGCCCGCATCGATGGACGCTTCGGCCAACGCGACTTGCGCGCCGCCGTCCTGGTTGTTTGCACGAAGTAAAGCATTTGCTGCTCTTCTATAGGCCGCGACGGGCATTGGCATTTGGCGAATGATGTAGTTCGGCACCGGTATCGCCGAGTCGAGCGCCGCGCCATTTTGAAAGTGCGGCACCGCAAGGAAACCTAGCGCAATGCCGGGAACTCCCGCGAGAAATGCAATGAGCCCTTTCGTCGGTCCGGCGAGCGTCATCGCAACGACGGCCTTCCAACCAGCTAGCTGTAGTACTTGTTGTAGTTATAATAATTCTGATAGCCGTAGCTGTAATAGCGGAAGCGCTTGGAGTCGGCGCGGGTCAATGCGATGCCGACGACAGGCGCATGCACGTCAGCCAAGGACCGTAGCGCATTTACGGCTGCTTCCCGGGGCGTCTTCTCCCAGCGGACGACGAACAGCACGGCATCGGCCATTCGGCTGAGAATTTTCGTGTCGTTAACGGGCAGCATCGGTGCTGAGTCGATAATGACCATGTCGAACGCCTTAGACAGGTTGGTCACAAGCAAACGCATTGCCTGCGAGCTTAGCATATCGGAGGGGGTCGCAGGGGCCTTCAAACAGGGCAGCACGAAGACATCCGACTTTGTGTCTTTGATCAAACATTGATCGAGAGGCAGCTGGCCGAGCAGAACTTCGACGAGCCCATTTTGGAAATGGTCGCGGCCGAACGACTTGGCGACGTTCGGCCGGCGAAGGTCGCCATCGACGACAATCGTCTTGAGGCCGCCGCGTGCCGCGATTCGCGCGAGGCTCATAGCAACGGTGGTCTTTCCTTCGCCTGGAACCGATGAGGTGACGACGATCACCTTGGGCTGGTGGTCGACATTCGCCAGCGACAAGCCTAGCTGCAATCCGCGTATGGCCTCAGCGAACGACGACATGGGTTTCTCGACGACATAGTCTGCCGCTTCGCGACCTTCCTTGGCCGATCCCTCCAATTCTGGCACGGTCGACAGAACCGGGAGGCTGAGCAAGGCTTCGACCTGCTGCGTGGTGCGGAAGCCCGAGTCGAGACGTTCAAGAGCGAAAGCGAGCACTAGACCGAGGATGAGGCCGGCGGGTACGGCAATCCCCAATGTGAGGCCTTTCTTCGGAAAGCTCGGGGCTGTCGGGGTTGATGCATTCGAAATGATACGCGAATCCGGCGTCAAGATTCCTTCCTGGCCTTGCGTCTGGTTCAATTTGCCAAGAAACGCCTCGTACATTGAACGCGCGGACGTCGCCGCGGATTGCAAGGCCGTCAGCTGCACCGCATCCTGATTCTGCGACGCGCCCTGGTTTTCGAGAGAAGCCAAACTGCCCTGCAGCGAACCAACATGGGCGGCGGCGATAGATACGTCGTTTCGCGCCGAGTCGACGATGCGCTGAACTTCCTCGCTGATCTTCGCGTCGATGTTAGCCTTCTGTGCCTCCAGGTCGAGAATTTTCGGATGCCCGGGCAAGTACTTCGTCGACAGGTCGGCCAACTGCCGTGCGATATCGGATTCTTGCGATCGCAGAGCCCCGATCACCGGAGAAGCCATCGCCGCAGCGGAGTCCGCCGCCCGCCCGGCGCGCGCTAACGACAAGAGGCCGGAATAGGCGGCCTGCTTCTCGGCAAGCACGGTCTTGGACATGACCAGCTGGCTGTTAATGTCGGACGTCTGTTGCTCGACTACCGAAATGCCGTTGCCGGTACTCGTGATATTGTGTGCGGCTTTGTAACGCTGAACCGCTTCGTCGGCTTCCTCGGCCTTGCGCGAGAGCTCGCCAATACGAGCTGAAAGCCATTGCGTGGCTTTTTGCGTCGCGTCAAATTTCGCTTCCAGCTGGTCTTCGACGTACGCGTTGGCAATGCTGTTCGCAATCATGGCCGCCTTCGCCGGATCCTCTGACTGGAACGTGATGGTCATAGCCGTGGATAGGCCAATCGGGTCCACGGACAGCCGCGACAAAAGCCTGCGGCTGATAGCGTCGCGAGTAATATCTTGTCCCTGCGCTGCGGCTTGCGTTTCGCTGTCCCCGGAAATCCATTTGTACGGGTTGAGATATGATAGAAATGATGTCCAACCGCCCATCGTAGGGTTGAATTCCGGATCCTGGTCGAGCTTCAGCTTGTCGACGACCCGGCCAGCGAGCTCAAGGGATGTTAATATTTGAACCTGATTTTGGATCGTTGCTTGATCGCTTCCAAGACCAGTTAAGATCGCATCGGCGCTTTCGACATTGTTCTTCTGCTGGTCCAGCATCACAATCGCAGTTGCCGAATAAAGCGGGGTAATCAGGACGATCATCGCGGCGGCGAGCGCTGTAGTCGCGACGACCGCCGCCGCGATCAACTTCCATCTGACGCGGATGATGCGCAGGAAATCGACGAGACTGAACCCGGCGTTTTCCCGTGCGAAGGTCTCGGACAGAGTATCCGTCGGCTCTAGCTCTTCATCGGAGACGCGTTTCTGCATGTTCATCTGCATCACCGTACCAGGGGCCGGTTTGCAAGCACCTGTGTTTTGTTATACCGCGCGGGTTCCCGCCAATTGACGACCAAACAGTCTATCTCGCGCCGGTCCCAAAAAACCGCCTGCTCGCCACGTCCTTGCCTGACCTCGCTAGATGTGCAGAGAAAGACCAACGGCGATTTCGTTATCCGTATAGTCGACTCCAGAGAAGTTCGACGAGCGCTTGCTGAAGTTATAGTTTATCGTCGCGCTCATATAGCGATTTATCAGGTATTTGGCACCCACGCCGGCGCCAGGATAGTCGTCCGTACGGGAAGATCCGATCAAGCTGCTCTGGGTGTAGGATGCATAGCCCTGCAAAATGATGTTCCTGCGAAACTCATAGTCAGCGCTTAGCTTGACGAGCCTGTCGTCACTGGCCGATACGCCGCCCAGCGTCACGTCGGAAACTTCATGCGACCCGGTCAGATGCACGGTCAGGACCGGTGTCGCGAACCAGTCAAGGTTGACGCCATAGTCCAGGCCGGAAATGTTCTTCAACGGCAGAGCGAAATCTTGGGTCAGATAGCCCAAATAAGCCTCGCCAGACAACAAATGCGTGAGCTGGACCGTCAGTCCGGCATCGAACCGATAGCCGTTCGAAGAGCGGTGCGCGCCCGTCCGATCCAAGAACTGGTCGAACTGCCGTGAGTTGTAAAGCGCCCTCACAAACCCGGTATAGCCCGGTGAGAAATCATAGTTGACCTTGGCGAAGCCCTGGAAAACATCTTCGTTGCGGTCGGAGTTGAACAAGATGCCGCCACCGACCCGCGGCGTGTTCAGCCAATCGTAACGGTCAAAGCTAGCGCCGGCGCTGAATCCAAGCCGATTGGGCTGGTAGCGCGCCGTACTGTCGGCGTGGGCTTTGTTGTAGCGGTTCGGCGATGCCTGAAAGCCCACGGTGTTCGCCGAACTCAGCGATTCGTGGTACTCGCCATATGAAACGTTGGCCGATAGATCAGCGGCGCGTGATATGTCCAGACGGCCGTCGCTGCCGACCGACCAGTCCGTCAGATTGAGGTGGCTGAAGCTCGAATAGTTGTAATTGTCGACCCCGCCATAGACCTCAAGGAAATGGCGACCCCATTGCGACATCAGTCGAAACGACGGGGCTTCCTCGAAATACCAGTCCGAACTCGCCGCTGGCCTCTTGAAGACGTTGTCATCGTAATTGGCGCTGGCATCCAGCATCGGGTACAAGCGGAAGGCCCCCAGCGGTATGCCTTTGGCGTCGTATTCCGGCCGGTGGCGTGTCATCACGCCGTCATCCTGGGCGGTCATGCCAATAAGTGTTGGCGTCGTGTCGTCATCAGCGATGGCGGGGACGGCGAAACCCGTTACACCCGCGCCAGCGACGGTAAAGCCCACGATAAGCGCGGCGCGGCGCAGCGCGCGCTGCACGGGTTCCTTGTTCCAGGAACGGCGTGCGCCTACCGCGGCACGCCGCCATGCGGTCGTCTCGACCGCAGCAAGCACGGCCGACAATTCCGCGAGTGCGTCGTCTATACGGCGAAGGCTTGCAGCGCGGGGATCATTTGCCGCGATGCGCTGCGATAGCGCCTCGCGCAGCAATACCAATTCGGCAAGGGCGCCGGCCAATTTATCGGAAAGCATTTCATCGTCTTGCTGGGAACCACCCGCGAGACGTTGGGCAAGCAGTGAAAGACAGCCTGCAATACGTTCTAGCGGATTCGTCCTCGAATCGCTGTTTGCAGCTGGCGCCGCGATAACTTTGCATTGCCGCGGCGGACCACTCATCAACACCACCCCACCCTTATTTAATCTTCAATCGATCTCAATTGATATATTGCCGGCGAGTTACAGGCTGGTGCATGACGGATTAAGACACCCCCCGCCGCTTCCACTGCTGCCACCCGAGAAATTGCCGGTGTTGGTGCTTGTCAGGTTCCCGCCGGTCTGACTCGTCGCTGACGGACTTCCGCCGGCGATCGACGCGAGACTGGCATAGCCAAGCGACGACGTCGTCGTTTCGTAAGCTGCAATTTCGTCTGCCTTGCCTTCATTGGCCAAGGTCGACGCGATCACCGATGCAGCGCCGATGTTGGCTGTAGCGATAATGGCCGAAGCCTGGCCAAGGCCAATGCCGATCTCGAGATTTGTGGCACCGGCGGATTCTGCGATCGTCAGGATCGCAGATGTGATCGAGGCGGCGGCATCGGCGCCGTAGGTCGCAAGGGCATTCTGGGCAGCCGTCGAGATGGCCAATTCAATCGCCGCGGGATCGCCATTGGCGATCTGGATGGCCGCCGTCAGCGATGTTTGAAGGGAAAACGTCTGACTGGTTGTCAGCGAAGTTGCCGCGAAGGCCGGCGCGATCATCGCGAACTCGGCGACGCCGACCGAGGAACTCACCAACGCCACACTGAGCGCCAGAGACGCGGCGCCGGAACGCAGCGACTTTAGGAAAGACTTCTTCATGGCAAACCCCTCCAAAAACACCTACTACGAGCATTCATCTGCAATCTTCGATTGCAGCCCTCGCAGTTGCAGCATGATACTAGCCGAAAAAGATCAAGCTCTCAATGCAGCCAAGCCTTCACTTTGAAACATGCTCAATGCGGTTTGATCAAAAATAGGCGCAAATTTTTTGGCTGTCTCTTTCTTGCAACCCAGATTTGGTGCAACCCGCTCATGCGCTGGCTTTTCATCCATCGGGACGGGAACTTTCAAAACAAGTCCAATCCGGTCGATTTCAAAAAATCCTCTCGCCAATCCGAACGATGTCGCCGGGATAGATGCGAGTCGATGCGTTTGCCGGAAACGCCTCCTCCTTTGTCGTGCCGTTGCGGCGGATATACACGTCGGAGTCGTCCGCCCGATAGGTGTAGCCGCCGGCCAGAGCAACAGCGCCCAGCGCATTCAGGCCATTTTCAAAGGGATATTCGCCCGGCTTGTTCACCTCGCCCATGATGTAAAACGGCCGATAGTTCTCTATCTGGGCACTGACCTTGGGATCGCGAAGATATTTGCTGCCAAGCATCGTCTGAACTTCAATGACGAATTCATGGATTGTGAGGCCAGCCGCCTTCACCTGCCCGACCAGCGGCAATTGCACTTGCCCGGACCCATCGACGAAGAACTCGCCGCTCAGATCATCCTCGCCATAGACCGTCACTTTGACCTTGTCGCCCGTGCCCAAGTGGTAATTTTCATCGACGAACACCGGTCCAGTTCCCAGTGGGGTTACCGGCGGAGCCGCCGCTTCGGAAGGCGGCGGCGCATCCGTTATTTGGGTGCTGGGGCCCGGCAGAGCCGATTCTGCAGCAGCAGGCGCCAAGCCCGCCAGAAACACGACGAGAATCGCAAACATCGCCGCCGTAACGGCGCGAACTTCTGGACAGAAGCGGTTCATTCTTGTCATTTCCCAAAATCGAGCAGTCTTATGCCCCACCAAGCAAGGACCGTTCCTCACGACAGAACGGCATCCGCGCCGGCCCTCGCCGTTGCCAGAAACGTGCAACTCTCCCCTTCCAAGACGGCAGCCGTAAGGCAACCGGTCGCGTGCGCTCCGGTATCGACCCCGATCCGGTTTCGCCGCCGCACTGGCATTTGCGTCGGGGTGTGACCATGTACGACAACCTTGCCGAACCGGCGACTGGACAACAAGAAATCGTCACGAATCCACAGCAGGTCTTCCGGCACCTGCGCATCCAGCGGAATGCCCGGGCGGATCCCCGCATGCACGAACAAATAGTCGCCTTCTTCGTGCATCAATTTCAAATCGCCGAAAAACTGCAGATGCGACGGCGGGCATTTCGCTGCGAGCTCGTCCCTGGCTTTCGAAAAAGCCGTTTCGTCGTCGAACCGCGGCGGCATCACGCCATAGCTGAGGAGCGTCTCGGGCGCGCCGAAATTGCGCCAGGCCCGGTAGAAGTTCGGATCGCCGAGGAAATCCAGAAATGCCTGATCATGGTTGCCGCGCAGAAAGGTCGTTTCCCATCCCGGCAGACGCAGATCGATGAGATAGTCGACGACCTCCTTCGACCGCGGGCCCCGATCGATGTAGTCTCCCAAGAGGACAAGCGAATTCACCGCAGGCTCGCCGTTGGCGGCGTAGTCGCGAAGTTGTCCTATCAACCGTTCCAGCAGATCGAGGCGTCCGTGTACGTCGCCCACCGCGAACACGCGCCGGCCGGCGGGCACCGCAGGTGCTTTCGCATTCTGGCCCAACAGGCGGGCAAGCCAGCCGCTGCGCTCGTTAATCACTGCCGCTTTTGTCGTCATGGTATCTCGCTGAACGCCTATTTTAGATTTTTCTAGTTCGCGACCGCAACAAGCGTCTAAGCAATTGGAAAACAGGCTTCTATCACACCAGCCAGGACGCGGATCAGCGTCAATAAGATCATTCGAATTTTAATCAAACGATCCGAAAATGCGTATTAAATACAGATACTTAGCTTAAACCGACCGAAATCGGCCCCTGCCTAGTCTCGCCCGCGAATTGAAGGGCAGAGACCGGTGGACCAGACGCTTTCAAGATTCATGGCGATCGTCGCTCTCGCCATTGCGGTGTCGGGATGCGCGACCGCGGACCTGCCGGTCGCCTCCATCCCGTCGGGGCCGGTGCCGGCCATGCCATCGGCCGTTTCGAGCCTCGCCGCACCTCTCGCCGATCCTATGCCCGCGTCGGCCAGCGCCGCCGTCACTCCTGGCGGCTATGTCAGCTTTTGTCTGCGGTTTCCCGACCAGTGCGAGACCACGCCTAACGCGCCGACCTCGATTGCATTGACGCCTCAAGCTTGGGCAACGCTCGCAAAGGTCAATTCCGACGTCAACGCCGCGATCTGGCCGGAAGACGACAGCCGCCACTATGGCCGTGTCGAATATTGGACGATTCCGTCGGACGGCTATGGCGATTGCGAGGACTATGCCCTGACCAAGCGCAAGAATCTGGCGGGCTTGGGCCTGCCGCTCTCAGCCTTGCGGATAGCCGTGGTTGTCACACCCAGCGAGGTCCGGCATGCCGTCCTGACGGTGGTGACGGACAAGGGGGACTTTGTGCTGGACAACCTCACCAATGACATTCTGCCCTGGGACCAAACCGGCTTTACCTGGATCGAACGGCAGGCGCCCGGCAATGCGATGGCCTGGGTGTCCCTGAGGCCTGCGGATCGGATGCTGGCTTCAACGGGCGACAGCATGATCACCGGCGGCACGCATTAAGGGCAGCCGAGACAATCCCACTATACTGAAGCACATGGCCGATTGGAGCGCTGATAGGCCGTAGTCTTCGCCGGTCTGCTGTTTATCGGGAAGTTTTTCGCGAAGGGCGCCGGAGACGTTCACAGATCTCTGTCACGTCAGGCGATCAGATTCTGTCCAGCAATCTAGCGCAGGATAAGAACAACCGTCGCAGCGGCCAGCCAGAAGAAGCCGCAGCTTGTCACGACGAAGCGCAGTGTCTTTCCCGCGCCCCACCGACCCTCGTCATCAAGCGGCTCGTTGCCGAACATGAGCGCAAGCTCGGACAATGCCCGGTTAGCCGGGCCGCCGCCGCGTTGATCGACGGACGGCAGAATGACGCCTTCATCGAGGATCGGAGCGGCTGTCGAACCGATGAATGGGGCACGTTGTGCCATCGGCACTCTTTCGACCAGGGAATATTTCCAGCCCTCAGCTTCGCAGTAAGTCGTTAATCGGCCGTAAAACAGTGCTGAATAATATTCAGGCCGATGGTGCCCAATGGCCGGTCCGGCAGACGCGTCACCGGGAAAAAATCTTTAGGATTTCGCTCCGCATTTGTTCACTTTATGTTCCGACATGGGGTGCCTCCGCTGGAAACGTCGTCCACCATCTCTTCATTCTTGGTTCGCACTGCCTTGGCGCGCTCGGGGATCAAGCGTCCAGCCTCGCCCGGCGTCTGTGGGTTCTCCTGCATTTGGACGACATGGCAGTCTTCGCAAGATTTGCCGTCGACTTCGTTTGCCGACACCCCGAAGCCGCTCCAAACTTTCGTGGTGGTAGCGCCTTGCGGGATCGTTTTCCATTCGCGACCGCCGATCTCCACAAAGGCCCACGAGAAGCGCGGGAGCAATAGCGCCGCCCGCCCCGGCTTCGTCGTACGTTTGTGGAATCCGCGCTGCGGTCTGGAAGATGTGACAAGCGGTTGCGGACCAATCTGGCTATAATCTTTGCGATAACCGCGCGAACCGCAGATCCCAGCCGCGATTTGGGTCCCTGAGCCGTCGAATGGGCACGTCGGCGGGCCGCCAGCCAGTCATGATCGGAGGAATTTATGGACGAACAGGATACGGGAACCGCCGGCAAATGCCCCGTGGCGCACGGCCCCAAAGCCGGTCTTGGCGGGCGGTCGAACCGGGACTGGTGGCCGAACCAGCTCAACCTCAAGATCTTGCAGCAGCATTCCCCCCTGTCCGACCCCATGGGTTATGGCTTCAGCTACGCGGAGGCGTTCAAGACGCTCGATTTCGCGGCGCTGAAGAAGGACCTCCTGGCGCTGATGACGGACAGCCAGGACTGGTGGCCGGCCGATTTCGGGCATTATGGCGGGCTGTTCATCCGCATGGCCTGGCACAGCGCCGGCACCTATCGCATCGGCGATGGTCGCGGCGGCGCCGGCGGCGGCCAGCAGCGCTTCGCCCCGCTCAACTCGTGGCCGGACAACGCGAATCTCGACAAGGCGCGCCGGCTGCTCTGGCCGATCAAGCAGAAATACGGCCACAAGATCTCCTGGGCCGACCTCATCGTGCTCACCGGCAATGTCGCCCTCGAGTCGATGGGCTTCAAGACGTTCGGCTTCGGCGGCGGACGCGCCGACACCTGGGAGCCCGACGAGTCCGTCTTTTGGGGCGCCGAGGACACCTGGCTGGGCGACAAGCGCTATAGCGGAGACCGCGACCTCGAGAACCCGCTCGCCGCGGTGCAGATGGGCCTCATCTACGTCAATCCGGAAGGACCGAACGGCAAGCCCGATCCGCTCGCGTCCGCCCGGGACATCCGCGAAACCTTCGCGCGCATGGCGATGGACGACGAGGAGACGGTCGCGCTCATCGCTGGCGGGCATACTTTCGGCAAAACCCACGGCGCCGGCGATCCGGCGCTGGTCGGCCCGGAGCCGGAAGGGGCCGGCATCGAGGAACAGGGTCTCGGCTGGAAAAGCCGATTCGGCACCGGCAAGGGCGACGACACGATCACCGGCGGCCCGGAAGTCACCTGGAGCCAGACGCCGACAAAGTGGAGCAACAATTTCTTCGAGAACCTGTTCGGCTTCGAATGGGAGCTGACCAAGAGCCCGGCCGGTGCCTATCAGTGGAAGGCCAAGGACGGCGCCGGCGCCGGCGCGTTCCCGGATGCGCAGGATCCAGCGAAACGGCACGGGCCGACCATGCTGACGACGGACATCGCCCTGCGCGTCGACCCCGTCTACGAGAAGATTTCGCGGGACTTCCACAAGAACCCGGACAAGCTGGCGGACGCGTTCGCCCGCGCCTGGTTCAAGCTCACGCATCGCGACATGGGCCCGCGCGTCCGCTATCTCGGCCCCGAGGTCCCGGCGGAGGAACTGATCTGGCAGGACCCCGTGCCGGCCATCGATCATCCGCCGGTCGATGCGGGCGATATCGCGGCCCTCAAGGCCCGGATTCTCGCATCGGGCCTTTCGATCTCCGAACTGGTCGCCACGGCCTGGGCCTCGGCGTCGACCTTCCGCGGCTCCGACAAGCGCGGCGGGGCGAACGGCGCGCGCATCCGGCTCAGCCCCCAGAAGGATTGGGAGGTCAATCAGCCGGCCCGACTGGCAAAGGTGCTCGAAACCCTTGGCGGCATCCAGGCCGCGTTCAACGGCACGGCAAGCGGGGCCAAGAAGATTTCACTCGCCGATCTCATCGTCCTGGGCGGTTCGGCGGCCGTCGAGCAGGCGGCGAAGAAGGCCGGGCATGAGGTGACCGTTCCCTTCACGCCGGGGCGCACGGACGCGTCGCAGGAGCAGACCGATATCCACGCCTTTGCTCCGCTCGAGCCGGTCGCGGACGGGTTCCGCAACTATCTCAAGGGCAAATACGCGATAGCGGCGGAGGCGCTCCTGATCGACAAGGCGCAGCTTTTGACGCTGACGGCGCCCGAGATGACGGTCCTTATCGGCGGCCTGCGGGCCTTGAACGCGAATGTCGGCGCGTCGCCGCATGGCATCTTCACGAAGCGCCCGGGAACGCTGACCAACGACTTCTTCGTGAACCTTCTGGACATGGGCACGGAGTGGAAGCCTGCCTCGGCCGACGCGGACGTATTCGAAGGACACCACCGCGCCAGCGGCGAGTTGAAGTGGATCGCCACCCGGGTCGATCTCGTCTTCGGCTCGAACTCGCAGCTCCGCGCGCTCGCCGAGGTCTATGCCAGCGAGGACGCGCGGAAGAAGTTCGTGGATGACTTCGTCGCGGCCTGGACCAAGGTGATGAACCTTGACCGGTTCGACCTGGCCGCCGCTTAGGGAAGGCCGCTTCAGAGCAGACCGATACGCTGGCTCGACGCACGGTCTAGAGACCGTGTTGTCGCCCAGCGCGTCAGGATCGCGCCAAGCCAGATGGCCGCGAAGGATCCGACGATGAGGAAGCCGAAGCCGGTGAGATCGATCGATGCGAGATCGGGCGCGCCGCGAACGTGTTCGCCGATCAAGGGGGCGATCTCAACGGTCGCGACGACGATGCCGATCGCCGAGGACAGCGCCGTGAGGCCGAGATCGTAATAGAGCCTGCGCAGGGGGCTCGCCCAGCTCCAGCCATAGGCGGACGTCATCAGCGCGCTGTCGAGCGTGTCGAACAGCGACATCCCGGCGGCGAACAGAACCGGCAGGCAAAGAACCTCATACCAGGGCAGGCCCGTCGCCGCGCTCGAACTCGCGAGCACGAGGAGAGCGATTTCGGTCGCGGTGTCGAAGCCGAGGCCGAACAGCAATCCCACGAGGCACATGTGCCAGGGCTTCCCGACGAGGTTCATCGCCGGCCGCAGCAGCCGGCTCATGAAGCCGGGGCGGCTGCCATCGGGCTCGTCCTCGGTGGGCCGGCCGGTGCGGGCGCGCGCCAGCTTCCGCCAGAGGTCGCCCAGCACGATCAGGTTGAGGACGGCAATCGCATAGAGAAAGCCACTGGAGAACAGGGTCCCGGCCACGCCGGCAAGGAGGTGCAGCGCGGAGGTGCCGTCGAACAACGGCCGCGCCAGGCCGCGAACGCCGAAGGCGAGCAGCGTGGCGAGCCCGAAGACCACGCTCGAATGGCCGATCGAGAACCAGAATCCCACGGAGCGGGGCTGCTGTCCCGCCCGCATGAGCTTGCGGATGGTGTTGTCGATCGCCGCGATGTGATCGGCATCGAAGGCGTGACGGACGCCGAGAAGATAGGCGGCCAATCCGGTTCCCGCGCCAAACGCCTTGGCGCCGATCGCCGGATGCGGCAGCGTGATCGCGACAAGCAGGATCGACCAGCCCACGACATGGAGAAGGCCGATCGAGCCGACGATGCCGATCCATCCCCGCCGGCGCCGGAGCGTCTCGGCGATGCCGCGTCCCAATGTCATTCCTTTTCCAGCGCGCCTAGTCCGCCAACCGCTCGAGCGAGCTCTGGAACATACGGGAAAGTGAACGACGGTTGGATGTGACAGATTCTTTGCCAATGCCCCCGGTGCGGCCGGATTGAGCCGGTTTCGGCGACCGGATTCCGTTCCCGGGCGCACTTCACGGCGGTCTTCAACGCGTTTCCGGTCCGAGATCCGGCCGGCGACGGCAGAGCCGTCGCCGATAACGGATATCGTGCGACGCGGTCCTAGCTCACCAGCGTCGCATCGAGCGTGATGTCGGCCTTCAGCAGTTTGGAGACCGGACAATTCGCCTTCGCCGCCGCGGCGAGCTTTTCGAACGTCTCCTGATCGGCGCCCGGAATCTTTGCCGTCAGCGTGAGATGCACCGCCGTGATCGCGTAGCCGCCCGTGACCTGCTCCAGCGTCACCTGCGCCGTGGTCTCCATGTGCGCGGCGACCAGCTTGGCCTCGCCCAGGATGAGGGAGAGCGCCATGGTGAAACAGCCGGCATGCGCGGCGCCGATCAGCTCTTCCGGACTGGTGCCCGGTTTGCCTTCGAAGCGGCTCGCGAAGCCATAGGGATAGGCATTAAGCGCGCCGCTTTGCGTCGAGATGGCGCCCTTGCCGTCCTTGATGCCGCCTTCCCAGACGGCGGAACCCTTGCGATTGATCTTCATCTTGCTTCTCCTTGGCGTTGGTCCATCGAGGCGCGGCTGCGCCATCAATTCTCTTGGCGCAGCTTGGCGATGTCCCTCGCGGTGATGCTGGACGGCTGCGCGCCGAAACGGGCGGTGACATAGTTCGCGACCGCCGCGATTTCCTGATTGGTATAGGCACTTCCGAAAGCCGGCATGAAGACCTGGCCGTGCGGCGTCTGGCGCGCCTCGCCGTTCAGCACGACCTGCGCGACGTTGATCGCGGTGCGGTCGTTGACGGCGCGGGCGCCGGTCAAGGTCGCGGCGGCAACGACCGGGCTGACGCCCGTCCAGTCATGGCAGCTCGCGCAGGCGCCTTCGAAGATCTGCTTGCCGCGCGGGTCATAATCCGCGACCAGGCCCTGCTTGTGGGACACCGGCGCGGGCGAGGTTTTCGGCGCGGGCAGATCGGACGAGGCGATCGGCGGCACGCTGCGCAGATAGGCGACGATCGCGGCGATATCGCCTGGCGACAGATGACTCAGGCTGTTGTCGACCGCTTCGGCCATCGGGCCGCCCGCCGTGCCGTGTCCCTCGGCATGGCCGGAGGAGAGATAGTCCGCCAGAGCGGCGTCGCTCCAGGCGCCGACGCCGCTGTCGGCATCGGAGCTGATGTTGTAGGCGCGCCAGCCGGCCTGCAGGGCGCCGGCGAATTTCCGCCGGTTGTCGAGCGATTGGAACAGCGTGCGCGGCGTGTGGCATTCGCCGCAATGTTCGAGATTCTCGGCGATATAGGCGCCCCGGTTCCATTGCGGGCTTTGCGCCGGGTCGGGCGCGAAGCGCTTGTCGGGATTGAACAGGAACGACCACACGCCCATCAGCCAGCGCTGGTTGAACGGAAACACGAAAGTGTTGCCGGGCACGTCGGCATGCACGGGCTTGAGGCTGAACAGATAGGCCTTGATCGCGAGCGCGTCGGCGTCGGTCATGCCCGTGTAGGAGACATAGGGCATGGCGGGATAGAGATGCTGGCCCTCGTCATCGATACCCTTGTGGATCGCACCGAGGAACGCCGCGTCGCTCCAGCCGCCGATTCCGGTTTCCTTGTCCGGCGTGATGTTGGGCGTGTAGATCGTACCGAAGGGCAGCACGATGGGAAGGCCGCCGGCAAAGGGCACGCCACCCTTTGCGGTGTGACAGGACGTGCAATCGGCCGCCTGGGCGAGATATTCGCCGCGCGCGACAAGGCTGGCGCTGTGCAGCTCCGGCGGGACGCCGGTCGGATCGGCGCCATGATAATCGGCCAGCGCAATGCGGCTGCCGCGCGCGAAATCCGTCGGACCGGGGCCGAGCACGATCCAGGCGAATCCGAGCAGCAGAACCACGGCGACCGCGGCGATTCCGAGGATGGTGTAGCGCCAGGCGGGACTCAGCTTGAAGAAGGCGCTCATGCCGGCTTCCTCCCCGCCAGGATGTCACGGTCGAAGGGCAACCGACGCAACGCAATGCCCGTCGCGGCGAAGATCGCATTGCGGATGGCGGGTGGCGCGGCCGTCGTGCCCGTCTCGCCGATGCCGCCGGGCGCCTCGCCGCTCTTGATCAGATGGACGTCGATAACCGGCGCCTGGTCGATGCGCAGCATGCGATAGTCGTTGAAATTGCGCTGCTGCACCCGGCCCTTGTCGATGGTGATCTCGCCATAGAGCGCCGCCGTGGTCCCGAAGATCAGGCCGCCCTGCAATTGCGCGATGATGGTATCCGGATTGACCGCGATGCCGGTATCGACCGCGCTGGTGATGCGGCGCACCTTGACCTCGCCCTCCCGGTCGACTTCGACTTCGGCGATGGTGGCGATGAAGCTTGCGAACGCCACCTGCACCGCGACCCCGCGACCGGTGCGCGGCGGCAGCGGCGTGCCCCAACCGGCCTTGCGCGCGGCGAGTTCGAGCGCTGCCTTCAGGCGCGGCGTCTTGCCTTCCAGCATCGCGAGGCGGAACGCGACCGGGTCCTTGCCGGCCCTTTTCGCCAACTCGTCGATGAAGCTTTCGATGGCGAAGACATTGTTGTTCGGCCCCACGCCGCGCCAGAAGCCGGTCGGCACGGCGGGCGGTTCGTGCTGGAGGAATTCGACCCGCATGTTGGGAATGTCGTAGGGTTCGTCGACCGCGCTGTCGACGCCGTCGCCGTCGACGCCGTGCTGGAAGCCCAGCGGAAACCAGCGCGCCATGACCGACGATCCGGTGACGCGGTGCTTCCAGCCGTGGATGCGTCCATCCTTCAACGTCGCCGTGAGGCGGTCGTAGTAGAGCGGACGGTAGAAGTCGTGCTGGATGTCCTCCTCGCGCGTCCACACCACCTTGACGGGGCCGTCGACCTTCTGCGCGATGCGCACGGTTTTTTCGATGCCGTCGACGTCCAGCCGGCGGCCGAAGCCGCCGCCGAGAAGCTGGTTGTGCACCGTTACCTTCGCGAGCGGCAAGCCGGTGACTTTGGCGGCGACGGCCTGCGTGCGGGCGGCGACTTGCGTTCCGACCCAGACCTCGCAGCCATCGGGGCGCACATGCGCGGTGCAGTTGATCGGCTCCATCGGCGCGTGGGCGAGGAAGGGGACTTCGTAATGCGCTTCGAACGGATCGCCGTCCTTCAGGGCCTTTGCCGCATCGCCCAGCGATTTCGCGACGGCGCCGTCATGCGCGCTGGCGGCCTGGATGTCCTTGCGGATCAGCGCGGAGTCGACATGGGCGTTGGCGCCCTCGTTCCAGTGTATGACCAGCGCCTCAAGGCCCTTCTTGGCCGCCCACATGTGATCGCCCACCACCGCGACGAGATCGTCGAGCACGACGACCTGGCGCACGCCGGGAATGGCCTTGGCGGCACTGTCGTCGACATGCGCGACCTTGCCGCCGAATACCGGGGACGCGGCGAGCGTCGCGAACTTTACCCCGGGCGGCAGCATGTCGATGCCATAAAGCGCCTTGCCGTTGACCTTGTCAGGCGTGTCGAGCCGCCTGAGCGGCCTTCCGATCAGCTTGAACTGCTTGGGATCCTTGAGCGGCGGATTGGCGGGCAGCTTGAGCTTCGCCGCGGCATCGGCCAACGCGCCATAGGCCAGCCTGCGCCCGGTCGGCGCGTGAATTACTTCGCTGTTGGCCGCCGTGCAGCTCGCGGGATCGACTTTCCATTGCGCCGCAGCCGCCTGGACCAGAAGGGCGCGCGCCGCGGCGCCGGCGGTCCGCAGCTTCGTCCAGAAGGCGCGTATGGAATTGGAATTGCCCGTCGCCTGGATGCCGAAAACGGGATTGGCGTAGAGCGCATCGCTCGGCGGCGCGGCTTCGAGCACGACGCGGTCGAACGCGGCATCGAGTTCTTCCGCGAGGATCATGGACAGGGAGGTGTAGACGCCCTGCCCCATCTCGACCTGCGGCATGACCAGCGTGACCTTGCCCGTACGGTCGATGCGGATGAAGGCATCGGGCGTGAAGGGACCATCGTTCGGCTGAGCGCCGCCGGTGTTGACCGGCGTCGCCGCTGCAACGCCCGTGTAGAGACCGAGCAGCAATCCACCGCCGGCGGCCGCGCCGGCGCGCAGGATGGTGCGGCGGGACAGGATGTCTTTCGGACGGGGAACCGCGTGAATTGTCATGGCTAAATGCCCCTCCCGCTCAGACCTGCTCCGCGCCGGCCGCCTTCTTGATCGCCGCCCGTATCCGCACATAGGTCCCGCAGCGGCAGATGTTGCCAGCCATGGCGGCGTCGATGTCGGAATCGTCGGGGCGCGGCGTCGTCGCCAGCAGCGCGGCGGCGGACATGATCTGGCCGGACTGGCAGTAGCCGCATTGCACGACTTCCAGGTCGAGCCAGGCCTTCTGGACCTTGGCGCCGGCGGGCGTTTCACCGACCGCCTCGACGGTCGTGATGGCGCGGCCACCGATCGACCCGACGGGGAGCATGCAGGAGCGGACCGCCTTGCCGTCGACATGGACGGTGCAGGCGCCGCACTGCGCGATGCCGCAGCCGAACTTCGTGCCGGTCAATCCCAGAATGTCCCGCAGGACCCAGAGCAGCGGCATCTCGCCGGGCGCGTCGACTTCGCGATCCTGACCGTTGATGCGCAAACGCGTCATGCTGGACACTCCCCTGTCGTTCTGGGCCGACGGTAATCCCTAAAAGGAACAAAAGTCAGGCGAGGACGCAAACAGCCGCGAACACCAACGCGCCAGGACGCATTTGGGTCGCAAGGCATCGGCCGTTCTAGTTGCCGCATCCCGGGATCCTCAGGACGATCGAGGTGCCCTGCCGCGGGGTGCTCTCGATCTGCGCCGAGCCGCCGACGCGCCGGACGAAATCGGCCACCATGGCCAGGCCAAGCCCGTTGCCGCGGCCGATCGCCTTCGTCGTGAAACGGGGCTGAAAGGCGCGCTTGGCCGTCTCGGGAGACATGCCGCGTCCGGTATCGGTGACGCGCAGGATCACGATCGCGTCGTCCTCCAGGCCGCCTCGGCTCGCGGCGATACAAAGTTCGCCGCCCTCCGGCATCGCTTCCCTGGCATTGACCACGAGATTGAGCACGGCGTTCTCGAATTCCCGGACGTCGCAGAAGACCGGGGGCAGATCGCCATCGAGATCCAGCTCGACCCGGATGGCGTCACCGGCCATCCAGCGTATCGGCTGTTCGAGCGCGCCGAGCGCCAGGTCGATGTGCATGACTTCTTCGACCGTCGTCTCCGCCCGCGAAAAACTGAGGATTTTCCGACTCAGCGCGGTCGCCCTGCCGACCGAAGCCAAGACCCCTTGCGTCAGAAGGCTCAACTCGGCGCGCTTGGGCGGTTCCAATTTTCGCTCGATGAGATCGACGGCGCTCGAGATGACCTGCATGAGATTGCCGAAATCATGGACGATCCCGGTTGTCATCAATCCCAGCGCCGCCAGCCTGGCGATTTCCTGGTCCGAGCGCCCGGCCATGAGCGCTTCGACTTCTTCCGGCGTTTGGTATGGCGGCTGGTCGGGAGGAAACGACGATTTCATGGCACTCGTCTTTCGCGAGGCCGACCCGCGCGGGCAGCCAAGGAACCGGAAGAGAGCATTCTACCGGATCGGAGGCGAAGCTATTGGACAATAGTATCGCCAATTGTCCGGGATGGATTGGCCGGATACAAAATACCCGCGTCAATACGCGTCGACTTCGACCACCGCGTGGGCAAAGGCACCCGGCGTCGCTAGGGGATGGTGCGCACTGTAAAGACCGGACCTTCGGTAAGGCTTTTCCAGAGCGATGGTACCGAGGCGCGGCACCGCCACGGCGCGAAAGAACTGACGCCGCGCCCCGAAATCGCTATCCGTGAAGCTTGCGCGCCGTCTCGGCGATCCTGCGGCCCTGATAGCGGGCGCCGATCAAATCCGCCTCGCTCGGCTGGCGCTGGCCCTGGCCGCCGGCGATCGTCGAGGCGCCATAGGGCGAGCCGCCGACGATCTCGTCGAGCGTCATCTGCGCCGCGTGGCCGTAGTCGAGACCCACGATCACCATGCCGAAATGCAGCAGATTGGTGATGATCGAGAACAGGGTGGTCTCGTTGCCGCCGTGCTGGGTGGCGGACGCGGTAAACGCGCCGCCGACCTTGCCGTGCAGGGCGCCCTTGGCCCAGAGGCCGCCGGCCTGGTCCAGGAAGCTCGTCATCTGCGACGCCATGCGGCCGAACCGCGTGCCGACGCCGACGATGATCGCATCGTAATCGGCAAGCTCCTCGATCTTCGCCACCGGCGCCTTCTGATCGAGCTTGAAATGCGATGCCTTGGCGACCGCCTCGGGGACAAGTTCAGGAACGCGCTTGATGTCGACCTGCGCGCCGGCCTCGCGGGCGCCTTGCGCGACCGCTTCGGCCATCTGCTCGATATGGCCATAGGCCGAGTGATAGAGAACAAGAACCTTGGGCATGGAAATTTTCCTCGCGAAAGACCTGCGAGGCTCAATATTCGACTCGCCCGTATGCAGAAATAGAAACTGTCGAAACACATTGTTTCAGAAACCGAGACTCCGCCGGTTCACTTAATCGCACGGTAGACCGTGAACTCCCTGTCCTGCGCGACCGTCGCGACGCCCGCGAACGCGTCGCGCAGCGCCGGCGCATAGGGAAGATGGCGGTTGGCGACGAGCCAAAGCTCGCCGCCCTTCTTCAGCATGCCGGACGCCGAGCGCGCGACCGCAAGGCCGAGCGCGCGGTTTTCGGTGCCGCCTTCGTGAAACGGCGGATTGGTCACGACGAAATCGAGGTCCGCGGCGATGGGTGCGGTGGCGTCCGTCCAATGAACGCCAGCGCGCGGCTCGACGACGTTGCGCCTGGCGGCCGCGACGGCGCGGCGGTCGATATCGGCGAGGGCAAGCGACTCGACATCCTTCGACGCCAGCACCTTGCGCGCGAGATAGCCGGTGCCGCAGCCGAGATCGGCGCCGCGTCCGTGCAAATCGGGGAGATGCTCGACAAGCAGGCGGCTGCCGGCATCGATCCGATCCCAGCCGAAGATTCCAGGCTGCGACCACAGGCCGGTGGCCGCGACGAACTGCAAGCCGCCGGCGGCGACCGCCTCGGCGATGCCCGCGAGTTGCCTTGGCCGCCTGCCTTCGCAGAGACGAAAATGCGCGCGGGCGGTTTCGTTCGCGGCAACGCCGAATTCTTCGAGTTCGCCGCGCAGGCGCGTCCCGCCCCGGTTGCGCGGCGCGAGCGCGACGAGCGTGCCGCCGATGCCGAGCGAACGGAGCGACAAGGCAAGCACATAGCGGCGCTCCAGCGTGCCTGGCGGCGCGAGCACGGTCATCGACGCCAGGCTCTCTTCGGCGACCGATTCCAAGCTCCACGAGCCGGGAATCAGCGGCGAGAATTGTTCGGCGCCGGAAGGCGCATCGGCCAGCCCGGCCGGGATGACGCCATAAAGACCGTGCTTCTCCGTCACTGTCATGCCCGGGCCGTCGTCGCGAGGATGCCGGCGTGGCGCGCGAGTTCGAAAAGTCCGCGCGCGGCGAGCGGTTCGGGATCGATCGTCGAAAAGGCTCGGCCGCGCAGGGCCGCTTCATAGGCTTGCGCGACAGCGCCGCGTGCGACGAGGACGATCTCGGACGCGTGCTCGCGCGCGACTTCCTCCGCGATGAGAACGCCGTCGACGAAGGCGGCGGTGTGCTCCGGCGCGAGGGTCCCCAGGAGGCGCCGGGCGCGGGCCTGAAACAAAGCGCGGGTGACGCCTTCGGCGATGGCGCGCATGCCTTGCGCAAAGGCGTCGGGCGAAGGCTGCTGATCGACGCCGGTGGCGAGCGCGCCGCGTTCGAGCAGCGCGGCGCGCAACTCGCCCGTCATATAGGTGCGGAAGCCGACGATGCGGCCGTCCGCGATGTCGGCCCATTTGCTGTGGGTGCCGGGCAGGCACGCCGTGGCAGGCGCGATCCCGGCCTGGAGCCCGACGATGAGCGTTTCCTCGCCGCGCATCACCTCGCGGCTGTCGCCCTCCGCGAAGGAGATTCCGGGCACGATCCAGGCGGGTCGTTCGAACGGAACGCGGACCAGCGCCCGCGCGAGATCGGCGGCACCAGCCGGCGCCGGTACATAGGGCGCGTGCAGCCAGCCGCGATCGCTGCCGACCATGCCGCAGAGCAGGATCGGCGCGTCGCCGGCGAGCCAGTCCCCGAGAACGGCGCGCAAACGGTGCTCGAAGGCGCCGCTGCCGGTAAAGACGCCGTCGGGCGTGCGACGGATCTGCAACACCGATCCGTCGGCCGCGATGCGAAACGCCCGTAGGCTCGACGAGCCCCAGTCGACCCCGATCAGGGCCGCGCCGCGGGCCCGCATCGGCGGATCGGAAAACCTGTTCGTCATGGATTTCTTATAGCAAGGTGGCGGCCATGGCGCCTGTACGCGCCGCGAAGGACAGGGACGCCGGATGCAGGAGGACGACGACGAAAGGCGGCACAACGCCAACATTACCGCGCTTGTGGTGGTGGCCGTCCTTGTGATCCTGGGCGTCTTGGTGATGCAGTATCTGTCCGCCAGTCTCAAGACCGAACGCTGCATCGAGGAGAGACGGCGGGGCTGCGATTCCTCGCAAAACCCCTGACCCGTTACGCCGGGCGCGCGATCTGCCGTTCGTCCAGGCGGCTGATGATCATGATCTTCTGCCAGATCTTGCGTCCGAGATCGGAGGTCAGCTCCTCCACCTCGTTCACCGCTGCGATCACCGTCTCGTCCTGCACCGGGCCGGAATAGAGCGCCGCGAGCTTGGCGATCAGCGCCAGCGCCTCGGCGCAA
Source organism: Rhizomicrobium sp. (assembly GCA_037200045.1). Taxonomy (NCBI): domain Bacteria; kingdom Pseudomonadati; phylum Pseudomonadota; class Alphaproteobacteria; order Micropepsales; family Micropepsaceae; genus Rhizomicrobium; species Rhizomicrobium sp. The sequence goes on from JBBCHM010000001.1 coordinate 1,624,965, forward strand.
TAGTCGAGATAGCGGGACAGTTCGAACTCGCTCATCCGGCGCTGCGGCGAGGACGCGGTCGGCGGCCTGGCGGAGAGGATCACGGTGGGGTCCTTGGTCAACTGGTGCATGTCGACGACATGGGCGAAGGACCTGATCTCGAACAGCCGACGCAGCACGGCCCGGCGCTTCAGCCGCCGCTCCAGGGTCAGCACGAACCAGATCGCGCCGAACGCCAGGAGCAGCAGATTGACCACCGAATCCAACCCCTGCGTGATCCCGACCACGTCGGAGCGGCGAATGACCGCCGCCCAATCGACCAGCCGGGCGACATAGACCTGCGCCGCGAGGCCGGCGGCCACCGCCAGCAGCGCCAGGGACCGCAAGGCAAGATTCGGCCTGCCCAACGCGTCCACGCGCGATGCGGTGGCGCGTGCGGTCTCAGCGAGGCCGGCGGCGACGGATGCCAGGCCCGAACCGGGGAAGCGCTCCTCGATCCGCGCGCGCAGGCGTGCGACGGTTTCGACGATCTTCCGGGCATTCAGGACCGGCACATCCGATCCGTTCGGCAAAAGCGGCATCGTCGATTCCGTCCGGTGCGCGCTTAATTCTATACCGCAAACCGCCCGGTGGTTCACGCAAGGCTGTTGCCGGCGCCGCCGGCTTGCTAGAACGCCTGCGGGACAGGAGGCGGCGATGGCGCAAGACGGATTGGCGGGACGGCTCGTCCACGCCTACCGCCGGTCGGAAGCCGCCCGCGGGCTCCTCCTGCTGTCGCCGACCCTGGCGATCATGCTGACGGCACTGGCGGCGCCGATGGTCCTGCTGGCGCTCTACAGTTTCTGGACCCAGGACGGTTATGCGCTGAACACCCAGCCCACGCTGGCGCAATACGCCACGAGCCTGGGCCGGCCGACCTATCGCGCGCTGTTCTATCGCTCGATCGAGATTTCCGCGGTGGTGACGTTCATCACCGTGCTGCTCGCCTATCCGATGGCTTATTTCGTCGCCTTCCGGGTGGAGAAGACCAAATTCGTGTGGCTGATCCTCCTGACCATTCCGTTCTGGACGAGCTATCTGCTGCGCGTCTTCGCCTGGAAGCTGATCCTCGGCTATAACGGCGTGATCAATTCGGGACTGATGAGCCTGGGACTGATCCGCCAGCCGCTCGAATTCCTGCTTTATAACCCGACCGCGGTCGTGGTGACGCTGGCACATGCCTGGGCGCCGTTCGCGATCCTGCCGATCTATGTCAGCCTGGAGAAGATCGACCGGTCGCTGCTCGATGCCGCCGCCGATCTCGGCGACGGGCCGGTGCGCCGTTTCCTGCGCGTGACGCTTCCGCTGTCGCTGCCCGGCGTGATCGGGGCCGCCGTGCTGATCTTCGTGCCGACGACGGGCGACTATGTGACGCCGACGCTGGTCGGCGGATCGGGCGGCGTGATGATCGCCAATGTGATCGAGGAGCAGTTCGACAAGGTCGGCAACTGGCCGCTCGGCGCGGCGCTGGCCATGGCGAGCATGGCGGCGGTCGGCATCGTGACGTTCCTATTCGTGGCGGCGATGCGCGCCGCCGCGGCGAGGATCCGCTGATGGCAAGGAAACGCGGCGGCTTCGGGCTGCTGGCCTATGCGGTGCTCTACCTGGCCTTTCTTTACGTGCCGGTGTTGTTCCTGCCGTTGTTCTCGTTCAACAACTCGACATTCATCGCCTTTCCGCTGAGCGGCTTCACCACGCAATGGTACGGGCAGATGTTCGCGGACGAAGCGGTGCAGCAAGCCCTGTTCAACAGCCTTCGCGTCGGCGCGGCGGCGGCGCTCGCGGCGACGGCCCTCGCGCTTCCCGCCGCGAAGGCGCTCACGCGTTATCGCGTTCCCGGCGGCGCGGCCGTGCTGGGCCTGACCAATCTCTCGCTGTTCATTCCGGAGATCGTGCTCGGCATATCGCTGCTGATCCTGTTGAGCGCCTTGGGCATACCGTTGTCGCTGTGGACCGTGACGCTGGGCCATATCGTGGTTTGCGCGCCGTTCGCCATCACCGTGCTGATGTCACGCATGGAGGGCTTCGACAAAAATCTCGAAGAGGCATCGCTGGACCTGGGCGAGAACGGATGGATGACCTTCTGGCGCGTAACCTTTCCACTCGCCTTGCCGGGTGTGATTTCGAGCCTGCTTCTCAGCTTCATGGTCTCGTTCGATGATTTCCTGATCGCCTATTTCCTCGTGGGCAACGATGCGACGCTTCCGATCTACATCTGGGGACAGCTCCGCTTTCCCTACAAGCTGCCCTCGGTCCTGGCCTTGGGCGCGATGATCCTCGTGACCTCGGCCATCCTGGTGGTGGTCGCGGAGTGGGTGCGCAGCCACGGCCTCAAGGACCGCCACACGATGGTGGGCGCATGAGCGCGGACGCCTTCCTTCATATCGACCGCGTCTGCAAGCGCTTCGGCGCCATGACGGCGGTGGACACGGTGGATCTGACGATCCGGCGCGGCGAGTTCTTCTCCCTGCTCGGTCCCTCCGGCTGCGGGAAGACGACGCTGCTGCGGATGATCGCCGGCTTCGAATATCCGGACAGCGGCGACATCTTTGTCGAGGACCAGCGCATCACCGACACGCCGCCCAATTTGCGCCCGTCGAACATGGTGTTCCAGTCCTACGCGATCTTTCCGCACCTGAACGTGTTCGACAACATCGCCTTCGGCCTTCGCAAGGACCGGCTGAAGCGCGGTGAACTCAACCGGCGCGTGACGGAAGCGCTGGCGATGATCAAGCTGGAAGGCTTCGGGGCGCGGCGGGCCGACGAATTGTCGGGCGGGCAGCGGCAGCGCGTGGCGCTGGCGCGGGCGCTGATCCGCCGGCCGAAGGTGCTGCTGCTCGACGAGCCGCTCGGCGCGCTCGACAAGCGGCTGCGCGAGGCGATGCAGATCGAGCTGCGGCAATTGCAGAGAACCGTCGGCATCACCTTCGTGTTCGTGACCCACGACCAGGAGGAGGCACTGTCGATGTCGGACCGGATCGCGGTGATGTCCGGCGGCAAAGTATTGCAGGTCGCGTCCCCGCGCCAACTCTACGAGGCGCCGAATTGCCGCGAAGTCGCGGACTTCATCGGCGAGATCAATTTCTTCGACGGCGTCGTCAAGGGGCGCGACGGCGGGATGGCCGAGATCGATGCGCCGCCGCTGGGGCGGATACGGGCGAAGACGACCGCGGCGACGGGCGCAAAGGTTCTGGTCGCGCTGCGGCCGGAGAAGATCGCGCTGTCGCCCGAGGGCGTGCCGGGCACGATTGCGGCAGCGGCGTATCTGGGCGAGCGGAGCCATTATGCGGTGACGGTGGCCGGACGCACCATCGCGGTCGCGGCGCAGAACATGGCGAAGGCCGCGACCGAGAGCCATGCGCCGGGCGATGCGGTGCATCTGAGCTGGTCGCCCGATGCGGTCGTCGTGCTGCCAGCGGAGGATTAGCGCAGCACGGCGTCGAGCACGGCGCGCGTGGCTTTCTGCGCGGCGGCGAGCCGCGCTTCCAGTTCCTCGAAGCTCTCGTAACCCGCCGCGCGCACCAGCAGCGCCTTCAGCCCGGGCGTGGCGTGCTCGGGTTCGAGAGTCCCGTCGAGCGCGATGCGCAAGACCTGGGTGAGCGCGTGCTCCAGCCGCGCGGCGGCGATCAGCGTTTGCGCACGCTCGGGCGACAGCGCACTGGCGGCTTCGAGCTTCTTCAGGGCCTCGATCGTGTTGGTATCGAGAACGTCCGGGCGGGCGGGCGCCGCGCAGAGCTCCAGCGCCTGGGCGACGAACTCGATGTCGACCAGCCCACCCGGCGCGAATTTCAGGTCCCAGTGGTTCTTGCCGGGAAATTGCGCCGCGAGCTTGTCGCGCATGTCGCGCGCGTCGGCCACGATCTTCGAAGGCTCGGCGCCGGCGGTCAGCGTGGCGCGGATCGCGGCTTCGACCTGGGCGGTGAATGCCGCAGGCGCGTGGATCACGCGCGCGCGGGTCAGCGCCAGGCGCTCCCAGGTCCAGGATTCGTCGGCATGGTAGCGCCGGAACGAGGCGAGACTGACCGCGACAGGGCCCTTGTTGCCGGTCGGACGCAACCGCATATCGACTTCATAGAGGCCGCCGGCGGCAGTCAGCGCGGTGAGCGCCGCGATGAAGCGCTGCGCCAGGCGCGCATAATAGACGATCACCGGCAGCGGTCTTGGACCGTCGCTCGCTTCGACCTCTTGCAGCACGTCGTAGACGAAGATGAGGTCGAGATCGGAACCGGCCGTCATCTCGCGCCCGCCGAGCTTGCCCATGGCGACGATGGCGAAACGGCCGCCCGGCATGTGCCCGGCGGTCTCGGCGAGTTCGTCCTCCACCACCGGCAGCAGGCCGGCGATCACGGCTTCGGCGATGTTGGCGAGCGCGGGACCGGCCTGGTCGGGCTTCGCGGTGCTTTCGATGACCTGCACGCCGACGCGGAAGATCTGCTCCTTGGCGAAGCGGCGGGCGGCGTCGAGCGCGGCTTCGTAGCCGCCGGCGCGCGCGAGCTGGTCGGCCAGCGCCGCATCAAGCGCGGCACGCGACGGCAGCGTGTGGAGAAAGTCGGCGTCGATCAGCGCGTCCAGCGTCGCGGGCGCGCGACTCAGATGCTCGGCCAGGCGCGGGGCCGAGCCGACGATGGTGGCGATCAGGCGCAGGAAATCCGGTCTGGCCAGGAATTGGGAAAAGAGCTGGACGCCGGCCGGCAGGTTGGTGAGAAAACGGTCGAACTGCGCGAAGGCGGCATCCGGATCGGCGGTCCCGGCGAGCGCGGGCAGCAGCGCCGGCACGAGCTTGGTCAAAAGCTCGCGGGCGCGCGCGCTGCGCGTGGCGCGGATGCGGCCGTGATGCCAGCCGCGGATCGCCGCGGAGACATGCGGCGCGTCGCGGAAGCCCATCCGCTGCAAGGTCTTGATCGTTTCGGGATCCTCCTCCACGCCGGTGAAGACAAGATTGCCCTCCGACGCGGTCAGTTCCTGCTCGCGCTCGAACAGGCGGGCGTAGTGGGCCTGCACGGTCTTGAGCCGCGCGATCAGCGCCTCGCCGAACCCGGCCGCGTCGGGATAGCCCATGAAGCAGGCGATGTGCGCGATGCCGTCGGGCGATTTGGGGATCGAATGGGTTTGTTCGTCCTCGATCATCTGGAGGCGGTGTTCCAGCGTGCGCAGGAAGCGATAAGCGAGTTTGAGGTCTTCGGTGGTCTGCGGCGCCACGAGGCCGCGGCCGCACAGCGCGTCGAGCGCATCCACGGTGCGGCTCTGGCGCAGCGCCGGCATGCGGCCGCCGAGGATAAGCTGCTGGGTCTGGGCGAAGAATTCGATCTCGCGGATGCCGCCACGACCGAGCTTGATGTTGTGGCCCGCGACCGCGATGGGGCCGTGGCCGCCATGGGCGTGGATCTGCCGCTTGATGGAATGGATGTCCTCGATCGCGGCGAAGTCGAGATGGCGGCGCCAGATGAAAGGCTCGAGCGATTTGAGGAATTGTTCGCCGGTCGCGGGATCGCCGGCGCAGGCGCGCGCCTTGATGAAGGCGGCGCGTTCCCAGTTCTGGCCCATGCCCTCATAATAGGTTTCCGCCGCGTCGGTCGAGATCGCGACCTGGGTGGCGCCGGCATCGGGGCGCAGGCGCAGATCGACGCGGAAGACATAGCCATCCGCGGTGATCTCGGTCAGCAGCCGGACCACGCCGCGCACGATATCGACGGCGGCGCCGCGCGCGTCGTCGCGCTTGCGGAACGGAAAGCGCGCGGGATCGTAAAAGACGACGAGATCGATGTCGGACGAGTAGTTGAGCTCGAACGCGCCATACTTGCCCATGGCGAGCACGGCGAGGCCGGTCGTTTCCTCCAGGACGGCGCCGTCCTGCTCCGCCCTCTCGGCGCGGGCCGCGGCGGCCTTGAGCACGAAGCGCAGCGCGCCCTTGACGCAGCCATCGGCGAATTCGGTCAGGGCGCGGGTGACCCGCTCCAGATCCCAATGGCCGGCGATGTCGGCCAGCGCGATGGCGAGCGCCGCGCGCCGCTTGGCGATGCGCAGGCGCGACATCGCTTCGGCCTCGCTTGTCGCATCGGCGGCGCAGAGCGCGAGCATGACGGCGTCCGCGACCGCCGGGTCGGCGCCGTCCGCGAGAAGCGCGGGCAGGATCGCATGCTCGCGCACGGCAAGGCGGCCGAGGAACGGGCTGTTGCCGAACACCGCATCGAGCAGCGGACGGTCGCCGTCCCCGGCAACAAAGCCGCGCTCCGCCAGGGCCTCGTGGACACGCTGGGCGCGGGCGGCGTCGAAGGGCGGGGGCGGGACGATCATGCCCCAGTGTAGAACGATTTGGCCGCGCACGGACGCCCAAGGCGCCCGCGCCCTGTTCCTTATTCCTTCATCGCTCCAAGGGCGTATTACGGCGACTTTTTCGGCGGCGGCGCCGTGCAGGGCTGGAACCCGGTATTCGTCGGATTGGGACAGGCCAGCGCCAACGACCACAGGAAGCCGCGCGTGATGAACCCGACCGGAAGCGATACCGCCAGCCCGATGGGCGCGGAATCGGTCGCGAAGAAGCTCGCGCCATCAACGCCCGAGGCATTGATCGACGACATCGAATGGCAGCTGATGCAGGAGGATTCGCCCGCCGGCGTGCCGGCGGCCTCATACTCGGTGATCGAGTTGCCGTTGAGGATCGCGCGGCCTCCGGCGGTAAAGTCCGTCTGCGCGCCGACCAGGCGGTAGTTCGCGAAGCCCATGGGCAGGTTCGCTTGCTTTATCAGGGCGGCCAGCGCCGGCGTCAGCGTCGTGATCGACGACGCGCCGACCGCGACCGAGGGCGTTGCGCCCCACTTGTCCAGGCACGGACCGTAGACCGCGCAGCGGAACGGATTGGTCTGGACGTTCTGCGGCTCGAAGGTGGTCCATAGCCAGTTCGGCAGAAGATGCGAGGTGACGTGCATCGCGACCATCGCGTAGCAGATGCCGTCGATCGTCTCGACATAGACCGTGGGCGTCGGCTTCGTGCAGGAAAACGACGGGCTGGCGAAGTCGGACGTCGGCAGCCAGTCGATCTTAACCTCGATAGCGTCGGTCCCGAAGGAGATCTTGGTGCCGGCCGCCGCCGCCGCCATCTGGCCGGTCCGGTATTGATAGCCGTTCTTCTGGATCGTGGCCTGCGCCGAGGGGTTGATGTGAACTTCTTCGCAGATGGTCGCGCCGGACGTCACGTTGGACGGCACGATGCTCATCTTGTTGCAGGGCCCAGGCGTCGCGGCCGCCGTGACGCCTTTGATCCCCGACGCCGGGTGCAGCAGGGCGGCGAGCGCGCTGCCATGGAGGCGCCGGCCGGCCACGGCGAGGGCGCCCGGCGCACCGGAGGCCGGATAGAGCTGCGCCTGCTCGATCCAGTTCTCCCATACGAGCTTGCCGTTGGGGGCGCGGCAGTTGACGGCGACGAACAGCTCCCACGCCGTCTGGTCCGGCGTCGCGGCCGGTTTGGCCGGTATCGTGCAGGCAGAGGATGTCTGCGCCAGCGCCGGCGTCACCACCGTGTCGTCGGAGGACCCAAGAAGGGCGGCCGCGGCGGCGACCAGCGAAATCGCGGCGAGTCTTATGTTCTTCGGCATGTCGGGACTCCGTTTGAGGCAGCAGGAACGAGACGAACTCGATTGCGCTACACAGGAGACACGCGGTCGCGGATACTTGAAGGTTGGAACGGCTATTCGGGCTACGTGGGGTCGGATACTTGCCGACGAAAGACTCAGGCTGACGATTTCAAATATACGAAATTCTGCGTGCAAAAGCCAGTCGTCGTCGACTTGGTTTTTCTAGCGCGCCCGCGGCGCGGGCCGCGGGAAGCGGATGATGGCGCGCAGGCCGGGGGTATTGTCTTCCAGGATCAGGCGCGCGTCGTGCAGCCGCGCCACGGCGGCGACCAGGCTGAGACCGAGGCCGGTACCGGGCGAGTTGCGGCTGGCTTCGAGGCGGACGAAGCGTTCGACGACGCGCTGGCGTTCCTCGACCGGGATGCCGGGGCCGCTGTCGGCGACGCGCAGCTCGACGCCTTGCGGCGTTTCGAGCGCGGTGACGGTCACCCGGCCGCCCGACGGGGTGTATTTGATCGCGTTGTCGACGAGGTTGGCGAGCGCCTGGCTGATCAGGCTGCGATTACCCTCGATCATGGTGGCCCCTGCCGGATCGATCTTGAGGCCGACGCCTTTTTCCTCGGCGAGCGGGGCATAGAGCTCCGCCATGTCTTCGGCGATGGGCGCCAGGTCGATCGGTGCCATCTTGCCCCGCCCCACGCCGGCATCGGCCTCGGCGATCAGGAGCAGCGCGTTGAAGGTGGCGATGAGCTGGTCGGTCTCCGCGACCGCCGCCTCGATCTCGGGAGCCTGGTTGCTGGCGGGGTCGATGTGGCGCAGCACCGACTCCAGCCGGTTGCGCAACCGATTGAGCGGCGTGCGCAGATCATGAGCGACGGAGTCGGTCACCTCGCGCACGCCCTTCATCAACCGCTCGATCCGGTCGAGCATGGCGTTGAGGTTCTCGGCCAGCGCGTCGAACTCGTCATGCGCGTCGCTGACCGGAACGCGGCGCGTCAGGTCGCCCTCGATGATCTCGGCGCTGGTGCGGTTGATCTGGTCGAGGCGCGCCAGCATGTTGCGGCTCATCAGTGCTCCACCGATCAGGCCCAAAAGCAGCACGAGGCCGACCGTCCAGGGCAGCGTGGTGGTGAAAAGCCGCTCGGTCAGGTAGCGCTCATGGACGTCCTGGGCCACGAGCAGGTTGAAGCCGCCGGCCAGCGCGAAGACGCGGCCGCGCGCCTCGCGCGTTTCGAGCTGGTTCTCGACGCGGCGCTGGTAGTCGAAATCGACGAAGCTGTTGGGCTTCTCGCCATTGCCGGGCCACGCGTCCAGATTGCCGACGATGGGCTGCTTGTAGCGGTTGGCCAGAAGATAGAGGCCGGGGCCGCCATGGGCGGAGCGGCTGATCACCACGTCGGCCAGGCCGCGCAGGCCGAGCTGCTGGTACTGCTCGGACAGGCCCGCGATCTCGGCGGCGATGATCTGGTCGGTCTGGGCGTCGAGCGCCCGCTTGGTGTTCCAATAGGTGAAGGCGATCAGCGCCGTCACCGAGACGGCGAAGACCGCGACATAGACGAGGACGATCCGGTAGGCCTGCGTCCTGAGGATGCTCGGTGCACGCACCGATCACGCCGCCGGGCGCGCCGCGCGTATCATGTAGCCGGCGCCGCGCACCGTGTGCAGCAGCGCGGTGTCGAAGCCCTTGTCGATCTTCGCGCGCAGGCGCGAGATGTGCACGTCGATCACGTTGGTCTGCGGATCGAAGTGATATTCCCACACGCTCTCCAGCAGCATGGTGCGGGTCACCACCTGGCTGGCATGGCGCATGAGATATTCGAGCAGGCGGAATTCGCGCGGCTGAAGATCGATGGCGGCGCCGGCGCGCTGCGCGGTGCGGGTGAGCAGGTCGAGTTCCAGGTCGCCGACCTGGAGCCTGGTCTTCACCGATTGCGGCGAGCGGCGGCGCATCAAGGCGTCGATCCGCGCCAGCAATTCGACGAAGGCATAGGGCTTGGTCAGGTAGTCGTCGCCGCCGGCCTTCAGGCCCTTCACCCGGTCGTCGACTTCCGACAGCGCGCTCAGGAACAGGACGGGCGTGGTGTTGGAGTGCTCGCGCATGTCGGCAACGACCTTCAGGCCGTCGAGCTTGGGCAGCATGCGGTCGATGATCGCCACGTCGTAAGGTCGCGACAGCGCCAGCGTCAGGCCGGTCTCGCCGTCGGCGGCGTCGTCGACGACATGGCCCGCTTCCTTCAACCCGTTGACGAGGTAGCGCTGGGCTTCCAGGTCGTCTTCCACCACGAGAATGCGCAAGCGGTCCCTCCACTCTGCAATAGGGTCCGCGCCGGCGGCAGCAACGGGGGGATGGGGCCACCACCACCGGCGCGGGGGCCGGGGCCGCGACTTGCGTCACGGACCCGGTACACGTGATATCCGAGGCCTTCGCTCCGGATAATTCGTTTTCGTCTCGCCCCCTCAGGCTTGTCCGATGTCCACGGCGACGAAACGGGTGCCGCCCTGGGTCGCGACGAGAAGCAGGACAGATTTATGGCCGGCTGAGCGCGCGGCCGCGATCTCGGCCAGCACGTCGCGCGGATTGCGCACCGGCTTGTTGGCGACCGAGAGCACGACATCGCCCGGCTGGATGCCCTTGTCGCCGGCATCGCTGTTGGGATCGACGCGGGTGACGAGCACGCCGTCGATGGCGGCGTCGATGTTGAAGTTGCGCCGCGCTTCCGGCGTCACCGAGGCGAGGCCGAGGCCCATCGCCTGGGCTTGGTTGCCGCCCATCGTCTGGGCGCCGTCATTGTTGTCCGGATCGTCGTTGGAGGCGACGCGCTGGTCGGGGCGCGCCCCGATCTTGGCGGTGATGTTCTTCTGCGTGCCGCCGCGCAGCACCGTGAAGGTCGCCGAGGCGCCGGCTGGCAGCGAGGCGATGTGGCGCGTCAGGTCGCGCGAATCCTCGACATTGCGGCCGTTGAGCGCCACCACGACGTCGCCCTGCTGGAAGCCGGCCAGCGCGGCGGGACCGCCGGGCACGACCTGGGCGACGATGGCGCCCTTGGGATCGGCGATGCCGAGCGAAGCCGCGATGTCGGGCGTGATGCTCTGGATGTTCACGCCCAGATAGCCGCGGTCGACATGCCCGTGGCTCTGAAGCTGCGCGATCACGTCGTGGATGGTGGAGGCCGGAATGGCGAAGCCGATGCCGACGCTGCCGCCCGAGGGCGAGAAGATCATCGAATTCATGCCGATGACCTGGCCGCGCAGGTCGAAGGTCGGGCCGCCGGAATTGCCGCGGTTGATCGGCGCGTCGATCTGGATGAAGTCCGTATACGGACCGTTTCCGATGTCACGGCCGAGCGACGACACGATGCCGGCGGTGACGGAGTTGGAAAGGCCGAACGGATTGCCGACCGCGACCACCCAGTCGCCGACGCGGACCTGGCGATCGTCGCCGAATTCGACGGTGGGCAGCGGCTTGTCGCTCTTGATCTTGAGCAGGGCGACGTCGGTCAGCGCGTCGCTGCCGATCAGCTTGGCGTCGAAGCTGCGCCCGTCGGGCAGCTTGACGGTGATCTTGTGCGAATTCTCGATGACGTGGTTGTTGGTCACGACGAGGCCGCCCTTGTCGATGATGAAGCCCGAGCCGGCGGAGATCGCCTTGCGCGGCGTGGTGGGACGGCCCTGGCCCTGGCCGTACTGGTTGAAGAAGTCGCGAAGCTGCGGCGGCAGATCGTCGTTCGCGACCGGGCTGGTATCGACCGTTTCGGCGGTGATGGTGACGACGGCGGGGCTCACCCGCTCGACGAGGTCGGCGAAGCTGAACGGCGCGCCGTTCTCCAGCATGCGCGGCGGGGCGCTGCGGACCGGCTCGGCGGCGGCGAATTGGCGCGGCGCGGTGTCGTTGACCGGGCGGACGCCAGGCACCAGCGCGAAGGCGCTCAGACCGATCAGGACGACAGCGGCGGCCGTGCCCATGGCGATGGCGTGGCGGTGGCGCTTGATGGGATGGGGCTTGGGGTCGTTCATCTGACTCTCCTGGACCGGCGGTCACTCCGCCAAGTACACGATCTACGTTGCTTAATTCCTACTGTATCATTAACTCGCCGTAATGAACCGGTGCAGCCCGGGAGTCTCGCGCATTCGTGACTGGTGGCTGGTTCAGGCCTCGCCTGTTCGGCTGGACCGGACAACAACCCAAATGGCGACGCCCGCGGCCGTTATCAAGACCAGAAAAGGTGTCAGCCATAAGGCGTAAGTGTTCGCGTCGAACGGCGGCTGCATCAGGATAACATCGCCGTAACGCGCGACGAGGAACTGCTTGATGTCGTCGTTGCTCTCGCCGGCCGCGATATGGGCGCGGATCAGGGCGCGCAGATCGGCGGCGAGCGGCGCGTTGGATTCGTCGATCGACTCGCCCTGGCAGACCATGCAGCGCAGTTCCTTCTGCAAGGCGCGGGCGCGCGCTTCCTGCGCCGGATCGGACAGCGTTCCCGGTGCCGGCGCGGCGGACGCCGCCGCCGATATCAGCAACAGCAGCGCGGCGAGGATCGTCCTCATTCGGCGGGGACCGCGACCGCGTCGGGAACGCCGCGCCGGCTGCGCAGGCGGCCGGCGAGCGAGGCGAAGCCGCCGAGCGCCATCACCACCGCGCCCAGCCAGATGAACGGCGCCAGCGGATTGACATAGGCACGGAGGGTCCAGTGCGTATCGTCGCGCCGGTCGCCGAGCGCGAGATAAAGATCGGCCAGGATCGTGGTGCGGATCGCGGTCTGGATGGTTTCCTGCCGTTCGGCGGGGAAGATCCGGCGCTCGGGATGCATGACCGCGATGGCCCGGCCGTCGCTCAGCACCGTCACATCGGCATGCGCCGCCTGGTAGTTGGGCCCCTGCACCCCGCGCACGCCGTCGAGCCGAAGCGTGTAGCCGCCGACATGCATGCTCTCGCCGAATTTCAGGACTTCGAGACCCTCGCTTTTCCACAGCGTGGTGCCGGCGATGCCGATCAGCGTCACGGCGAGGCCGGCATGGGCGAGCGCCGAGGCGAAAGCCCCGATGCGCGCGGCGCGCCAGTTGAGTTTTGCAAGGTCGATGGCGCTCGACGCGATCAGCCAGGCGGCGAGGCCGAACATCGCGGCGCCGGTCAGCGTATGCGGCGACGTGAAGGCGAGAACCGAAATCGCGACGACGAGCGCGATGCCGAAAGCCGGCGCCAGCGTGCGCAGCGCCTGGCGCAGATCGCCCTTCTGCCAGGAGAGCCGGGGTCCGAACGGGACCAGCAGGAGCAAGAGGCCGAAGATCGGCGCGAAGGTGATCGCGAAATAGGGCGGCCCAACGGAAAGCTTGGTTCCGGTCAGCGAGTCGAGCACCAGCGGATAGAGCGTGCCGATGAAGACGGTCGCGGCCGCGGCGGTGAGGAAGACGTTGTTGATCAGCAGCGAGGTCTCGCGGCTGACGATCTCGAAATGCGTCCCCTCCTCCAGCTTGGGCGCGCGCCAGGCGAACAGCGCCAGGGCGCCGCCGATGGCGGTGAAGATCAGCGCGAGGATGTAAAGCCCGCGCGTCGGGTCCTTGGCGAAGGAATGCACCGAGGACAGCACGCCGGAGCGCACCAGGAACGTGCCGATCAGGCTGAGCGAGAAGGCCGCGATGGCGAGCAGCAGCGACCAGGAGCGGAAGGCGCCGGTGCGCTCGGTGGCGAGCGCGGAATGGAGCAGCGCGGTGGCGACCAGCCAGGGCATCAGCGAGGCATTCTCCACCGGGTCCCAGAACCAGAAGCCGCCCCAGCCCAGATCGTAATAGGCCCACCAGCTTCCTAGCGCGATGCCGAGCGTCAGCGCGATCCACGCCACCAGCATGAAGGGCCGCGCCGCGCGCGCCCAATCACGCTCTTGCGCGATCAGCGCCGACGCCGCGAAGGAGAACGCCGCGGAAAGCCCGACATAGCCGATGTAGAGCACCGGCGGATGGATCGCGAGGCCCGGATCCTGCAGCAGCGGATTGAGTCCCGCGCCTTCGAACGGCGCCGGATCGAGGCGCAGGAAGGGATTCGACGTAAAGAGAATGAAGAGGATGAAAGCGGCGGCGATCAAACCCTGGACGCCGAGCGCGCCGCTGACAAGGCGTTCGCCGCCGCGGCGGCTGAGCGCGACGGCGCCGGAATAGAGCGCCAGCACCAGCACCCACAGCATCATGGAGCCTTCGTGGTTTCCCCACACGCCGGAGATCTTGTAGATCAAGGGCTTCAGCGTGTGCGAATTCTGCGCCACGTTGAGGATCGAGAAATCATCGGTCACCGAGGCATAGGTCAGCGCGCCGAAGGACAGGCCGACGAAGACAAGCAGTCCCAGCGACGCGGTAGTCGCCACGCGGCGCGCGAGTTCGGATTTGGGGCGCGTGCCGGCGAGCCCCGTCATCGCCTGCACGAGGGCCAGCGCCAGCGCGAGGCAGAGCGCCAGAAGGCCGATCTCGCCGGTCATCTTCTCTTGCTCATTGGGGGCCTTCCTTCCAGCGTCCCGCTTTCTTGAGCGCGGCCACGACCTCGGGCGGCATGTAGCGCTCGTCATGCTTGGCAAGCACTTCGCTGGCGTCGAACGTGCCGGCCTCGTCGATGGCGCCGAGCGCGACCACGCCCTGGCCCTCGCGGAACAGCGCCGGCAGCACGCCGTGGAAGCGCACCGGCACCTGCGCCCTGCCGTCGGTGACGGCGAAGCGGACGTCGGCGCCGGGACCGCGGTCGACGCTATGCACGACCACAAGACCGCCGATGCGGAAATTCACCCCGGCCTGGACATGCTTGGCGAAGACGTCGCTCGGACTGTAAAAGTAGAGAACGTTATCCTTGAGCGCGAAGACGACGAGCACGGCCGCGACCCCGCCGGCGACCACCAGGGTCGCGGCGAAGGCAAAACGGCGGCGCTGTTTGGCGTTCATCGGGTGTTCGGTTGTGCGGGCGGCGCGGACTATACTGAGCCGACGCGGGCAAACCAAATATCGGCCGCTCTTCCGCCCAATTTGTCGCGCAGGCTTTGCCCATCCCAGGGGATCGTTCCATGACCAGGATCAAACTCGTGCTTGCGCTTGCGGCGACGTTGGCGCTTTCGGCCTGCTATCCGCCGACGACCGGCCATCCGCTTGGGACCACTGCGGGGATCAAGCCGGACCCGGTCCTGACGGGCACCTGGAAAGGGACGAATTCGGACGGCAAGCCGTTCTATCTGCATCTGCTCCAGCAGAGCGACGGCACGCTCGCGGCGGTGATCGTCGAGTCCGGGCCGAAGGCGGAAGACTGGAACGTCGTGACCGCGACCACCGCGACGCTGGGCGCCAACCGCTATATGAACGCGCGGCTGCTGTGGACCAACGGCAAGCCGGAAAACGCGCCGGCGGGCACGGTGCCCGTCCTCTACCGGCTGGACGCCAAGGGCGTGCTGACCTTTTCGCTGATGGACGAGGACGCGGTGAAGGCGGCGATCGCGGCCGGCAAGATCAAGGGCACCGTCGAAAAGGGCCAGTGGGGCGACGTGACGATCACCGCCGACCCGAAGGCGCTCGACGCCTATTTCGCCGCGCCGGGCGCGGCCAAGCTGTTTTTGCAGCCGTTCTTCACCGTGCGCAAGGTGGAGTGAGGCGATGAGGCTCGCCGTCGGCGTCTGCGCCATGCTTCTCGCGCTCGTCCTCGCGGGCTGCGTCGCGGTGAAGGAGCCGGTCGGCACCAGCGTCGGCTATGTCAACGATCCGGCGCTGGAAGGCACTTGGCGCGGCAAGTCGGACAAGGACCGCGCCGAAGGCTATTACCACGTCATCCTCAACGCCGATGCCACGCTGACGGTGGTCGGATTCGCGCCGAAGAACGGGGACGACAAGGCGTCCTGGGGCACGCTGACGCTGACGACGGTGACGCTGGGCGCCAATCACTACATGAACGTCCGCGAGACCGGCGAAGATGGCGGGCCGCCGAAGGACAAAATCGCGGGCCAGAGCATCCCCCTCCTCTACCGGATCGAGGGCGACAGGCTGGCGCTGTTCACGCTGGACGAAAAGAAGGTCACGGCCGCGATCCGCGCGGGGAAGATCGAGGGCACGATCACGCCGAACAAGGTGGGCGCGATGAGCTTCGATTCGGTGGCGATCACGGCGGACGGTCCGCATCTGGACGCCTATCTCAAGCAGGCCGACGCGCCGGATCTGTTCGAACCGGTGATGGAGATGCATCGGTGACGGCATCGCTTTCATTACTGCCCTCCCCTCGAGGGAGGGTCGACTCATTCTAATGCCCGCTCTTGTGCAGGATCTCGCCCGCGAGGCCGGTCTCGTAGGCAAGGCCCTCCGCCGTGAGAATCATCTCGCGCGGATAGTCGGCGCGGGCGAGGCCCTTGCGGGTCAGCGCGTTCCACACCGCCTCGTTGTAGAGCCCAGTCGCGTCCTTGCCGGCGACCACGGCGTCGCCCAGGTGGAAGTGATCGCCATGCGCATTGGGAAACTGCGCGATGCGAACCTCGCCGCTGGGGAGCACGCCGCCGGCGCCGGGAATCGCGGCAATGGCCTGCAGCAGGGTCAATGTCCGGAGCTGCAGCGGGTTCAGTTTGAGCGGGTTGTGTTTCGGCGGCATGGCGGTTCCTGGCGACGACCCCGCTCCTTTGGCATGGAAGGCGGCGCCATGCAATTTCCGGCACGGGCGCTATAGTCGCCGCCGCATTCCAGAAGGGTTCGAGCGCCGTGGCCGAATATTCCCCGGGGCCGTTCGACGGGCTCCGCGTCGTCGATTTCGGCCGCTATATCGCCGGACCCTATTGCGCGGCGCTGCTCGGCGATCTCGGCGCCGACGTCATCCGGGTGGAAAAGCGCGAGGGCCGCGAGGACCGCACCCTTGTGCCGCTCGCTTTCGGCGAAGGCGGCGAACCGCGCGAAGGCGCCATGTTCCTGCAGATGAACCGCAACAAGCGCAGCCTGACCTGCGATCCGATGAACGACGCCGGACGCGAGGTGGTGCGCCGCCTGGTGCGGAGCGCCGACGTGGTGGTGGCGAACCTGCCGGCCGAGACGCTGAAGGCGATGGGGCTCGACTGGGAAAGCGTCAGCGCGCTCAACCCGCGCGCCATCCTGGCGGTCGGCACGGCGTTCGGCCTCGAAGGACCCTATGCGGGGCGCGTCGGCTTCGACGGCGTGGCGCAGGCGATGTCGGGCGCGACCTGGTTCTCCGGCACCGAGGAGCAGCCGGTGCGCTGCAGCGCGCCCTATGTCGATTTCGGCACCGCTTCGCTGCTTGCGCTCGGCGTCGCCGCGGCGCTGCGGGCGCGCGAGGCGAACGGCAAGGGACAATTGGTCGAGGGCGCGCTCCTGCGCACAGCGCTGACCTTCTTCGCGCCGACCCTGATCGAGGAGGATGCGCTGAAACTCGATCGCCGTCCGACGCTGAACCGCAGCCAGACGGCGGGGCCGTCGGACATCTACAAGGCCAGGGACGGCTGGATCACCGTGGCGGTGAACGGCGATCCGTTGTTCCGCCGCGCCGCCAGGCTGATCGGCGCGGCCGAATGGCTCAAGGACCCGCGTTTTTCCTCCGACAAGGCGCGCGGCGATCACGGCGCGGTCATCTCCGAGCGCGTCGGGGCCTGGGTGGCGCAACGCACCCGCGCCGAAGCGATCGCGGCCTTCGAGGGCGCGCGCGTGCCGGCCGGACCGGTGCTGCGCCCGCGCGAGACGCTCGACGATCCGCATGTCGCCGGCGGCGATTTCTTCGCGGACATCGACTTTCCCGGCATCGGCGCGGCCAAGGTTGCGGCGACGCCGGTGAAACTGCACGGCACGCCCGGAACGGTGCGCGCGCGTCCGCCGCTGTTGGGCGAACACACCGA
Source organism: Rhizomicrobium sp. (assembly GCA_037200045.1). Classification (NCBI taxonomy): domain Bacteria; kingdom Pseudomonadati; phylum Pseudomonadota; class Alphaproteobacteria; order Micropepsales; family Micropepsaceae; genus Rhizomicrobium; species Rhizomicrobium sp. The sequence goes on from JBBCHM010000001.1 coordinate 1,642,396, forward strand.
CGAGGTGCTGCGCGAACTGGGCTTCAGCGGAATCGAGATTGCGGCGCTGAAACAGGAAGGCGCGGTGTGAGCCGCGCCTTAGAGATGCCGGTCGAAGTCCATGTTTTGGTGCAGCACGCGGACGATGACGATGCCGGTTTCCATCGTCCGATAGAACACGACATGTGAGCCGACGGAGATGCGATGATAGCCGGGACGGATGTCGTCGCACATCCGTCCACGCGCGGGCCGCGCGGCGACACGTTCAATCGCGCGTCTCAATTGAACGGCATAGATATTGGCCTGACGGACACCCCAGCGATCGGCGCCGAATTCCCAGATGTCATCCAGGTCCGCTTCGGCGAGCGGCGCAAGGATGTAGGCGGACATCAGGGCTTCTTCGGCGACTTGCGCTTGCGGGCGCGAAATTCGCGATTCTTGCGCTTCAAGAACGCGTCGAAGTCGAAAGGCCGGGGCGGGCCGCTGTTCTCACCGGCGATCAGGGCGTCGCGGAGCGCCTTGAGCTTGGCTTCCCGTTCTTCAAGCAGGCGCAGACTGGCACGCACGACATCGCTCGCCGAGCCGTAGCGGCCCTGCGACACCTGTTCGTCGATGAAGGCGGCGAAGTGATCGCCGAGGCTGACGGACGTGTTCCGGCTCATGATTGTCTCCCGGAACGGGTATACCAATTTTTGGTACTGGCGTCTACGCCGCGGCGGCGGCCTGGATCGCGGCCTTGCCGCGGCGGCGCAGGAGATCGGCTTCCTCTTCGCTGAAAAGGATCGCGGTCAGGTTCGAGACGACCTCGAACTGGCTTTCCACCACGGCGCGACGCGCGCCGTCGGCGGTGCGCAGCTCCTTCACCACGTCCTCGTTGTAGCTGCGCAGGAGCTGGCACATTTCCTCGTCCGCCTTCTTCTGCGCCGCGCCGAAGGAGGCGGCGGCGGCGAGCGTCTTGCAGCCGGCGACGAGCCTGGCATAGCGCAGCGCGCGCTCGCTCTTGTCGGAATCGACGGGTTTGGTGAAATCCGGATATTTCGGCCCGCCGCCGAAGCTGCCGCTCTTCTGCAAGGGCAGCGCTGCCGACAATTCCTTGGGCGCGCGCTCCATCAGGCCTTCCATTACTTCGGCGAGCGCCGCGCGGTCCTTCATCAGGCGCTGGCCCCATTTGCCGTCGCGGCGCATCTCGATGCCCTTGACGATGCCCGAGGACAGCGTGGTGAAGCGCGCCAGGCTATCGAGCAGCTGGTTGGGATCGAAGTTCGGCGGCCGCACGTCGCGCACCGCATTGCCGTGGCTCTCGATCTCGCCGAACAGGATCTCGCCGACGAGGCCCATGTCGGTCGAACTGATCAGCGTGTCCTGGGTCTGGCGCGAGACCAGCAGCGGCAGCTTCAGCGCTTCCCAGGGCCGCGCCAGGCGGTGCATCGCGATGACCGCGACATAGGGCGCCGCGTCGGGCGCGTTCGCCGCCAGCCGGTCGTAGATCTTGCGCAGCGACCACAGCAGCTCGTCGGTCAGCGAGGGCACGAGCCTGGGCAGCAGATGCTGGATGGCGATGACATCGGCCCCGATGCCGAGCAGCAGCGCCATCTCCGCCGCATCGGCGCAGACAAGGTCGGATCCGAGCGCGGCCCGCGCCTTCTTGGTATCGGCGAGCGCGCCGCCCAGCGCGGCCGCGGCGACGGGCCAGAAGGCGGCGGCACGGGCGCCCGCTTCAGCCTGCTTGCCGGCCGTCACCAGTGCCTTGAAGTCGCGGATGTAGTCCTTGGTCTGCTCGACGAGCAGCGTCTGGCTGACGAAGGCCCATACCGGCGTGACGCTGCCGCGCGCGATGGAACCCTTCTGCTTGGCGTTGCGCGGCAGGAGTGTGAAGAGATCCTCGAATGGCAGGCAGAAGGCGCGCAGCGGCGTCGGCGTGCGATCGGCACCGGTGTTGCGGCGCAAGACCGGGCGCAGGCCTTCGAGGATCATCTCATGGGGGAGCGACTTGCCGTCGACCAGCCTGTCGACCTCCACCGCCTGCGCCAGACGCGTGGCGATCTGCTCGGGCAGGCCGCCCAAGAACGATTTCAGCAGTCCGGTTCGTTCCGGCGTAAGCATGCAATCCCCAGGGCCGCTGTCGCATCCTGTCGCGTCGCGGCCATACCCTCCAGCTATAGGCGATGGTCGGTTAATGCGATGTTTCGCCGGCCAACAGACTTGTCACAATTAGGCCTAAACGATTGCCGGCAGTGTCAATTTTGTCGCCAAACCGCCCAAATCCGAGGCCCCGAGGTCGAGCGCCCCACCATAGAGCTTGGCGATGTCGCGCACGATGGCAAGACCGAGGCCGGTGCCGGGCACGCTCTCGTCCAGCCTTTCGCCGCGTTCGCCGACCTGCTCGCGCTCCCGCGGCGTCAGGCCGGGGCCGTCGTCCTCGACCAGGAGCGTGAATTGCGCGCCGGCGGGCTGCGCCGTGATGCGCGCCCGCGACGACGCCCATTTGCAGGCATTGTCGATCAGATTGCCCGCCATCTCCTCCAAATCCTGGCGTTCGCCGCGGAAGGCCAGGGCCGGCGGACAGGCGATGTCGATCACGATATCGCGGTCGCGATGGATGCGCCGGAGCGTGCGGGCAAGATCGTCGAGCACCTGCGAAACCGAGGTACGATTGCCGAGGACGTCGAGCGCGCCGGCGGCGCGGGCGCGGGCAAGGTAGTGATCGACCTGCCGGCGCATGGCCAGGGCCTGGCGGTTGACGACGTCGGCGAGCGGGCCGGGCTGCGCCTCCGCCTCGCTCGTCAGCACGGTCAGCGGCGTCTTCAGGAAGTGCGCCAGATTGGAGACGTAGGAGCGGGCGCGGCCGACGACCTCGGCCGAGTGTTCGATCAGGCTGTTCAGCTCGGAGACGAGCGGCTCGATCTCCGACGGAAAGCTGCCGTCGAGGCGGCGCGCGCTGCCGTCGCGGATGCGGTGCAACGCGAGCGTCACCCGGCGCAGCGGCTGCAGGCCGATGCGGACCTGGAGGAAGACCGCGGCGACGAGGCCGATCCCCAGGACCACGAAGGACCAGAACAGCGTGCCGTTGAAAGCCGCGACGCGGTCGTTCATCTCCTTCATGTCGGCGGCGACATAGAACATGTAGGCGCGGTTGTCGTCGGGCTTGGCGGTCGCGTCGATGGGAAATTCGATGCGGCGCGCGAAGATGCGCAGATATTGGCCGTCGGGGCCTTCGCCATGGCCGGCCACGACGCCGTCATGGATTTGCGTGGCGCCGACGAAGGCCAGCGTGTGATCGAGCAGCGAACGCGAGAACAGCGGCTTTTCGGCGTTGCCGACGGACGCGATCTGCCAGTACTTGCCGGAATAGGCGGGCAGGTATTCCACGCTCAGATATTGACGGTCGAGCAGGATTTCGCCGTTGGGGTCGTGACCGGCGGCGGCGACGAGCTGGACGAGATCGGAACGCAGCTTGGAGTCGAAATCGTCCTGCACCGAGGTGCGGAAGGCGTTGGAGAGGATGAGCCCGCCCGCCACCAGCGCGAACAGCGTCCAGACGGCGGCCGCCGCGATCAACCGGAAGGCGAGCGAGTTGAAGCGGAAGCGGGCGGTGAGGTTCATGCAACGTCGCAAATGAAGATCGTCACAACCGTCTCCGTGCCGGCCATCCATGAACACATCATTTCGGAGCTTGTCATTGGCGCTTCCGCTTATAAGAGAATCGCGCTCGTAACTGCGGCGTCCGGGATTATGGGTGGCCGGCACAAGGCCGGTCATGACGAACTATAACTAGCGCGAATCCGACTGCTTCTCGTCCAGGCAATAGCCGAGGCCGCGGACGGTCTGGATCAGGTCGGTGTCCAGCTTCTTGCGCAGGCGGCCGACGAACACCTCGATCGTGTTCGAATCGCGGTCGAAATCCTGGTCGTAGAGATGCTCCACCAGCTCGGTGCGGCTCACCACCTTGCCCTTGTGATGGGCGAGATAGGACAAGAGGCGGTATTCCAGGCTCGTCAGCTTCACCGGATTGCCGTTCACCGTGACGCGGCTGGCGCGGGTGTCGATGCGCAGGGGGCCGATCTCGATCTCGCTGGTGGCGAGGCCGGCCGCGCGGCGCAGCAGCGCGCGGACGCGGGCGAGCAGTTCCTCGGTCACGAAAGGCTTGGCGAGATAGTCGTCGGCGCCGGCGTCGAAGCCCGCGACCTTGTCGCTCCAGCGGTCGCGCGCCGTCAGGATCAGGACCGGCATGGTCTTGCCGTCCTTGCGCCATCGCTCGAGCACGCGCACGCCGTCGAGCTTGGGCAGGCCGAGGTCGAGGATCACGGCGTCGTAAGGCTCGGTGTCGCCAAGGAAGTGGCCTTCCTCGCCATCGGCCGCGGTGTCGACCACATAGCCGGAATCGCTCAGCGCCTTCTTCAGGAGACGCTGCAGGTCTTTGTCGTCTTCAACGAGCAGGATTCTCATCTTCCGTTGCTGCCGTGGTGACGGTAGCCTCCATTATCGCCCCGATTGCCGCCGCCGCGCCAGCCGCCTTGGCCGCCGCCGCGATGCCAATTTCCGCCGTCGCGGCCATGCCAGTCGCCGCGCCCGCTCCAATCGCCGTTGCCGCGCCAGTCGCCATTGCCGCGATCCCCGTAGTCGCCGTTCCAGTGCCGGCGGCCGCCGCGATCTTCGCCTTCGTCCCGGCCGCCGCGGTTGCCGCCATATCCCCAGTCGTCGCGGCCCTGACGGCCGCGCGAGTCGTTGCGCTCGTCGCCGCCGGCGTTGGAGTAGCGCCCGGTATTCGCATCGGCGTCGAAATAGAGGATGCGGCCTTCGGGCGTCATCCACTTGATGCGGTAATGCGGCCTGCCCTCGCCGTCGGTCCAGGGCTCGGCGTCGGAGAGCCGTCCGGGATGCTGGGCGCGGATATGCGGCAGGATGCTGTCCAGCGTGCTGCGCGCGAAGGCCGGTGTGGCCAGCAGCAACGGAATCAGGGCGAGGATAAATCGAGCGCGCATGCCGGTTTTTATGGCCCGCGACATGAACCTCGAATGAACACTGCGTCCAGAACGCGTTCAGGCGGCGAGGCGCATCTTACGCGACATCGAAACGGGGTCCAGACGGACCCGGAGCCAAGGCCAAGGCGCCGCGGCTCCCTTAACCAAGGCCCGACGGGCGAGATGGAGACGAAGATGCAGATCAGGAAGATCCTCACGGCCGCCGCCGCGGCGATCACGCTGGGCCTGGCGGCCGCGCCCGCGGCGCAGGCCGATGTGTGGGGCCATGCCGGACATCGCGGCGTCGAGCGCCGCGTCGTGGTCGATCATCGCGTCGTGTTCAGCACGCTGCGCGCCCACCGCATCCGCTATGTCGGAACGCCCTATTTCCTGCGCGGCCACTATGTCGTGCGCAGCTTCGACCGCCTCGGGCATTCGAGCTTCGTCGAGGTCAATCCCTATACGGGCGCGTTCATCGGTTTCATCCGGCTCTGACCGGATGACGCGAAACTTGAGGGCCGGTTCCGCAGTAAGCCCCTCCCTGTAGGAGCCGAACTTTCAAGCGAGAGCCCGCGTCGGCGAAAGCCGGCGCGGGTTTCTCATTTGCCGGCATCGGCATCGGCCGCGGTTCGACATCGTTTCGTTCGGTTGAAAGGTCATCGGCGCGGCGCTGTTGCCTGCCAGGGTGGTATATAATAGTGGGCACGGCGCTCCTATCAGGTCCTGGCATGCCCGCGCGCAAACCCCTGCCCAAGAACTTCTTCGCGCGCGACGCCGATACCGTCGCCCGCGCCCTGATCGGCACGACGCTGACCTTCGGCGGCGTGGGCGGCGTCATCGTCGAGACCGAGAGCTATGACAGTTCCGATCCGGCCTCGCACGCCTTCGGGCGGCGGCAGACCAGGCGCAACGCCGTGATGTTCGGCCCGCCGGGGCACGCCTATGTCTATCGCATCTACGGCATGCATTGGTGCCTGAACTTCGTGTGCGTCGAGGCCAGCGCCGTTCTGATCCGCGCGCTGGAGCCGCGCTTCGGGATCGCCAAGATGCAAGCGCGGCGCGGGACCGACGTGCCCGGCCTTCTGTGCAGCGGGCCCGGGCGGCTGTGCCAGGCGCTGGGCATCAGCGACGCGCAGAACGGGATGGCGCTGGGCGCGCCGCCCTTCGCGCTCTATCGCGCGGCCGACATGGCCGAGCTTTCGGTCGGGCCGCGCATCGGCCTCACCAAGGCCGTCGAGGCGCAGCGCCGCTTCGGACTGGCGCGCTCGCGCTTCCTGAGCCGGCGCTTTCCGGACGCCTGACAGACCGCGACGCGATCCGTTCGCCGGTTCACGCCGTCTCGCGGATCACGGCCCATTCCGACAGCGGCGCGCGCTCGGAGACGAGGCTGTTGATCGGCGCGGCGTCATCGGCATGGCCGACCGCCATGCCGCAGAAGATCATCTCTTCCGGCGGGATCTTCAGATAGTCGCGGATGACCTCGTGGAACGGCGCCCAGGCTTCCTGGGCGCAGGTCGAAAGGCCGTATTCGCGCGCGAGCAGCATGATCGACTGCAGGAAGCCGCCGAGGTCGGACCATTGGCCCTGCTGCATCTGCCGGTCGATGGAGAAGATCAGCCCGACGGGGGCGCCGAAGAATTCCCAATTGCGCACGAACTGCGCCAAGCGGGCGCGCTTGTCCTCGCGCGGAATGTTCATCGTCGCGTACATCTGCTCGCCGACCTGGAAGCGGCGCGTCTTGTAGGGCTCGGTCAGTTCGGGCGGATAGATGTGATACTCCGGCACGCCGCCGCGCGGGTTGACCGCCATGCGCTCCTTGGCGCGCCGCACGAGCTCGTCGCGCGCCGCGCCGAGCAGGACATGCACCTTCCAGGGCTGGAGGTTGCCGCCCGACGGCGCGCGCGCGGCCTTCAGCAGGATTTCCTCGATCGTGGCGCGCGGGACGGGATCGGGCCGGAAGGCGCGGACGGATTTGCGCGTGGCGAGCGCTTGGCTGACGTTCATGGGCGTATACTCGATAGCGTTGCGCGGATGATGCGCCGGTGCGGCGCGGCGGCGCAAGCTTTCGCAGCGTAACGGTTCAGGCGGCGCGCGGCCGCAGCAGTTTCGTCGTCGTCGTGCCGGTGGACTGGGTGACGGTCATCGCGTCCTCGACCGCCATCGCCTTCTCGATCAGCGCCCAGGCGGCGCGGGTGCGGCCGGTGTCGTACATCGACACCACGATGCGCCCGTTCGGCATCAGATAGCGCGCATAGCGCAGCAGCACGGCGTCCGGATCGAGAACGTAGTTCAGGACCTGACTGAAGATGACGACGTCGAAGCGGCGGTCGGAATGGAACTCGCCGGCCTCGGCGACCGCGAAGGCGGTGCGCGCGTCGGCGACGGGCGCGGCCTGGGCGATCGCCTCCGCCGAAAGATCGACGCCGAGATAGGATTTGTAGGGCAGCACCTTCAGCTTGCGCGCCAGAAGGCCGGCGCCGCAGCCGACATCGAGGATCGAATCCGGCGCCAGGAACTGGCAATAGCCGAGCACGCTGGCGAGGCCGCCGAGACTGTCGAGCCGGCCCAGAAAATCCCAATGGCCGGACTTGTATTCGTTGTCCCAGGCCTTTGCGCTGACCCGCGACGGACGAAAGCCGATCACCTGGAACACGGCGTAGCTGGCAATCCTCCTGACGAAGTCCATGAACGGCACAGTTCCGCGGCAACCCTGGGCAGCGCTGCAAATTTCATGCGAGACCGAGCGTCGCAGTTTGAAACGCATCGGCATACCCGGACCCGGTGGCGTATTTTTGGGCGGCGGCCCCGTGGCGCGATCACGCGGCAGAATCCTAGGCGAAGCCGCGATTTTTTTCCGTCACAAAACTGCGATACGGCGCGGCGGCACCGGATTCACCACGCGGCGCGGCCGCTTCGTTTTGGCACAGAAATGCGCTTATGCTCAGCTCCAATGAGCGCGAGCGGATAACAATGTCCGCGATCGAGTGGGGGCTGGTGATGCGGTTGGCGTATTGGGCGCGCGGGATCGGTGCGTGCGGCTTGGTGGTCGCTCTTGCGGGTTGCGGCGGAATGCTCCTGCCGAGCCAGAGCGAAGTCGGCGAGACCACGTTCAATTCCTACGGCGCGGTGCGCCGGGCGTTCGACGACATCGCGCTGCACCAAAGTTCGGTGAGCGATCTGTCCCATCTCGGCTTCGACGCGCAGCACACGCCCAATGTCGCGGTGCTGTCCTATCTGGAGATCGTCGAGCGCTTCATGCCCAACAGCTCGATGGCGTTCGACAAGCTCGATCCCGCGGTGCAGGACTGCATCATGGCGCGCACCTCCTGCGAGGGCTTCGTCTTCAAGGTCGAGCACCACGAATTCCAGCGCAGCGGCAGCCTGTTCCTCGACCTGTTCGGCTTCGAGCATCTGACGACCGAGACCGGCTGGACCGCGCAGGTTTTCGTGTTGGTGCAGGACGGTCGTGTGACGCACAAGATCCTGTCCGGCGAGCCCAATGTGCGCATCGTGCGCGACGACGTCGAGCCGCTCGGCCCGATGCAGAACCTCGCCGGCGTGTTCGCGACCGGCACCGCCGTCGCCTCGCGCGCGATCAAATAGGGACGGCGCCGTCTTCGCCACCGCCGGAGACGGCGGCGAAGGGCGCCGCGGCCCGCTAGCCGGCGGTGCTGGCGACGCCATGGCGCACGGTCATGGCGAGAACCGCCGGCACGGCGAGGTTGAGCGCCGCGACCGGCGTCAAGTCGCCGGTGAGCCAGCCGCCGAGCGCACCGAGCGCGGTGAGCGCGCCGACGATGTAGGTCTTGTATCCATTGAGCATGACGGGATCCTTTCGTGTGAGCCGCGGGCAAAACGCGCCGCAGCGGGCGGCCGTCCCGCGCGGGAACGGCCGCCCGATGGGGCGTGGTGCGCAGGAATGCGGTGGCGCGGTCGCAAGATTCGCCCGTCTTGGCGCATCTGCCGCCGCACCTGGTCGAGAAATTCGCGCTATCGCAAAAGAAGCGACTCCATGCGCGCGAAGATCTCGCCCGCGCGTCGCCGATGCGGCCGCCTTCGTCGATCGGTTAACTCACCACCGCCCGGTCCGTGACGCGGCGCCAATTGGCGCCGTCCGAGAAGGCGAGCACCGCGCCGCCGCTTTCGTTGCCGACATAGACGATCTGACCGGCCTGCGCCGGGCTCGGCAGCGCCGCCACCGTATAGCTCGCCACGCCGACCGGCCCGTTCACGTCGAGCAGGATGCCCGCCGTCGCCGTCTTGCCGACACCCAACTCGCCGGTGGCGTTGATGCGCACCCGTTCGGCGCGCGTGGCGCCGGTGCCGGTCTCGAAGGTGATCCGCTGGGGCAGCGCGCCCGACGCCACAATGCCGTCGACGCCGAAGGTGATCGCCGCCGTGGAGCGCTGCGCCGCGCCGTCATAGCCCGATCCCAGCAGCGAGAAGGTCCAATCGCCGGACGCCACCGCGGCGGGCGCCGCGAGCGTGCCGCGGGCGCGCCGGCCGCCGAACACCATGCGTTTGTTCGCCGTACTCGCCACGAATCCGCTGAGACCGATGCCGTTGCTTTCCTTGACGATGACGAGATCGTCGGCGGAGTACCACGACGCATCGGGCACCGAGCCGTCGACATGCAGTTCCAGCAGCGAGCCCGGATTCGTCGTGTTGATGCCGATCCGTCCGGTGTCGGCGCGCACCGTGAGCGCGTCCTGCCAGGCCGAGCCGTCCGGCGAAACCTTGACGTGCAGATGATCGTCGCCGGCGAGGCCGAGCTCGGCGCGGCCGGAATAATTCGTCTGGTAGAGCAGCGAGGCGGTATCGCCGGACGCGTGCTTGTTGAGCTTGGCCTGCACGCCGCCGCCGACATTGTCGAACAGGATGGCGGAGGATTTGGCGGCGAGCTTGTTGGTCGCGTCGGCCGTGGTGTTGACACCCAGCAGGGGCACGTTCTGGAGATTGAGGATGCTCGCATAGTCCACCCAGGCCGCGCCGGTGAAGACGACGAGCCTGGCTTCGTCGACGACCAAGGCGGCGAGCCCGGTGAAGGGCACCACGAAGCGCCAGCCGCCGTCGACCGCGTAGGCGATCTGGCCGTCCTGTCCGGTCCAGTCGCCGGCCCCCGTGGCGTGCACGAGATAAGTGTCGCCGTCGGCCGGCGAGGCCGGCGGCGCGGTCAGGTCGCGGTCGAGGAAGCGCGCGAAGACAAGGGCGTCGAGCTGCAGGAGCGCTTCGTTGTGGGTGACGTGCGGCTGCACCGGGGTCGGCGGCAGCGTGGGCAGGCCGAGACGCGGCGTGGTGTCAGACATGGAGGAGCTCCGTTTTCACCCGTCCGCGCCCGACCACGGAGGAGAGTTGATAGACGTTGACGACCAGCGGACTGGGCAGGCCGGCGGGAAAATCGGCCGCCTGCGCGGCGGCGGTGTAGGTCTGCGAGGATTGCGGCAGCGACGCGAATGTTCGCACCGCCGCGCCGCCGCCGCCGAGGATTTCCAGGTCGTAGAGCTCGCTGGTCTCGCTCATCGGCGTCGCGACCAAGTTCCAGCCCGCGGCGGCGGGCGAGCGGTCGCGCCGCAGCCAGGATATCGATAGGTCGCCGCCCGCCAGCCGCCGCGCCCGGACGTGAAAGGGACTGAACGGCACGAGGCCGGCGGCGGAGAATTGCAGCGACGCGCCCTGCCAGGATGGATCGGAAATCGGCGCTCGCGGCGGGCCCCACAAATAATTGTACGGCAGACGGGCCTCGCTCTGGCCGAGGGAAAGCTGTTGCAGCGCGCCGTCCAGCGCGACGACGCGCGCGCCCGCGGCGAGCGGCGCGCGCATGGCGCCTTCCGTTCCGGCCTGGCCGCGCAACAGGCGCGTCAAGGTCCATTGGTCCGGCGCCGTCAGTTCCGCGGTCGCGAACTGGAGCACTTCCCAATCGCCGTCGGCGTTTTGCGCCGCCACGGCGTTGGCGCCGGCGAGCACGGACTGGTCGTCGCGCGATGCGAAGGCGCCGGCATAGAGCTTGACCCGGAGCGCGTTGACACGGTCCCAGCGCCAGACGGGACCCGCGTGGAAATCGGCCGTCGTGACGCCGACGGCCGCGGAGCGGGTCAGCGTGGTGTCGAGCGCAAAGCCGGCGTCGGTGGCGCTGCGGAGCACCTGCACGCTGCCGGGCCAGGGCGACGCATGGACCGCGACGTGCGGCGCCCACGGCACCTCGCTGCCGGTGAGCAGCGGCAGATCGAGGAAGACCGCGAGGGCCCGGCCAGGCTGCGTCAGGCGCTGCGTCGCCAGCGGGCCGCGCGACGGGCCGGCGAGCGGTTCGTAGATCGAAGGATCGGTCGCCACGGCCTCCAGCGCGCGCGATGTCGCGTCGTCGATCTGGGTCAGGCGCAGGCGATGGGCCCGGCCGCTCGACGTGAACACGATCTCGTCGGTCGGATCGAGCGCGAGACGCGAGGGCGGCAGCGCCAGCGTCGCGGTCTCGCGCATCACCCAGGCGTCCTGCAACAGCCGCTCGCCGATGCCGATGGCCTGGCCCTGGTCCATCACGAGCGGAATCTGCGAGGTCGCGACGCGGTCGGAGCGGGTGACGAGGCGGCGTGCCTCGACGCTGGCCTGGCGATAGTCCGCGTCAGCGTCGATATAGGCGATGCGCGAGACGTTCGGCAGGTCGGTCTCCTGGGCGCGGACGAGGGAGAAGCCGAGCCCGTCGGCACTGTCGGGAAGCGCCAGATCGTCCTCGGCGACGGCGGGCGCCGAAGGGCGGCCGCGCATCGCGAAGCGGATCGCGCCCTCGCTCTCGGCGGCATCGAAATGAAACGCGGTGGCGAGCGGATCGAGCGCGTCGCGTACGCTCATCGTGTCGGTGACGGCGAAGCCGGTGACGAGGCCGTCGAGGTCCGACGTGTCGGCGCCGGAGAAATTCGCCGCGGCGCAGACATCGGCGACGAGGACGGGCAGCGAGACGGCGCCGAGCCGGCCGTTCAGCCAATGGCCGAGCCGCCAGTTCGCGGCATCGCCCCACACGGTGGAGAGCGCCGGGAAGAACGGATAGGGCCGCGCGTCCCAGCACCACACATATATATTGGACGTGTCCACCATGCGGCCGGCGTAGTGCGACGAGGCCGGGTTGTTCGCGGGCGCGGCCCAGAACGCGAAATGCGCTTCGAGGAACCGGCGCTGGATCAGATCGTCGCGCGCGCCGGTCGAGAAATAAGGCAGCGCGCTTTCCGAGGACTTTGGATCGTAGAACACGTTGGGCTGGTTGGCGCCCTTGTCGATGGCGGGACAGCCGAGCTCGGTGAACCAGATCGGCTTGCCCTGCGGCGTCCAGGCGGTGGGCGCGGCGGATTCGCTGCCCGTGGGGCGGTCGTAATGGGCGCTGCTCCACCAGTTCCATAAATCCTTCGCGCGCCACACGAACGGCTTGCCGAGCCCATCGGTGATCGGCGTGCGGATCTGCGCCGCGCGATCGGCGTCGCTGGCGTAGTACCAGTCGTAATCCTCGCCGCCCCGGATGTTCGCGGTGAGATAGTCGGTGTCGTAGATCGAGGTCGTGCCGTTCGGGTCGTAGTCGAGCTGCGCGGTGCCGTCGCGCCAATCGGCCAGCGGCAGGTAATTGTCGATGCCGACGAAATCGATGTTCGGGTCCGACCACAAAGGATCGAGATTGAACAGCAAAGCGCCGCCGCCCGTCTGGTGATTGTTGTATTCGCTCCAATCGCGGCGTAGCCGAGCTTGGCCGCCGGCAGGATCGCGCGCATGTCGGCGGCCAGCGTCTTGAGCGCCGCGACGGCGGGATAGTGCGTGGCGCTGTCGCGCACGCGGGTCAACCCGCGCAGTTCGCTGCCGATCAGGAAAGCGTCGACGCCGCCGGCCGCGGCGGCGAGCTTCGCGTAGTGCAGGATCATGCGGCGAAAGCCCCAATCGGCGCCGCCGCTCCAGGTGACGGTGGTGCCGCTCACCGCGAAGTTCGCTGCGGTCGCGCTGCCGAAGAAGGCGTTCACCTGCGTCGCGGCGGCGGCGGTCTGGTCGGGCGAACCGGCGACGCCCGGCGCCGGCGAACAGGTGATGCGGCCGCGCCAGGGAAAGGCGGGCTGGCCGGTCGCGCCGCTATAGGGGTCGGTCAGCGCGTTGCCCGGCGCGATATCCATGAACAGGAAGGGGCAGAGCATGACGCGAAGCCCGCGCGCTTTCAGGTTTTGGATGGCGCTGACGATCGAGGCGTCGGATGGCGTGCCGCCATAGGCGGGAACGCCGCCGAGCTGGCTCACCACATGGGCCGAGCCGCGCGCGATGCCGTTCACGCTCCAGGTCTCGGGATAGGTCGTCTTCGCCGCGGTCTCGACGCCGGGCTTGATCGTGCAGGTGCCGGCGCGCAGATCGCTCGCGAACCAGCCGGTGACCAGCGATACCGCGCCGAGATTTGGCGCCAGCGCCGCCAATTCGTCGAGCGAGGCGTCGATGTCGGCGGTGCCGGCGGAATTGTGCGCGTTCTGCGGCACGGTGCCGCCTTCGCCGTCGTCTTCGGAGACGATCGTTCCGTCGTAGTCGAACTCGCCGGCGCCGGGGATCAGCGCCACGCCGGTCAGACCGCTTTCGAGCGCGCCCGGATCGGCGAGCGTGCGAAAGACCTCGAAGGAAAGCTGCGGGATGCGGTTGCCGAAATCGGCGAGCTGCAGATCCTCGAACACGACATAGGCGAGATCGCGGAAGGCCGGCGCGTTATCGGCGCCTTCGATGTCGGCGATCAGCGGATCGGGCGCCTGCGCCGCGCCGCCGGAATGAAAGCGCGTCGTGACCTTCGACAGGTCGAGCAGATTGCCGTCGGCCCACACCCGGCCGATCCGCGTCACCGAAGCGCAGAGCCCGACCGCGAAGGAGATCGAATAGGTGTAGTCGGTCTCGCTGACCGAGGGCGCGCCGATGCCCTTGCCGCCGCCGCTGGACGTGGTGGTCGCGGTCTCCTTGTAGCGGCTGGCCCAGATGACCTGGCCCGCCAGCCGCATGCGGCCATAGAGGCGGGGGATCGGCGCGCCTTCGGTCGAGGCCTGGAGCGAGGTGTCGGTCAGGCGCGGACCATAGGTGTGGCGGCCGGGCGCGATGGCCGCGTCGATCTCGCTTCCGGCCAGCGTGCCCAGCGCGCCGCCGAGCTGCGCGCCGGTCACGCCGAGAAAGGAGAGGCCGCCGAACAGCGACCCGCCCAGCGCCGAGCCGGCGATGCCGAGGACAAGAGAAGCCATGTGTTTGCATCCTCCCTCTTCCCTTTGGGCAGAGGGCTTCTTTCGAACTACAGCCGGAAGGCGTAAGCGAGCTTGGCGCGCCAGAACGGCGAGAACGGTTCTTCGCTCACGCGGCGGTTCTGGCGGGCGTGGATCAGGGTCGGCGCGCCATCGCGTTGCGCGATGATCCCGCAATGCTTCGCCGGACCGCTGCGCGCCATGCGGAACACCGCGACATCGCCCGGCGCCAGGGCGGCGCGGTCGATCTCTCTTAGGTGGCGGGCCAGCGCCATATATAATGTCTCGCGGCCGGTGGCTTCCGCCCAGTCGGGCGAATAGGGCGGCGGATCCTCGGGCTCTTCGCCGTGCAGCTCGCGCCACACGCCGCGCAACAGGCCGAGGCAATCGCAGCCGGCGCCCTTCGCGCTCGCCTGATGCACATAGGGCGTGCCGATCCAGGAACGGGCGACGGAGACGACGTCAGTTGCCATAGCGGCTGCCTCCGTCGAGCGGCTGCGACTGGGTCGGCGGCGCCAGCGCGGCGTCGTTGCCGGGCATGTAGGGAAAGCCGCGGAAGTTCACGCCATTGGCGAATTTCGCCTTGCAGGTCGAGAACTGCTTGTCGCAGCCGGCGCTCAGCGTGAAGCCGTCGCCGGGCGCGATCGCCTCGCTCATCGCCTGCCAGAGCTCGATCGAGCCGGCGGCGTGGCGCTTGATCTCCATCGCGCGGCCTGAATTGGCGCCGGTGGTGAAGGCGAGCCTGCCGCCGCTGAACCAGCCGGCGGCATAGACGCCGAGGCCTGCCGTGGTGAAGCGGCGGTTGTCGAGGACGGCGAGCACGGTGGCCGAGGCGGTGAAGGCCGCGCCCGTAATGTCCTTGCCGCAGCGCGCGTCTCCGAGATCGGCGTCGCAGGAATAGCCATAGACGCGGCCGACCGGCTGGTTCAGCCGGTGCGCCAGGCCGCGCACCTCGCAGGAGAAGGCGGTCTTGCCGCGCTTGACCTCGCCCAGGCTGCCCTTGCGCATCAGCACGCGCTGGTCCGGCGCGGCCCAGTTGACGCGCCAGATCTCGATATCGGCGTCGTCATAGAGGCCGGCGGCGAGATCGGATTCGTTCAACGTCGCCGAGCTGAGCGCGCCGGTGACGGTCAGATTGTCGACCGCGAGGCCCAGCGTCGACTGCACCTCGCTGGCGGTGAAGCCGGCGACCGCTTCATAGGCGAGCGTGTCGATGGTCACGGGGACATCGTGATCGGTGAAGCCCTGCACCGCGCCGTCGCGGCGCATGATCTTCCAGCACCAGCACAGAGTCGTCGTGCCCGAAGAAAGATGGGATTGCAGAGAGGGAGAGAGGGATTTCATATCCTGATCTCCACCAGCGGGATGCTCGGGATTTCGCCGGCGGCGAAGCTGGAGAGGTTGATCGACAATTGATCGGTGTCGAAACGCACCGGCACGTCGAATTCGAAACCGGTGGTGATGGAGCCGGTCGGCGCCGACGTGAAGGTGACGAGGCCGGTCGTGCTGTCGACGGAAAAGCCGCTTGTACGTTCGACGCCGGCGACCGCGACGCGGACGGTGCCGGCGACGGGCTTGGCGATCACGCGCGTCCAGCTCGCGGGACCCGAGGGATAGGTCTTGGCAAGCTGGAAGACGGTCCGATGCCCGTCGCCGGTCCCGAGCGCCTGGTCGAGCGGGGAGGCGATCTCGCCCGGCGTGCAGGATTTGAAATCGCTCCAGTCCTTGAAGCGGAACCCGGTGAGCCGGCCCTGGCGCGCCTCGAAGAAGGCGATGGCCGCGTGCAGATCATTCAGCGAACGCACGCCGTAGCCGGCGTCGTAGCGGCGGCGCGAATTGGCCCACACCGCGTTGCGCTCCTCGAAGCCGGAGCCGAGCGTGACGATCTCCGTCTTGCGCTCGGGCCCGCCCGTCGAGTGGAAGGCAAGCGCGGTGGGGAAGCGAATTTCGTGGAAGGCCATCAGAGATTCCTCTGCCCGCGCGCCAAGGCGCGGCTCAGCATCGCGGCGACCTGGGATTGCGATTTCAGGAAGCTCGCGGCGTCCGGGGTCTGCACGTTGAGCGTGATGGCGCGGGGCGCGAGCGCCGCGTTGGGCGCGATGGCGCCGGATGCGCCCGGCACGAAAAGCTCCGGCCCCTGCTCGCCGACGAGATAGGGCGTGCCGGCATCGACCGGCCCGCCCGCCGCGCGGGCGCCGCCGATGGGCAAGAGCGAGCCGGCGATCGAGGTCAGCGCGTTCTCGATCGGCTTGACGATGAACTGGGTCGTGGCGATGCGGTCGAAGCCGGCCAGGATCGAGGTGACGAGGCCGTCCATCGAGGTTTTGCCGGAGATCACGGCGCGCGCGATCGTGTTCTCCACCGAGGTGAAGCTGCGCGTCACCGCGGTTTCGATGGCGCTCGTCGCGCTCTGCACCGGGCCGCCGACGAAGGCGGACAGCGCCTGCCCCGCCGCGGCGAGGGATTGGTCGATGGGCGATTGAGGGTCAGCCATAAGGTCGATCTTTCGGTTCGCGGCGAAGGTGGCTCACGCGGAGCCGCGGAGTACGCGGAGAAGCGCGTCACCTCCGCGTACTCCGCGGCTCCGCGTGAAACATCTCAATTGCGCTTCGCGCAACGACGGCGATTTCAATCCGGATGCAACAACATCAAACGTTCGAGCTCCTTGCGCGCGAGCGGCGGCGTGCCGCGCGGTGGCGCTGTCAGCGCACGCCATTCGGGGAGCGACAGGCGCCAGAAGGTGTTGGGCGTCAGGCGAAGACGGCCAAGGCCCAGGCTCAGCCAGTCGCTCCAGCGAAAGGGCGGGTGGTGTCTCCGCCATTGCTTCCCGGTTCGAGGCCGGCGGCGTCGAACGCGGCTGCGACCGCGATAACGAGCGTACCGAGATCGCAGGGCAGGCGCAGGACGTCGGCCGGCTCGAACTCGTGCCCGCCGCCGCGCAGGAGCGCCGCCGCGACGACGGCGAGATCGGCGGCCCGCACCGTCTTCAGCCGCGCCGCGACGTCGGACAGGTTGGCGAGGCCGAGGCCGTCCTCGATCTCGGCCAGCGCGCCGAGCGTGAGCAGAAGGCGATAGCTACAGCCGCCGGCGGTGAGGCCGGCTTCGCCACGGATGCGGTTGGGCACGATGCTTTCCTTTCCTCCCCCGCGTTTGCGGGGGAGGTGCTGAGTGAGCGAAGCGGAGGGCGCGGCGCGGCCCCCTCCACCGCTTCGCGGTCCCCCTCCCCCGCAAACGCGGGGGAGGAAAGTTATATGGATGCAAACGCCAGCGCGCCGGCGCTCGCCAGCGAGAGCGAAATCTTCAGCTCGCCGTCATACGGCCCGTCATATTGCAGCGAGGCGATCTTGAACGGGCCGGTGACGGTGCCGAAGCTGGGGATCGCGAGCTGGAAATTGCCGGTCGCCTGGGCGAAGAACGCGGCGCGCAGCGCGGCGTCGGAGGCGGCGTCCTTGAACACGCCGGAGCCGCTGACCGACGCGGTCTTGACGCCGCCGCCGGCGAGCAGCTCGCGCCACTGATCGGCGGAATCGGCGTTGGTGATGTCGACCGTCGTGGCGTTGAAGGTGAGCTGGGTGGCGCGCAGACCGGCCACGGTGGTGAAGACTTCCGGCGACGCGCCGTCGCCGATCTTGATGAGCAGGTCTTTGCCTTTTTGGGCGGACATGGTGGTCTCCTGTGTTTCCTCCCCCCGCGTTTGCGGGGGAGGTGCCGAGCGGAGCGAGGCGGAGGGGGCCAGCCCAGCCGGTCCCCCTCCACCGCTTCGCGGTCCCCCTCCCCCGCAAACGCGGGGGAGGAAATTCATTCCGGCTCGGTCACCGCGCGGAAGCGAAGCTGCGCATGCACCGTCTCGCCGTCGCTTTCGCGGCTGCTTTCGCTTTCGAGCCAGCGCAGGTCGATCAGCGTCTGGCCGGACAGCGCGAGCTCGGCGCCGTTCAGCGCGGCGATCACCGCCTGCGCCGCCAGCCGCGTCTCGCGGCGGCCGGCGGCGCGCGACCAGACATGGATGGTGAGCGCATGGGCGCTGCCCGGCTCGGTGGCGGTCGACCAGTCACTCTCCTTGTCGTCGCCGATGACGATGTAGGGATAGGCGGCGCCGCGCGGCACCGCGTCGAAGATGCGCTCGCCCACCGCGTCGGTGACGCCGCTGTCGGAGGACAGCGTGGCGAAGATCGCCTGTTGCAGGGCCCAGCTCGCGGCGCTCATGACGGATCTCCCGGAAGTTCTTCGACGGCAAGCGCGATCGCGGCGGCGCGGGGGCCTTCGTCGACCACGGCGTGGACGCGGAAGAGGCGTGGCCCCACCTGGACGCGCTGGCCGGCGGCAAGGTCGTCGCGGCGGCGCAGAGTGATGCGATGGCGCACGCGCGATTGCAGATGGTCGGCGCCGACCGTGTCGCTGGCGCCGAGCGGCTCGAGCGCGATCCATACGGAGGCGAAGGCCTCCCAGGCCTGCGTGAAGCCGCCGCCGCCATCGGGCGTGAGCGTGCAGGCGAGCAGCGTGGCCCGCTGGGTGAGCGTGGAGAGCATGGGAATTCCTTAAAGCTTCAGCACCCGGAACGGCGCGAGCAGCGCCAGCGCCGCGAGCGGGAGTTCGGCCGGCGCCTCGCCGCGGTTCTCGTAGAGAAAGGCGACGAGTTCGAGGATCGCTTCCTTCAGAAGGCCCGGCACGTCCGACGCGGCGGCGCCATAGCCGGCGGTGAAGGCGATGGCGAGCGCGTTGACGTTGCGCAGATTGGTCGGCGGCGGCGCGCCGGTCTTCAGCGCCAGCCGCGCCGGGGCGGACGCCGCGTCGACCGTGTAGAGCGACGGGCTCAGCACCGCGGCGGAATCGTCGCGGGCGTAGCTCGTCACCGAGACCACGCTCTGCAGCGGCGGCAGCGGGATCTCGATCGTGCCGGAGGCCGGCCAGCAATCCAGATGCAGCGTCCAGGCCTGGGCGATCAGCGCGCGGCCGGTGTGCCATTCGGCGCGGGCCCGCGCGGCGGTGATCATCGCGGTGATCAGCGCGTCGTCGTCGGCCGTGTCGACCTTCAGATGCGCTTTCGCCTCGGCCAGCGTGACGGGCTCGAGCGCGGGGGGCGTGGTGAGCGTGAGGGGCATGCGTTGTGACCTTGAAATTTCACGCGGAGACGCGGAGGCGCGGAGAAAAACCACACATCACTCGTCATGGCCGGCCGGCCATCCATATGCACCACCGCCAGACGGGTGTTCATGGGTCGCCGGGACAAGCCCGGCGATGACGGCTTTGTAGAGCTTCGCTCCGCGTTCTCCGCGGCTCCGCGTGCAGCTTAAGACGCGCTGAACTTCATCAGCTTGATCGCTTCGAAGTTCTGCACGCCGCCGCCGACGCGCTTGGTCGTGTAGAACAGCACATAGGGCTTGGCGCTGTAGGGATCGCGCAGGGTGCGGATGCCGATCCGGTCGACCACCAGATAGCCGCGCGCGAAATCGCCGAACGCGATCGAATAGCTCGCCGAGGCGATGTCCGGCATGTCCTCCGCTTCGGCGACCGGATAGCCCATCAGCGTCGGCGGCTGGCCGGCGGCGACGCCGGGCTGCCAGATGTAGTTGCCGGTCGTGTCCTTGAACTTGCGGATCGCGCTCTCGGTCTTGCGGTTCATCACCCAGGTGCCGTTGGCGCGATAGGCCTGCTTGGGCGCATAGACGAGACCGACCAGCGCGTCGATCGGGTTGGACGCGGCGAAGGCGCCGTCGGCCCCCGATGCGATATAGCCGAGCTTGGCCCAGACCCAGCTCGCATCGGCGACGATGGTCTCCGACAGGAAGCCCTTGGGCTGGGTCGTGCCGTTGCCGGAGATGAAGGCGGCGCCTTCCTGCTGCGCGAAGACGAGCTGCACCTCCGAAGCCAGCCACTGCTCGATATCCACGGCGGAATCGTCGAGCAGATGCGGCGTCGCGGCCGGCATGGCGTAGAGCTCCATGGTCGGGAAATCGATCACCGCCAGGGTCGGCGTGTCGGTCTGCGGCCGCGCCGCGGTCTCCGCGACCCAGCCCGTGGCGGGGCCGTTGGTGGCGATCGGCTTGCGATAGGTCGTGCCGCCGATCTGGCGGACGGTCGCGATGGCGCGGATCGGCGAGGCCTTGATCAGGATGGAGTCGATGGTGTTCTCGATCTCCAGCGGCACGGTGTAGCCGCCATCGGGGTTGGAGCCGGCGGAGAACGACGACTTCAGTTCCAGCGCGTCCAGGCCGCCGGCGTCGCCCCGGCGGACATAGCGGTCGAAGGCGGATTTGCGTTCCAGCGCGTCGCGATCGGTCTGCGACTTGCGCTCGGCGCCGAGCGCGGGACGGCCGGCCTCCAGCGTCAGCGCGTCGAGGACGCGCTTCTGCTCGTCGAGCGCCTTGTTGATGCGGTCGACCTTCTCTTCGGTGACGACATCGGCCGAGCGGCGTTCGAGCGCGGCCAGGCGTTCGTCGTTGGCGTCCTTGAATTGCGCGAAGGCCTGCAGGAACTCGTCGAACGCGTCCTTGATCTGCGGCGTCGCGGCTTTGGTTTCGTAGTCCATGTCATTTCTCCTTGGGGGTGAAGGCGTGTTGTGCGCGCAGGACATGCGCGGCGTGCTTGAGCAGTTCGGCTTCGCGGGCCTTGCGGCCGATGGCGGTGACTTCGCTGCCGGGCAGCAGCGGGAAGGTGACGACCGAGATCTCCCAAAGGTCGATCTCGTTCAGGACGCGCTGGCCGGTGGCGCGGTCGCGCTTGGCGCGGATGGCGCGGAAGCCGATGGAGAGCCCGTTGAGCGCGCCCTGCGCGATCAGCGAGCCGACATCGCGGGCGCGCTCGACCTCCAGGTTGAGGCGGCCGCGGACATAGAGGCCCTTGCCGTCCTCGGCGATGGCCTCCCACACGCCGAGCGGCTCGTCGGCGTGATGCTGATAGAGCATGCGCACGCGGTCGGGAGCGCGGTGCTTGAGCGAGCGGGCGAAGGCGCCGGGCGCGACGACGTCGCCGGCGCCGTCGGCCACGGAGAACAGCGAGGCATAGCCTTCGAATTCGCCGTGACCGAGCGCTTCGATCAGCGCGGGCGTGTTCTGTCGCGCGAGGCGGGGCCTCACGCGTTGGACGATGGGCATGTGGGGGTTCCTGTGTGAGCCCTACCCTCCCTCAAGGGGAGGGTCGGTCTTTATCCAGCTTGTTCTCGATCCGGCCGAGCGTGGCGCGGATGTCGGAGAGCTGGGCCTCCAAGACCGCGACGCGCTCGATGGCGGCCTGGTCGTGCGACTGGGTGCGTTCCAGATCGGCGATGCGCTCGGCGGCGGAACCCGCCCAGAACAGCGCGCCCGCCGTCTGCAACAAAAAAGCCGCCACAAGGGCGGCCGGAAGTTTCTTCTCCAGCACCGGCTGGAAGGTTTCGGCGAGGGTCATGACGCTGGGCTTTCCCTTTCCCCCGGCGGACAGGTTAAGGCGACGTTTACGTCTTCGAAAACGTGGCGCGCCTTTACGGCCGATCAACGGGTTTGGCGCAGGATCGCGCCATGGTGAAACCGCAGATCGACGAATTCAACGCCTGGGCCGAACGCGACGGCTGGTCGACGCGCGCCGATGGCGCGCTGGACTTCCGCTCGCCCAAGCTGCGCGAGTGCCTGGCGGTGTGGACGCATGCCGCCGCCGGCAACCCGCTGCCGACGCGCGCCGACCTGACGCCGCGGGCAATGAAGACCTTCCTGTCCAATGTCATCATCTGGGACGTGCTCGGCGGCGAAACCGCAAACCGCTACCGCCTGCGCGTGATGGGCGGCCAGCCGCAGCGCATCTGGGGCGGCAAGGCCGGCGACTTCATCGACGAAGTGGTGCCCGAGCCGTTCCGCACCCGCTGGCATCGCCTGGCGCAACTGAGCCTGGATCTGCGCGCGCCGCTGCGTTGCCACGGAATCGTGCAATTCGCCAACCGGACCTATTTCCAATCCGAAACCTTCCAGGCCCCACTCGGCGGCGAAGGCGGCGTGCCGGATGCGATCCTGTTCGTGCATATCGTCGAACCCAAAGCCTATCTGCCCACCGCCCAGGCGGCGACGGACGTTCCATTGCGTCAAGCCGGCGGCAGCGGTCCATAGCCCGCCGCCGCGCGTTTCTCGTCCTCGGTCAGGAATGTCGCCGCGTTCAGGCGGTCCCACACGCTTTCGCGTTCGATCGCCAGCGCGTCCACCGCGTCGGGGTCGTAGCCGATGCGCAGATTGTCGCCGAAGCGCGGGCCGAGCCAGCGACTCAGCGCCGAGGCGGTGCGCGCCACCAGGGGCAGGATCGTCTGGCGCCACAGGCTTAAGTTCGCCTCGCGGTAGTTCGCGAAGGTGTTGTCGCCCGGAATGCCGAGCAGCATCGGCGGCACGCCGAAGGCGAGCGCGATCTCGCGCGCGGCGGCATCGCGCGACTGCGCGAAGTCGAGATCGGCCGGCGAATAGCTCATGGACTTCCAGTCCAGGCCGCCTTCCAGGACCATCGGGCGCCCGGCATTGCCGGCGCCCTGATAAGCGTCTTCCAGCTCGCGCTTGAGCCGCGCGAACTGATCGTCGGTGAGGCCGCTCGCCCCGTCGGGGCCGCGATAGACCAGCGCGCCGGAGGGCCGCGCCGCGTTGTCGAGCAGCGCCTTGGTCCAGGCCGCGCCGGCATTGTGCACCTCGATGGCGCGGGCCGCGGCCTCGACCGGCGAGAGGCCGTAATAGTCGTCGAGCGGATGGAACAGCGTGGTGTGCAGCACGGGGAGGAAACCGTCGGCGCCGCGCGCGATGCGCGTGGCGCGGCCGTCGACCGTGTAGTCATAGGCGCTCGGCCAGCCGCGCGCGCCGGGCACGACGGCGACGCGGTCGGGCCGCAATGTGTAGAGCGCCTTCACGTCGCCGCCGGCGGCGACCGCCTCGATATAGGCGTTGCCGGCGCATTGCAGGAAGGAATACCAGCGCGCGAAGAAGGTGGCGCCGTCCTCCTCGGGATTGGGATTGGTGAGGAGCGCGAGCAGCGGATGGGCGTCGAGCTCGGCCGCGCCGTCATAGAGCAGGAACGGCACCGAGGCGGCGCCTTCGGCGATCAGGCGGACGCAGCGATAGACGATGGCGTTGGCGAGCACGCCCTCGCGGGCGAGCGAAGCGTAGTTGCGCGGCGCCCAGCGCGCGGTGCCCGAGAGCGAGAGCGCGATAAGCGGCGCGGCTTTGCGTTCCGGCGCGCGGCGATTGAGGAATTCGAACATTGGGTCACTTCCCAGACAATAAACGGTGTCATGGCCCGCGAATGCGGGCCACCCAGGTGAGAGCGGCACGTGCTTCTCAAGGAAGCTCATCTTGAATTTCGAGAACGAGGCTACGTCAGCTGGGTGGCCCGCATTCGCGGGCCATGACAGCGGGCGTGGGGCGAAGACTAGATATTCCGTACCTTCGGATTGGCGCGCGGTTCCATCGGGAACAGGTGCGACAGCGCCCAGACCAGCGCGTCCATGCGGTCGGGGCTTTCGCCGGTGCCGTCATATTGGCACATCTGGTCCTCCAGCTCGGCGAAGGCGCCGACGTGATGCACCCGGCCCTGCTCGTACAGCGCGGCAACCGGCATCGCGCGGATTTTCTTGCCGCGCGTCGCATGCACCAGCCGGATCGGCAAGTCGGGAAATTGTTCGGTGAGCACCGCGCGCACCATGTCGCCGCCCTGGTTCGCTTCGGCGATCACCAGATCGGCGTCGAATTGCGTGAAGGCGTCGCTCGCGCGCCGCGCCCATTCGCCGGGCGTCAGGCCATCGGACGAGACATCGGCCAGCACATAGCCGTCGCCCTCGTTTTCCACCCGGCCCGCCACGACGATGCCGCAGGCGTCGCCGCCGGCGCTGGCCGGCGGATCGACCGCGACGACGACAAGGCCGAGCGCCGGCGCCGTCTTCACCCGCGCCAGATCGATCCAGACGCGGCGCCACAGCGCGACATCGTTGTCCTCGATGATCTCGGCGTCGAGCTCCTGGCGGCCGAGCCGCGAGCCGGCATAGCGCCGGCGCATCGTTTCGAGAAAGCCGGGCGCGAGATTGGCCGCGTTGTCGGCGGTGACGCCCCTGGTGACCGTCACGTCGGGCGAGGCCAGGAGATTCTTCAGCGCCGCGATGGCGCGCGGCGTGGTGGTGATCGCCATGCGCGGATCCTTGCCGATGCGAAGGCTCATCAAGGCCATGTCGAGCGCCTCCTGCGGATCGGACCATTTGGCGAATTCGTCGGCCCAGATGGCGTCGAACTGGTGGCCGCGGATGCCGTCGGGCTCGTCGGCGCTGAGCACGGTGGCGATCGCGCCGTTCGGCCATTTGATGCGGCGGAGCGAGGGTTCGAAATCCGCGCCCGCGCTGACCGCCTTCAAGCCGGAGCCGCCCTCGATCATGACCGCCCGCGCGTCGTTGTATGTGGCGCCGATGAGGCCGATGCGTTGCATGGCGCCGCAATCGACGCCTTCCGCGATCCATTCGGCGCCGCTACGCGTTTTTCCGGTGCCGCGTCCGCCGAGGAACAGCCAGATTCGCCAGTCGCCTTGCGGCGGGATTTGTTCGGGCCGCGCCCGGACGAGCCAGTCGTCCCGGAGGAATGCGAGTTGATCGTCATCGAGACTCTCCAGTGCCGTCCTTAGTTCGTCCGGCGTGAACCGCCGCCAGAACGTCGCGTTGTAGGCGGGCGCGGGTTTCGGTTCGGGTTCCGGTCTTCTTGGTGGCACGCAATGAGGCACGCTCCGTCTCCATCCGGGTCAGGCGTTCGAGTTCGCCGCGAAGGCGCACGAGCACGCGGGCGCGCTTTTCGCGCGTTTCCAGCTGCTTGCCGGATTCGGTTTCGTCCTTCTTCAGGTCGGGCTCCTGGATGCTGGCCTGTTCGGCGCGGATCATCTGCCTGTTCAGTTCGTCGAAGAGTCGTTTGACCATGTCGTCCATCCATCCTGGCGGAATGTCTTCGGCGGTGACGCCGATCCAATGCTTGGCGTTCGTGCGCGGCAGCGCACGGCGCTCCGTTTCCGGGTCCGTTTCCATCTTGGCTACACTTGTGGGGATATGGGGGATTTGGTGCGTAGACCGACTCGGTTCAAGGGGCCTGCGAAAAAATTTCCAGAGCGCTTCGAAACCGGACTTATCCAACAGAGCGATTCGCGCGGAGGCGCGGAGACCGCGGAGAAAAATGTTTTGCCGCGTGGATAGTGTTTTTGGATGCGATGCGGCGAACGATATTTTGTTTCGCGAAAATAAATTTCGAGGCACATGTAATCGTCCGAACAGCGCCTTCGCGTCAGACATTCATCCACGGCTGTCATCCGCCGCGAATGCGGCGGACCCAGGTGAAACAGCACAGCATTGTCAGTCAGCAGCGCGGTCCAATGCGCTCCGTCGGGGCGGATGTCAGCTGGGTCCGCCGCATTCGCGGCGGATGACACCGAGAGGGTGGATAGCCGCGCCTCGCAACGGCTCCGCTTACGCCCCTATTTCCCGCTGAACACCGGCTTGCGCTTTTCGAAGAACGCCTTGCGGGCTTCCTTGGCGTCCTCGCTGCCGAACGCCATGCGGATGTTGGAGAGCTCGTAGCGCAGCTGCTGCTCCATGTCGGTGGTCTCCAGCGACTTGACCATGCCGCGCTTGAGCAGGCGCAGCGTGATCGGCGACCATTCGCAAAGCTGGGCGCAATAGGCGGCGGTGCGTTCGGCGAGCGCCTCGTCGTCCACGACCTCGCCGGCCATGCCGAGCGTCACCGCCTCCTCGCCCTGGACGGTGCGGTTCTCCATCATGAAGCGCAAAGCGCGCTCATAGCCCATCGCCTGGGGCAGCGTGATCGTCAGGCCGGCGTCGGGCGAGCCGCCGATGCGGGTGTAGCCGGCCATCAGCCGCGCGCTTTTTGCGACGAGGCGCACGTCCGTCGCCATGGCGAGGCCGAGCCCGGCGCCCACCGCGACGCCGTTGATCGCGCCGACCACCGGCTTGTCGCAGCGCTTGCGGATCGCGAGCAGGAAATTGCCGACCCAGCTGATGTCGTCGAGCTGCGCGGTCTGCGGCGAGGCGGGATGGAAGCGGTCATTGCCCGAAAGGTCGAGGCCGGCGCAGAACGAGTCGCCGCTGCCGGTCAGCGCGACGACCCAGACGTTATCGTCCTTCGCCGCGTCCTCGATGGCGGCGACGATGCCCCAGGCCAGCGCGTTGCTGAGCGCGTTCTTCTTCTCCGGCCGGTTGAGGACGATGGTGCGCACATGGCCGTGGTCCGAGATCTTGATGACGTCCGACATTCGAAATTCCTCCCGCGGCGGGTTTGGGCGCATTGTTCGTCGCCAAGGCGGCGGAAGCAACGCGAAATCGCGCGGCATTGCCCCTGCGACATGGCCCGAATAGGCTCGGCGCTTCCCAGCGGGGCTGCTTGTGCCGCATCCCATTCGATTCCTTCCGTTGCGTCTGGCCGTTGCCGCGCTGGCCGCGTTCGTCGTCGTGCCCGCCCATGGCGCCGACGATGCCGGCCTCGCGCGCATGGCGGCGTGCCAGGATTCCTGGCTCGACTGGCAGAAGAGCAATCCGGCGAAGCTGAAGGCGTTCGGCGATCGTTTGCGCGCGGGCTTCGAACGCGGCGACAACGATCCCTTTGTCGTGCCGAAGGCGGAGGTCTCGGTCGACGGCTTGCGCATCGCGCAGGCGTTTCCCGAGAGCGTCGGCATGGGCGTGGGCTTCTCGCTTCTGGTCGATGCGAAATTCGATACGGCGAAACGGGCGCTGGAGCGGCGCGTCGGCAAGCCGCTCGCGCACTGCGAGGCCAGCGACGGCATGCGGAGCTGCGAAATGCCGATCGCCGAACAGCGGACGCTGACGGTGATGGCTGAGGACGATCCGAAGACGACGCAGACGCTGATCGGGTGCTATTATTTCTACGAGAAGTAAGCGGCGGTGCGTTGCGAGGTTCGTTGCGGTGAGTTTTATAAACGGTGTCATGGCCCGCGAATGCGGGCCACCCAGGTGACGTTTGCATCTTCTCACAATTTTGAGCGCCCCAACCTTTCGAGCAGACTGCCGCTTTCAACTGGGTGGCCCGCATTCGCGGGCCATGACAACCTTTATTTTTGCGCGCCCGCCTTGCCGATGGCGTCCAGCCTGGCGAGCACGTCTTGGGACAACACGATGTCCGCCGCCGCCAAATTCTCGCGCAGGTGACCCACCGACGACGTGCCGGGGATGAGCAGGATGTTCGGCGAACGGTGCAGCAGCCAGGCAAGCGCGACCTGCATCGGCGTGGCGCCGAGCCCCGCCGCGACCTCGGACAGGATGTCCGACTGCAAGGGCGAGAAACCGCCGAGCGGGAAGAACGGCACATAGGCGATGCCCAGCCCCGCCAGCTCGTCGATGAACGCGTCGTCGGCGCGATGGGCAAGATTGTAGAGGTTCTGCACGCATACGACCGGCGCGATGCCGCGCGCCTCCTTCAACTGCGTGGCCGTCACATTGCTGAGGCCGAGATGGCGGATGAGGCCCTGGCGCCGCAGGTCGGCCAGCGCCGAGAATTGCTCGGCGATCGATTCCTCGCCCGGCTCGTGCATGCGACCCATCGCCCGCAGATTGACGACGTCGATCGCATCGATGCCGAGATGGCGCAGATTGTCGTGCACCGCGCTGGCCAGCTCGGCCGGCGCCATCGCCGGTAGCCACGAGCCGTCTTCGCCGCGCCGCGCGCCGACCTTGGTCACGATGGTCAGGTTCCGCGGATAGGGATGCAGCGCCTCGCGGATCAGAAGGTTGGTGACATGGGGACCGTAGTAATCGCTGGTGTCGATGTGATCGACCCCGCTGGCGACGGCTTCGCGCAGCACGGCGACGGCCGCCGCCCGATCCTTTGGCGGCCCGAAGACCCCGGGGCCGGCGAGCTGCATCGCGCCATAGCCCATGCGGTTCACGGCGCGGTCGCCGAGGGAATAGGTGGGCGTGTCGGGCATGTCGGGTCTCCTGAAAGGTACAACGGGAATGTGGGGCCGTTGGCATCGCGCGATAATCCCGTATAATCGGCACGGGTCGTGCGGAATTTCGAACAATGGATCTGAACGATCTTTCCGCCTTTATGACGGTCGTGCGCGCGGGCGGGTTCCGCGACGGGGCGCGGCTGACCGGGCAATCGCCCTCGGGCCTCTCCGAGGCGGTGCGCCGGCTGGAGGCCAGGCTGGGCACGCGGCTGATCAACCGCACGACGCGCAGCATCGCGCCGACCGAGGCGGGGGCCCGGCTGTTCGAGCGGCTGGCGCCGGCGCTCGGCGAAGTCGAAGCCGCGCTGGACGTCGTCAACGCCTTCCGCGAGCGGCCGACCGGAACGCTGAAGCTCAACGTGCCCGGCAGCGTCGCGGTCCTGGTCCTTCCCGCGATCGTCCCGGACTTCCTCAAGGCCTATCCCGACATCAGGCTGGAGGTCGTGGTCGAGGAAGGATTCGTCGACGTGCTGGCGGCCGGCTGCGATGCCGGCGTGCGCTATGACGAGCGGCTCGAACAGGACATGATCGCGGTGCCGATCGGGCCGCGCATTCAGCGCATGGCCACCGCCGCGGCGCCCGCCTATCTCGCGGCGCGCGGCAAGCCCGAACATCCGCGCGATCTGCTCGGCCATGCCTGCCTCAAGGGCCGCTTCGCCAGCGGCGCCTCGCCGCCCTGGGAATTCGAGCGCGACGGCGAAATCATAAAGATCGATCCCGCCGGTCCGCTCGAAGTGCGGGTGGGCGCGGGCAGCGACCTCATCGTCGACGCCGCGATCGCCGGACTTGGGATCGTCCATCACTTCGAGGCGTGGCTGCGGGCCGCGCTCGACAGCGGCGCGCTGGTGCCGGTGCTGGAGCCGTGGTGGCAGGAATTTTCGGGACCGTTCCTTTATTATCCCGGCCGCCGCCATCTGCCGGCGCCGCTGCGGGCGTTTGTCGATTTCATCAAGAGCAAATGACGGCCCGCCGCGCCACATTACGTCTCCGTTAAACCCTAAAGCCTTGATTGCGCCGCAAATATGGGCGACGAACGCGCCCGATGGCTGGCAACGAACCCCTTGAGGCGATTTCGCGGAACGTCCAGGCGCTCGCCGACTTCTTCGTCAAGCGCCGCCGGTTCTTCGCGCCGCTGCTCGCCATCCTGACGACCGCGGTCGCGGTGCCGCTGGCGCTGCTCCTGATGGCGCCGACCATCCTGTCCTGGTTCGCCTCGCCGCTGGACATGTCCAAGGACCTTTACGCCGTCAACCGGCCCATCGCGTTCACTTTCCTCGATGCCGAGGGCAACGAGGTCGGCCATCGCGGCGCGATCATCGGCCAGCGCCTGACGCTGGAGCAGATGCCGGCCTATGTGCCGGCCGCCTTCATCGCCATGGAGGATCGCGACTTCTATTCGCATGGCGGCTTCTCGGTGCGCGGGCTGGCGCGCGCGCTGTGGACCAATTGGCGCGCCGGCCACACGGTGCAGGGCGGCTCCACCATCACCCAGCAGACGGTCAAGATCGTGTTCCTCTCCCAGGAGCGCACGATGAGCCGCAAGATGGAGGAGCTGGTCGACGCCGCCAAGCTGGAGAAATCGCTCAGCAAGAAGCAGATCCTGGAACTCTATCTCAACCGCATCTATCTGGGCTCGGGCGCCTATGGCGTGGACGGCGCGGCGCATGTCTATTTCAACAAATCGGCGAGCGAACTGACGCTGCCCGAGGCCGCGATGCTGGCGACGCTGACGCGCGCGCCCTCGGTCTTCTCGCCCCGGCGCGATTTGGTGCGGGCGCAGGCGCGCGCCGCCGTGGTGCTGCGCGCCATGGTGGAGACCGGCGCGATCACGCAAGGCCAGGCCGACGCGGCCAAGGCGAGCCCCGCCATGGTCGCCGACCGCGAGGGCCGCGACACGCAGAACTACTACTTCGACACCGCGGCCGACGAGGCGATGCGGCTGGCGACCCGCGACGGCGTGGCGCCGAACGAGGACCTCATCGTCCACACCACGCTGATCCCCAAGATCCAGAACGCGGCGCGCGCCGCCGCCCAGAAGGTGATCGCCAAGAGCGGTCCCAAGGCGCATGCCAGCCAGGCCGCCGTGGTGGTGATGACGCCGGACGGCGCGGTGGTCGCCCTGGTCGGCGGCACCGATTACGACGAGAGCACCTTCAACCGCGCCACCCAGGCGCATCGCCAGCCGGGCTCCGCCTTCAAGCCCTTCGTCTATCTCGCGGCGCTGGAGAGCGGGTTGACGCCGTGGGACCAGCGCGAGGATCAGCCGGTCGATATCGGCGGCTGGACGCCGACCAATTTCGGCGGCCGCTCCTATGGCACGATCACGCTGGCCGACGCGCTGGCGCATTCGGTCAACACGATCACCGCCAACCTCGCCCAGGAAGTCGGCGTCGACAATGTCGTGCTGGCGGCGCAGCGCCTCGGCATCGAATCCAAGCTGACGCAGAACGCCTCGCTGGCGCTCGGCACATCCGAAGTCACGCCGCTGGAGCTGACGCGCGCCTATGCGGTGTTCGCCAATGGCGGGCTCAAGGTCTATCCCTATTTCGTGACCGAGATCGACGATCGCGGCGGCAATGTCCTCTATCGCAGGAAGCCCGCCGACCAGCCCGAGCGGATCGTGGCGAGCCATGTGAACCGCGACCTCGTGGCGATGCTGAACGGCGTGGTCCTGCACGGCACCGGCATGTCGGCGGCGCTGGCGGGGCACGACGCGGCGGGCAAGACCGGCACGACGCAGGATTTCCACGACGCGTGGTTCGCCGGCTTCACGCATGACTATGTCGCGGCGGTGTGGGTCGGCAATGACGATTCGACGCCGATGAAGGGCGTGACCGGCGGCTCGCTGCCGGCGCAGATCTGGAAGGCGACGATGACGGTGGCGGAGAAGGGACTGGCCTCGACGCCGCTCGACAAGTCCGACGTGCAGCCGCCGACGGATTCCTCGACCATCTTCGGCGACTCCGGCGACGTCTATACGCCGGCCACCGGCGACGACGAGTCGGGGAGCGGCGGTTATGGTGGCGGGCGCGGTTCGCATGACGGCGACGAGCAGCCGCCGGCGGACGCCGACGGCAACCACGGCAATTTCTGGGACTGGCTGTTCAACCGCCGCGGCCGCGATTCCGACGGACGGCCCGTGCAGCAGCAGCAACAGCAGCAGGACGGCGCGCCGCAAGACGGCGACAGCCAGAACTCGGACGGCAACGGCCGGGAATCGAATTAGACCCGTTTCGGTTTGGGTTGACTCGCCAAAATATGGTCCGTCATCGCCCGCTTTATGCGGGCGATCCAATTTTGGCGCCCAAAAAATGGATTGCCCGGACAAGCCGGGCAATGACGAACTCCATTTGGGTAATTTCAGACCGAAACGAGTCCAACGTGCCTTCGGCGAGATGACTCACGCGGAGCCGCAGGAGAACGCGGAGTTCGTTGCGATCTCGGCGACTTGGCCTTCTTGCCATCAACTTCCCGCTGTCATCCGCCGCGAGTTCTTGGCGACAGCATACGAACGGCGGATCCAGGTGAAATCCGCGCCGCCGGCGCAAGCGTCACCTGGGTGCCCCGCATTCGCGGGGCATGACACCTTCTTATTATTTCGGACCACAAAGTTCTTGAGCGCGGCAAGCAACGGAATTCGCGCCGCCCGGCCCGCGGGTCGAGGCACAGCGTCAGCGGAACAGCGCGACGATGCCGATCACGAGCTCGGCCAGGATCAGCACGACGATGAGAAGCTCCAGCCGCGTGGAGCGCGCGGTGTCGATCATGTCGGTGAAGGTCTCCGCCACCGTGCCGATCACGCCGAGCTTGCCGTTGAGCAGCGTGCCGCGCTCGATGATCTCGTACTCGTCTTCCAGCCTGGCGTAGAAACGGCCGAGTTCGGGATGATCCCACAGGATGTCCGGCTTTTCCGCGAACGCGATGCGGCCGGAGACGCGGTGCTGGGCCAGCAGCGCCGAGCCGACCAGGCGCAGCATCGGCCGCTTCATGTCCGGCACGCGGCCGGTGGTGGCAAGCGAGGAGGCGGCGGATTCGATGGTGTCGAACACCTGCGCGATCTCGCGCTCGTAACGGGCGAGCGCGACGCTCTTTGCCAGGATGTCCGCAAGCACCAGCACATAGGGCAGGCTGAGCGTCTTCATGCGGAGGATGCCGTCCGGCGCCGGCCCGTCCTCCGCGCCGGCGGTCTCGAAATCCACCCGCTCTTCCTCGACCGGCGTGGCATGGCGCACATCGCCGTCGAATTGCGCCAGGGCCGCCGCCTCCTCCGCCGCGTCGAGCCCGACGAACACGACCACGCCATAACGGAAGGCGACGACATAGCCCGCGCCCGCGCGGTAGCTGAACGGCGCGGCCGACACGACATGGGCGAAGCGGGCGCGGTCGATGGCGAGGCGTTCGCCAAGCAGCACGGCGCGGGCACGGCCGCGCGCCGCGGTTTCCGTCCGCACCAGAGGGTCCACAAGGCTCATGCCTTAGTATGCGCGCGCGGCGGCGGCCTGCCCAGCCGCAAGCGAAGGAATGTCATGGCCCGCGAATGCGGGCCACCCCGGTGACGCCTTGCACGACGCGCGCAAGATTGTGAAAGTCGTGGACCTCCCGACAGCGTGCAGAACCCAACTGGGTGGCCCGCATTCGCGGGCCATGACACGGGGTTCTTGGATGAGACAAAGACCTATTCTCCTCGCACTTCTCGCCGCACTAGTCATGACGGCCACGCCGGCGGCGGCCCGTCTTGTCCAGCCCATGCCGACCATTCCGGCGGTTCTATCGCCGCCGATCAAAATCCGCTTCGTCACCGACTGGAAGGCGCAGGCCGAGCATGGCGGGTTCTATGAGGCGCTGGCCGAGGGGCTGTACAAGAAGGCCGGGCTCGACGTCGTCATCGTCGAGGGCGGACCCACGGTGAACGTGCCGCAGATGCTGGCCGGCGGCGCGGCCGATCTGGGCATCGGCTCGGACTGCTTCATAGCGCTCAACCTCGTGCGCCAGCGCGCGCCGATCCGGGCGGTGATGGCGATCTTCCAGAAGAACCCGCAGGTGCTGCTCACCCATCCGCGCGCCGACGTGAAGCGGCTGGCCGACATGAAGGGCAAGCCCATCCTCCTGTCGGACGCGGCGACGGTGGCGTGGTGGCCGTGGCTGAAGAAGAAATACGGCTTCTCCGATTCCCAGATCCGCAAATACACTTTCAACCTGGCGCCGTTCATCGTCGACCCGTTGGCGATCCAGGAGGGCTATCTGTCGAGCGAGCCCTATACGATCGAGACCCAGGCGCATATCCGGCCGCAGGTCTTCCTGCTCGCCGACAACGGCTTTCCCGGCTACGCCAACATGGTGTTCGCGCCGCAGAGTTGGATCGACGGCAACCCCAAGGCGGTGCAGGCCTTCGTCGACGCGACGCAGCGGGGCTGGCTCGATTACCTGAACGGCAATCCGGCGCCGGCCAACGCGCTCATCAAGCGCGACAATCCGGAGGAGAGCGACGCCTTGATCAAGCAGGCGATCGCCAAGCTGAAGGCCTATGGCATCGCGATCTCGGGCGACGCGGTGACGCTGGGGCTGGGCACGATGACGGACGCCAAATGGAAGGAATTCTTCGATACGATGGTGAAGGACGGGCTGTACGATGCCAGGCTGCCCTACAAGCAGGCCTACGATCTGCGCTTCGTCCGCGCCATGCCGATGAATTTTCAGTAGACCGGACGTGCCGCCGCTCCTCCTCTCCCTTTCCGGCATCGCCAAGCGGTTCGACTCCGGCACGCAGGCGATCGGGCGCCTCGATCTCGATGTCGCCGATGGCGAGTTCGTGTCGCTGGTCGGGCCGTCGGGCTGCGGCAAGTCCACGGCGTTGCGCATCGTCGCCGGATTGCTGAAGCCCGACGCTGGAACGGTGGCATTTCCCACCGGCAAGCCGGAAATGAGTTTCGTGTTCCAGGAGCCGACGCTGATGCCCTGGGCCCGGGCGCTGGCCAATGCGCGGCTGCCGCTCGACCTCAAACATGTGAACCGCTCCGAGGCGAGCGACCGCGCGGCGCGGGCGCTCGCCCGGGTTGGGCTGGCGGGATTCGAGAAGGCGTTTCCGCGCGAGCTTTCCGGCGGCATGAAGATGCGCGTCTCCATCGCGCGCGCCATCGCCGCCGAGCCGAAATTGCTTTTGATGGACGAGCCCTTCGCGGCGCTAGACGAATTGACGCGCCAGGCGCTGAACGACGACCTCTTGAAGCTGAAGGCGGAGGACGCGCTGACCGTGCTGTTCGTCACCCACAGCGTGTTCGAGAGCACCTATCTGTCGTCGCGCGTGGTGGTGATGACGCCGAGGCCCGGGCGCGTTGCCGCCGAGGTCGCGCTGGCGCCGCCGCCGGCGCGCGACGAGGCCTGGCGCCTGACGCCGGAATTCACCCGCGAGGCGGCGCGCGTGTCGGCGGCGCTGAAACAGGCGATGGCGGCATGAGCGCGCGTCACGACCGCTTCTTCTTGCGCGGCGACGGCTTGCGCCGTTTCACGAGCTTGACGAGTTCGTCGTTGATGCGCGTGCGCCAGCCCGGACCGTCCTCCTTGAACGATTTCACGACGACCGGATCGAGGCGGAGCGAGACATGTTCCTTGGTCTCTTCGAGTTTGGGGCGGCCGAGACGGACGCGCAGCCGCTCGGCAGCCTCGATCAATTCAGGCATGACCTCACGCACCGGGCGGGCGTTGCGGAAATCCTCCGCAGTCCACTCCGGATTCTCATCATCCGGCACGCCATATTCCGGCGGCCGGTTTTTTTTCTTACGAGCCATACAGTCTCCTTTCCATCCGGTTGGCGCGGCGGAAGCTCATGATGCGAAGCGCACCGGCTCGGCGCGTGAATGCGATCGAGCAGAGAACGCCGTCCATCGTCAAAAAGGCGCG
Source organism: Rhizomicrobium sp. (assembly GCA_037200045.1). Lineage (NCBI taxonomy): Bacteria > Pseudomonadati > Pseudomonadota > Alphaproteobacteria > Micropepsales > Micropepsaceae > Rhizomicrobium > Rhizomicrobium sp. Next base: position 1,677,398 of record JBBCHM010000001.1, read on the forward strand.
ATACCGATCCTCGCCATAGTCGAAGCGGTGATCCGGGAGAATGCTCGCCCGCGCCCAATCGAGCTTGGCCGCATTGACAAAGTCGAGCCCATGCTTGGCCAGGTTCGACAGCCGCTTGGCTTCGTCCCATTCGAAGTCCATCGCTTTATTGTAGCACGAAAAATCCGGGCGTCCGGACTTTTCGTGGCACGGAAAAGGGCTGCGGCATGAAGACCTGGGCCCGCTATGCCGTGCCGGCGCTGGTGTTCGCGGCGGCGCTCGCCTTCTGGGAATGGCGGGTGCATGCGCTGGGCATCTCGCCGCTGGTGCTGGCGACGCCGAGCGAGATCTGGGCCGCGTTCTTCGAACATGCCGACATCCTGCTGCCGGCGCTGCTGTTCACCGTGAAGATCACCGCCGCCGCCTTCGTGCTCGCCACCGTCGCGGGGGTCGGGCTCGCCGTGCTGTTCAGCCAGAGCCGGCTGATCGAATACGCGCTCTATCCCTTCGCCGTGGTGCTGCAGGTGACGCCGGTGGTGGCGATCGCGCCCCTGCTGCTGATCTGGATCGGCTACGACAATGTCAGCGAGGTCCTGGTCGTGCTGGCCTGGATCATCGCCTTCTTCACCGTGCTGTCGAACACGATCACCGGCCTGCGCTCGGCCGACCACAACCTGATCGACCTGATGAAGCTCTATGGCGCGTCGCGCTGGCAGGTCCTGTGGCGGCTGCAACTGCCCGGCGCCCTGCCCTATATCCTGACCGGCATGAAGATCTCCGGCGGCCTGGCGCTGATCGGCGCGGTGACGGCGGAGTTCGTCGCCGGATCGGGCACCGATCTGGGGCTCGGCTGGGTGATCACGCTCGCCAACCGCAATCTCGACACCGCCCAGGAATTCGCGGCACTGGCTTTGCTGTCGATCCTCGGCATCGCGATCCTGTTCGCGATGACGGCGCTGGAATGGGCCCTCCTGCACCGCTGGCACGAAAGCGCGGTCAAGCGGGAGGGTTGACAAATATGGTAATTATGCCATATTGCCATGCATGAAGAATTAAGACCGGTCGTTTGGCTTGCGAGCAGCCGCGATGACATCGCGGAAATGCCGAAGTCTGTTCGAGGCTCTTTCGGAATTCGTCTGCAGGATATTCAGCGCGGTCGAATGCCGCCGGGAACCACTGCCCTGACACAGTTCGGCCCGGGCGTTTTTGAAATGCGCGAAAGTCACCACGGAAACGCGTTTCGGATGATGTATGTGTTGAAACTGAGAAAAGCGATCTACGTTCTGCACGTCTTCATGAAGAAATCGAAGTCCGGCATCGGATTGCCGAAGCCGGATGCGAATCTGATCGCAGCACGCCTGAAGCGCGCGAAGGAGATGGATGCGGAAAACTAAGACGACCAAGAAGATTGCAGCCTGGCCCAGTAGCGGCGATGTTTTTATTGACATGGGTTTCACGTCGGCAGAAGCCGAGGAACTCAACGCCAAAGGCGCTTTGATCCGCGCGATCGACGATACGATTCGACTCAGAAAGCTCACGCAGATCGAGGCCGCGCGCCTGTGCGAGACCGATCAGCCTACTCTATCGAAGGTCCTGCGCGGCCGTGTCGAGAGCATCACGATCGATCGTCTGGCGTACTGGCTGCGTGCGCTCGGCCGAACTGTCGAGATCAAGATCAGACCGTACAGCGCCACGGCGAAAACCGGCCAGTTGCTGACCGTTTCCTAACCCGGCCGTTTCATCGGCACCAGGCGGACGGTCGAGGAGCCCTTGGCGAGGATCTCGCCTTTCTCGTTCCGGATCAGGCCTTCGAGGAAGGCGGTGCTGCGGCCCCGGCGCTCGATCCAGGCTTCGGCGACGATCAGGCCGGGCGCGGCCGATTGCAGGAAGGAGACCTTGATCTCCAGGGTCAGCGGCGAGAACTCGAACTTGGTCTGCGCCATCACGACATAGGCCATCGCCGCGTCGATCCAGCCGGTGACGAAGCCGCCCTGCACGATGCCGCCGGAATGGCACATCTCCATCCGCGCCCGGTAGTGGATGATCGCGCGGCCGCTCTCGCCGTGGTCGATCACCTTTTCGAGGCCGAGACTGTGCGAGAGCGCGTGCGGCTTTGCCTCATGCTCGGCGCCGGTCATGCGGGGACCTTCGCGGCGGGCGCGGATTCGCGCAGCGAGAACATCGCGACCAGGCTGACCACGGTCATGAGCAACAGATACCAGGCCGGCGCCAGCGCGTTGCCGGTCACGTGGATCAGCCAGGCGATGAAGGCCTGGGTGGGGCCGCCGAACACCGTGATCGAGGTGGCATAGACGGTGGCGAAGATCGTGCCGCGCACCCTTTTGGGCAGCGCCTCGCCGAACGCGACATAGAAGGCGCCGGAACTGACGTTCAGCAGGATCGAGAGCACCGCCGTGCCGAACAGAAGCGCGCTGGTCGAATGCCAGTTCACGATGGCGAGGAACACCGGATAGACCGCGAGCAGGAACAGGCCGCGCGAGGCGATCATCAGCCGCTTGCGTCCGAACAGGTCGGAGAGCAGCCCGCCGGCCAGCGAGGCGGCGACGCCGAACGCGCCGTTGACCAGGGTCGCCGCGAAGGACGGCGAGGCCGCCATGTGCAGCGTGACGCGCGCGAAGGTCGTCATGTAGTTGAGGACATAAGTCGCCACCGTGCCGCCGGCGAGGATGGCGAGTCCGGTCAGGATGGCGCGGCCATTGTCGTGCACGACACGCAGCACGCCGCGCGCCTTGGCGTCGTAATGCGGCAGGTGGTCGGGATGGTGCAGCGTCTCGGGCAGCGAGCGGCGGATATAGAGGCCGAACGGCAGGGTCAGCGCGCCGAGCAGGAAGGCGATGCGCCAGCCATAGACGTCCAGCCGCGCCTCGGTCAGCACCAGCGCCAGGAGCACGCCGATGCCGCCGCCGGCGACGCTGGCGATGCTCTGGCTGGCGCTCTGCCACGAGGCGTAAAGGCCGCGGCGATTGATCGGCGCGCTCTCGACGAGATAGGCGGTGGTCGGGCCGACTTCGCCGCCGAGCGCGAAGCCCTGCAAGAGGCGGGCGCAGACCGCGAGGATCGGGGCCGCGACGCCGATGCTGGAATAAGACGGGATCAGCGCCAGAGCGAGGATCGCGATACCCATCAGCGAGAAGCTGACCAGCATGGCGGCGCGGCGGCCGACGCGGTCGGCATAGGCGCCGATGACGATGCCGCCGACCGGGCGCAGCAGGAAGCCGGCCCAGAAGGTGCCGAGCGAGGCCATCAGGCTGCCGAATTCGGTCTGGGTCAGCCCGCCGGGGCCGGAGGGAAAGAACGCCTGGCCGATGGCGACGGAGAAGAAGGCATAGGTCGTGAAATCGTAGAATTCGAGTGCGTTGCCGATCACCGCGGCGCCGACATGGCGGCGCTTGATGACGGGCGGGCTGGCGGCGGCGACGTCGGACACGGAAACCCCGGATGGCGGCGGAGCGCCTAGCTTTGCACGGAACGGGGGCGGCGTGTCCATTGTGCCCTACTGTCATGGCCCGCGAATGCGGGCCACCCAGGTGAGACGTCACTGTCGGTGCGATTCAAGCGAGCCCGAAACATTCCACACCGGCGCGGTTTCACCTGGGTGGCCTGTATGTGTGTTCTTGCGGGCTTGTTAAGCTTGCCGGTGCTGCCGTAGCGCGCTGGGTGGCGGAACGATCCTTCGGATCGGTTCGAGACGCGGGTTTGCGCACGGCGGCATCGTAGGAGTTTGTCCGGACAGTCAGAAGGGCCGTCGCCGTGGCGGCGAGCCCGCATACAGGCGAGGACCATCTCATGACAGCACTTTGTGTTGCCGGGATCGACGTGTCGAAGGCCCGGCTGGATGTTTTTGTATTGCCGCAGCGCATCTCGTTGGCCTTCGACAATGCCGGGCGCGGGATCGCGGCGCTGCGCCGGCAATTGCAGCGTCGCGGCGTGCAGCGGGTCGTGCTGGAGGCCACCGGCGGGCTCGAGTATCCGGCCGCCCGGGCGTTGAGCGACGCCGGCCTTCAGGTCGCCCGCGTCCAGCCCGGCCGGGTGCGCGGCTATCGCAACTTCCTGGGCCGGCGGGCCAAGACCGATGCCCTCGACGCCGAACTCATCGCGCGCTTTGCTCTGGCCATGCCGGAGGATGACATCCGTCCCATTCCCAGCCAAAAGGCCGAAGCGATCCGCGGCCTGTCGGCCCGGCGCCGCCAACTGGTCGAGCTCCTGGTCCAGGAGAAGACCCGGCTGAAGATGACGCGCGACCGCTTCGTCCTTCAAAGCCTGCGAACCGTCATCGCCGGCCTCAACGCCGAACGCTGCCGCATCGAGGCCGCGCTCGCCCAGGCGATCGCGCAGGACGACGCCATCCGTCACAGGAACGAGCTGCTGCGCACGATTCCGGGGATCGGACCCGTCGTGGCATCCGTCCTCATCACCGACCTGCCCGAGCTGGGAAGCCTCAACCGCCATCAGGCCGCCAGCCTGGCCGGTCTTGCCCCCCATCCCCAGCGCAGCGGAACATCCCTGCGGAGCGATCATATCGGCGGCGGCCGCTCTTGCGTGCGAACCGCAGCCTATATGGCGGCGGTCTCCGCCATCCGCTGCAATCCCACCTTCAAGGCCTTCTATCGGCGGCTCGTCGACGCCGGAAAGCCCAGAAAAGTCGCCATCGTCGCCGTCGCGCGAAAGCTCATCGCTCTGGCAAACAGCATCGTCAAAGCCGATACCCCCTGGCATCCCGCCAAAATGCTTGACTGACAACACAGTCACCCGCATGCGCGGGCCATGACACCGATAGATTGGGAGAGGGCATTCATCCTTCCACCGGCAACTCCGTCGATCTGCCGAGAACGCGCAGCACCGCGAACAGCACCAGCCCGCCGATCATCCAGAGCACGCCGGCGATCTTGGCGTTGGCCTCGGCGTTGACCAGCACTGTCGCCACAATGGCCAGGCCGATGCCCGGCAGCACCAGATGCCGCAGCCAGTCGCGGCTCTGCTTGCGCCACAGGAACCAGGCCATGACCGAAACATGGAGAAGAAGAAAACCCACCAGCGCGCCGAAGCTGACCATGGATGTGAGCAGCTCCAGCTTGTCGACCAGGAAGACGCCGAGCACCAGCGTCACCGCGGCCACGGCGAAGATCGCGCGGTCGGGCACGCGGCGGTGCGGATTCACATGCGCGAGAAAGCGCGGCAGCTTGCCGTCGCGCGCCATGCTGAAGAGCAGCCGCGCCGTCGCCGCCTGGGCGGTCAGCGCGCCCGCGACTCCGGCCACCGCCGCGACCGGCACGGTCAGGAGGAATTTCAGCCAATAGCCGCCGATCGCCTGGGCGATGTCGTAGAAGGCCGCGTTGGTCGGATCGCCGGGCGGAAAGCCGGTGCGGCCGAGCACGAAGAGCGAGGCGAGCCAGGTCTGCGCCACGAACAGCACGGCGGAGACGCAGAGCGACGCCATGGTGGCGCGGGCGACGGCGTGCGCGCCGCCGCGCGATTCCTCCGACAGGGTCGAGATCGCGTCGAAGCCGAGGAAGCTCAGCACCGCCAGCGACAGCGCGCCGAAGAGCAGGCCGAAACTGGCCTCCTTCGGATTGTAAAGCGGCAGCGCCGTCAGATGCGCCCCGGCGATGCCGTGGACGAGCGCGAGCACACCCACCACGGCGAAGACGCAGAGGACCGCGAGCTGGAACACCAGGAGATAGACATTGGTCTTCGCCGTGGTCTCGATCCCGAAATAGTTCACCAGCGTGGCGAAGGCGAGGAAGGCCACCACCACCGTCCAGGCCGGCAACAACGGAAACGCTGCGTGCACCGCGATGGCGGAGGCCACGTAGTTCAGTGTCGGCAGCAGCAGATAGTCGAGCAGGATCGCCCAGCCGGCGAAGAATCCGGCCGCCGGGCCGAGCGCGTGCGCCGCATAGGCATAGACCGAGCCGGCCACGGGAATGGCGCGGCTCATCGCCATGTAGGACAGCGCGGTGAACACCATGGCGATAAGGCCGATGGCGTAGACCAGCGGCACCATGCCGTGGCTGGCGTTGTACACGATGCCGAACACCGCGATGGGCGCGCCCGGCACGATGAAGACCAGGCCATAGACCAGAAGATCGAACAGGCTGAGCGAACGCTTCAGCTCCTGCTTGTAGCCGAAGGATTCTATCCCGGCGGCGGTGTCGGTCACGCCGCGGCTCCGGTCGCGGCCAGGCGGCGGCGGTTGGAGAACCAGTAGAGCAGCAGCCCCACCACGCCCATCGCGACGGCCGAGGCGACGATCTTGAAGACGGCGGCTGCCGGATGGGCCTCGCCCGGCCCCGGCACCAAGGTGCAGGCGATGGCAAGAAGCGTCGACACCATGCCGATCCAGCCGAAGACGAGGCTGGTCCTTGCTCCGCCCGGCGGCGCCCAGGCGCCGGCGACGGGCGCGAGGCGGGCCGTCTTCAGATAGACGGCGAACATGAAGACATAGGGGATGGTGGCGGTCAGCACGCCCGTCGCCACCATGAAGTCGTAGGCGCCGGCGACGCTGGCGCCGGCCTGGCTGAGCACCACCATGACCGCCGTCATCGCCGCCTGGAACAGGATGGAGACGGTCGGCGCGCCGGTCTTCGGATTGCGCCGCGCGAACGCCTCGGGCAGGAAGGCATCGATGCCGGCCGCGAAGGGCAGCCGCGCGCCGACGCCGAACCAGGCGGTGAACTGGCCCAGCATGGAGAGCGCGAACAGGCCGATCACCGGCACCGCCCAGCCGCCGGCGCCGACATGGGCGAGGCCGAGGCGCAGCGCGTCGGGAAAGCCGCTCAGCCGCGTCAGCGCGCTTTGCGGCAGGATCACCAGGAAGGCGACGGTCCCGGCGATGTAGATGAAGGCCGAGCCGAGGCCGACGATGGTCAGCACGCGCAGGATGCTTTTCATGCCGCCTTCGACCTCGTTGCGCAGGAAGGCGACCGCTTCGACGCCGCTATAGGCGAAGACGATGGTGCCCCACAGGATCGCGGTGTCGAAATTCAGCGACGGGAAATAGGACGCCGCCGCGAACGCCGTGGCGCTCTCGCCCCGCGCGGCGAGGACGATGCCGACGGCGAGGATGACGGCGAGCACGGTCCAGCCGCCCAGCGTGCCGAAATTCGGCAGCCATTTGCCGTAGCGCAGCCCCGCGAGCTGCACGCCGGTGACCAGCGCCAGCAGGCCCAGCGAGATCGCGAGATAGGACAGCGTGTCCTTGGGATCGCCGCCGAGCGCGGCGAGGATCAACCCGCTCAGGAAATAGAGGATGCCCGCGAAATAGGGGAGCTGCGCGATCCAATAGGACCAGCCGCAGAGATAGCCGGCCATCGGGCCGAGCCCATGGCGCGTCCAGGCATAGATGCCGCCTTCGCCGTCGAACCGCGCGGTCAGCTCCGCCGTCGCCGCCGCCAGCGGCAGGAAGAAGGTGGCGAGCGCGAGCAGCCAGAGCGGCAGCGAGGACGGACCCACCGCCGCGGCGACAGCGATCCAGCGCATGCCGGTGCCGAGCGCCAGGGTGTAGAGCGCCGCGTCGGCGAGTTTGATCTTGGGAGGCAACTCAGCCATGGAACGTCCTTGCATGCGAAAGCTCGGCCTGTTCGGCGGGCGTCAGGAACAGCGCGGCGGCGGCGGCGAACCGCTCGGCCGCGCCGGCCTTGTCGCCCGACCACAGCAAGGCCTCGCCCCATTTCAGATGCAGCCTTCCCCAATTGGGCGCGTAGCGCGCCGCCTCTTCGAACTTCGCCAGCGCCAGGTCGGAGCGGTTCGTCGCGATCAGCGCCTCGCCCCACATTTCAAGCGGATCGGCGAAGCGCGGGCCTTTCCCATGCGCGCGCGCGAGCTTCGCGATGGCCGCGCCGGGCTCGCCCTTGGAAAGCAGCATGCGGCCCCAATCGGTGTCCGCGAAGGGAATATGCGGCGAGCGGTCCGACACCAGCTTGAACCAGCGCGCCGCCCCGGCCCAGTCGCGCGCCGCCGCCTCGACGCGGCCGCGTGCCAGGGCGCAGCCGTCGCAATCCGTCCGCGTGGCCGCGATCGTCGCCCGCGCGGCGGCGAGCTGGCCGCCCCGCGCCAGCGCTTCGGCCCACAGGGGGAAAAAAAATATCTCGCGATCCAGTTTTTCGCCCGGGTCGGCCGCGCTGAGCGCATCCGCCTTGGCGGCCAGCGCGATCGCCCGCGGGATATCGCCGGCCGCGAGCGCGACATAGGAGCGCGTGAACGCCGCGGCGAAGTTCAGCCGGCCCCTGCTGTCGGCGGCAGGCGCCCGGTCGAGGGCGCGCTGCGCCTGCTCGATGTCGTGGATACCGGCGTACAGAAATCCAAGTCCGCTCGCATCGCAGGCGCCTCGATCCGGGCCGACCATTTGGCGGCACGTCGCGATCGCGCCGAGCCCGTCGCCCTGATCGGCCAGCAGACCCGCGCGCATCGAGACGGCGGTCGCGGCGGCGGCGGCGGGATCGATCTCGCCATGCGCGGCGCGACCCGCGACGGCGAGGAAAGCCTTCGTCCCGACGTAGAGCGCCTCGTTATGGTCGACATTGTTCGCCGCCGCGACATGGGCGAAATGGGCCACCGGATTGGCCGGATCCAGCGCCAGCGCCATCGCGCTGTGGACGGCGAGGGCGTCATTGTCGCCCTTCCAGAAATCGAGATAGGTCCAGCTCAAATAGGCGGCGACGCGATGGGCGGCGTCGCCGGTCGTGCTCTCGCGCCGAATGATCGCCAGCGCCTCGGCGAAGCGGTTGTGCGAGGAAAGATAGTCCGCGAAGCGCAGCGGCCGCACCGCGGCGAACATGTTCTCCGCCGAGGCCTGGATCAGCGCGTCGAGCCCGTCCGCCGGACCCTCCGCGGTGACGCCCGGCCTTCCGTCATAGCGCACGGTGACGGCAAGGCCCTTGGCCGTGTGCACCAATTCGCCCGAGACATGCGTCTCCTGGCCGAGCCAGGCGCGCAGCAGCCGGTCGATCTCGCCGATGGAGACGCCGGTCGACGGAATCTCCACCCGCACCTCGTCGGGGGCGCGGCCGTGATAGCCGGAGAAGTCCTCGCTGAAGGTCAGGATGCCCGCGTCCATCGCGCCGAAGCGGTCGAGCACGCGCGCCGCCAGCACATTGCCGGTCATGCCGGTCTGCGCGATGTCGGGCGGCACCGAGAAGGCGTCGACGACGAGATCGCGATCCTGGGCGGCGTTCCACACCATGGTGCCAAGGCCGGCGACGACCAGCAGCACGACCAGGGCGACGGAAAGCTCCAGCGCGAACTTCGCCCAGTCGCTGAAGCGGCGGAACCGCAGGTGCGACAGCTCGAAGGCGTTCTGCTCCAGAAGATTGGCCTTCTGCAGGCGGGTGAGATCGGTCTGCTCGCGCAGATAGGCGCGCGCGTCCGCGGCGAATTCGGGAGCGGCGCCCAGCGCAAGACCGGCCGCCGCCGCGCCAGTCGCATCCGACGGCCTCGCGCTGTCGCCGTCCTCAGACATGGTCTCCCTTCAGCCGCGCGAGGATCGCGCGGTCGGCGGGTGTGAGGAAGAGCGCGCCGGCTAGCGCGAACTGCTTCCGCGCGCCGGCCGCGTCGCCGGTCCACAGCAAGGCCTCGCCCCATTTCAGATGCAGGTGGCCCCAATTGGGCGCGAAGCCGTTCGCCGCCGAGAATTCGGCAAGGGCGAGGTCGGAGCGGTTACTGGCGATCAGCGCCTCGCCCCACAATTCCATGACGGGGAAGTCGTGCGGGCCGCGCTCCAGCGCATGGCGGAATTTGACGATGGCGGCGTCGGGATCGCCCTTTTGCAGCAGGATCTCGCCCCAGTCGCCGAACGCGAACGGGGTCGACGGCGCGGACGCGGCGGCGCGCGCGAACCAATAATCGGCCGCGCCCCAGCGATGCTCCCGCGCGGCGACATGGCCGCGGGCGCGCAGGCAGATGTCGCAATCGGGCGGCATCGGCGCCGCCGCGGCGTCGGCGGCCTTGAAGTCGCCGGCTTCGGCATAAGACCAGGCGAGCAGCGGATCCACGGCCCTGAGGGTGAACATGACCCCGATCGGCCCGAGCTGCTTCAGGTTCGATGCGAGAAGATTGCCTTGCGCGATCGCCTCGGGCCAGATTTCGAAGGTGGCGGCGGCCTGCTGGATGTTGGCGGTGCGGTTGAGCGCCCGCACGCTGCCGCCGATCGAGGCGGTCGCGTCCAGGGCATCCTGGTAGCAGGCATAATCGTGCAGCGCGGCGCACAGCCCGATATCGGAAACACGCTGCTGCGCCAGGCTGCCATTGCTGTTGCCCAGCGCCTCGGATTGGCGGTTGAGGCGCGCCGCTTCGGCGACGTCGCCCAGCGCCTCCGCCCGCCCGCCGCGGTTCTGCATCTCGAGGATGCGCACGTCGAGTTCGCCCATGGTCGCGTCGCGGCCGCCGCGCGCCGTCATCTCCAGGGTCTTCTGGGTATAGAACAGGGCCAGCTCGTCATGCTGCATCGAACTGTGGTTGGCGGAGAGATTGCCGTAGATCAGGGGAATGTCGGGCTTGACCGCCAACGCCCGCATGAGCGATGCGTTGGAGCCGTTAAAATCGCCCGCGCCGCTCCTCTGCGCGGCGATGCCGATATAGGCCCAGGCGCGGTCGTCGACCGAGGCGCCGGCGAGCAGCGTCTGGTAGATCGCGCTCGCCTCGGCGGCGCGGCCGTGATTGTCGAGATAGACGGCGTAGCGATAGGGCTGGGTGGTGCGGTAGACCGCCTCGGCGGATTGCTGGACCAGCTTGTCGAGCTCCGCATCGCTGCCATGGACCGTGGTGGCGGGCTGGCCGCCGACCCGCGCGGTGACGGCCAGGCCCTGCCCGTCGCGATAGATCTCGCCGGTGATGTGCGTCTCGTTGCCCAGCCATCGCGCGAGATAGCGGTAGAGCTCGCCGATCGAGACGCCGGTCTCGGGGATCTGCACCTTGATGTCGGAGCCCCAATTGTTGACGTAGCTCGACGCGGCGCGGTTGGAGGTGGTCTGCGCCTGCAGGCTGGTCAGCCGGTCGAGCACCTTGCCGGCCACCACCTCGCCGGTCAGGCCGCGGTTCGCGAGCTCCGGCGGCACCGAGAAGGCCTCGATGACGAGGCCGTTGTCGTGGCTGGCGTTCCACAGGGCGGCGGCGACCGCGGCCCCGATCACGATGACGATGAGGGCGACGACGAATTCGAAGGCGAGTTTCAGGACCGCGCTGGTGTAGTCGACGAATTGCGACCAGTTGCGCAGGCGTTCCTCTTTGTGCTCGCGCGCGATCTGCAGGCGGGTGAGCTCGGTCTGCTCGGCAAGATAGGCGTCGGCGCGCGCGCGGCTGGCGGCGGCCAGGGCCACCGCCGGCCCTGCCCCCGAAGCCTCGCCCTGCGGTTCGGAATTCGTCTCGTCGCCCATCCGGGGACGAGCGTGCCAGCAGCGGCGGGAGGGCGCAATCGGCTAGGGGATGGTCCAGTTTTCCAGGACAAGGCCGGGTATGCCCGCGAAATCGGCCTGATTGTTCGTCACCAGCGTGGCGCCCAAGCTGAGCGCGTGCGCGGCGATCATGCGGTCGAAGTCCTTGCCGCGCGCCCAACCGACATCGGCGATGATGCGTCCGTAGCGCCGGGCCGCGTCCGCATCGAACGCCACCACCGGAATGCGCGCGACGAGCTCTTCGAGCCTTGCCTTTCGCAGGTCGGCTTGCGGTCCGGCCTTGAAGAATCCGCGTTGCAATTCGGCGAGGACGATCGCCGATATCGAGATGGAACCGTCAAACTCGGCGAACTTCGCGAGCACGGGCGCCGACCCGTCGCGCGCATATATGACCGTGTTGGAATCGAGCAGATAGAGCAAAGGCCGTCAGTCCCATTCGCGTTCGGGGACTTCGGTGCGCTCGAGCAATTCGATCGTGTCCGGCTTCGGCATCCGGTTCAGGATGTCGACCAGTTCCCGAAGGCCTCCGGCGGCGGGGCGAATTGTAACGGTATCGCCGTGGCGCGTGATCTCCACCTCCGTGTTGACCGGATAGGCGATTTCGGCGGGCAGGCGAACGGCATTGCTGTTGCCGGACCGGAAGACTTTGCTGCGCATGGCGATTTCCTCAACGGATGCCAGGCTAGCACAGGGAGGCTTTCATGTATATACGCGTATATACACCGGAAAGACGGCCGGAGAGCCTATCTACACAAGAAAAATGTCATTTTTTGAAATTCACACAAACTCTCTGTGAAGCATTGAAGTTTGCCGCCCGGCATGTGATCTACCGCCATGGCCAAAATCCAGGACCCGCAGATGCTGACCGCGAACCGTCTGGTCGACGGGGACGTTCTGTATTGGAAGGGTGGCGACTGGGTGCTGACGCTGGCGGCGGGCGACGTGTTCGCCGATCCGCGGGATGCCGAGGCCGCGCTGGCGGCGGCGCAGAAATATGTGACCGGGAACGTGGTGGTGGCCCCCTATCTGTTCGACGTGAAGCTGGTCGGCGGCGTCGTCAGGCCGGTCAAGGAGCGCGAGATCATCCGCGCCGCCGGTCCGACGGTCAGGCTGGATCTGGGAAAGCAGTCGGCGTGATGCGTGGTGTGATCGGATTTTTCACGCGGAGCCGCGGAGAACGCGGAGGAATATGGGCGCTCCGCGCCTCCGCGCCTCCGCGTGAACCCTTTGTTGCGCGCGGCGCGCGCGGGACGGTCGGCTGATGTATCGGTATGACGAGTTCGACGCGAAATTCGTGGCGGAACGCGTGGCGCAGTTTCGCGGCCAGGTGGCGCGCCGGCTCTCCGGCGAACTGAACGAGGACGAGTTCAAGCCGCTTAGGCTGATGAACGGGCTCTATCTGCAATTGCACGCCTATATGCTGCGCATCGCGGTGCCTTACGGCACGCTGAACGCGCGGCAGATGCGGATGCTGGCGCATATCGCGCGCAGATACGACAAGGGCTATGGCCATTTCACCACGCGGCAGAACATCCAGTTCAACTGGCCCAAGCTGATCGACGTGCCCGACATCCTGGCCGACCTCGCGACCGTCGAGATGCACGCGATCCAGACCAGCGGCAATTGCATCCGCAACGTCACCGCCGATCATTTCGCCGGCGCCGCCGCCGACGAGATCGAGGACCCGCGCCCGCTGGCGGAGATCGTCCGGCAATGGTCGAGCCTGCATCCCGAATTCGTCTTCCTGCCGCGCAAGTTCAAGATCGCGGTCAGCGGCTCGCCGCACGACCGCGCGGCGCTGAAATTCCACGACATGGCGATCGAGATCGTGCGCAATGCGGCGGGCGAGACCGGCTATCGCGTGCTGATCGGCGGCGGCATGGGTCGCACGCCCTATGTCGGCTTCGTCATTGGCGAATTCGTGGCGAAGGAAGACATCCTCGCCTTCCTCGAAAGCGCGATGCGGGTTTACAACCAGTCCGGCCGGCGCGACAACAAGTACAAGGCGCGGGTGAAGATCCTCGCCAATGCGCTCGGCCCCGAAGAGATGCACCGCCAGGTGATGCGCGAATTCGAGGAGATCAAACAGGCCGGTACGCTGCAGGTGCCGCGCGAGGAACTCGACCGCATCGATGCCTATTTCGCGCCGCCGCAATTCGAGGCACTGCCGGACGAGATACCGAAGGGCGACGCCGATTTCGAGAACTGGGCGAAGACCAACACCCATCCGCATCGCGCCCCGGGCTATGCCATCGCGACGATCTCCTTGAAGCCCATCGGCGGCGTGCCGGGCGATGCGACCGACGCGCAGATGGACGCGCTGGCCGATCTGATGGACGCTTACGGCATCGAGGAAATCCGCGTCAGCCACGAGCAGAATTTGGTGCTGCCGCATGTGCGCAAGAAGGACCTGCCGGCGATCCATGCGCGGCTGAAGGCGCTCGATCTCGCGACGCCGAATGCGGGGCTGATCACCGACATCATCGCCTGTCCGGGGCTCGATTATTGCGATCTCGCCAATGCGCGCTCGATCCCCATCGCGCAGGACCTGTCGCGGCGTTTCGCCGATCTCGCCCGCCAGCAGGATATCGGCGAGCTGAAGATCAAGATTTCCGGCTGCATCAATGCCTGCGGCCATCATCACGCCGGCCACATCGGCATTCTCGGCGTCGACAAGAAGGGCGTGGAATTCTACCAGCTCCAGCTCGGCGGCTCCGGCGCGGAGGATGCCTCGATCGGCGACATCATGGGCCCGGGCTTCGGCGAGCACGAGATCGCCGGCGCGGTGGAGCGCGTGGTCGACCTGTATCTCAAGGAGCGGCAGGGCGGCGAGCGCTTCCTCGACACCTATCGCCGCATCGGCATGGAGCCGTTCAAGAACGTCGCTTACGGGGCCGAGGCTTATGCCGTTCATCCGGGTTGAAGGCGGCCGCGCCGCGGCCGCCGAAAACGGCTTCGTGTCCGTGTCCGACGATGCCGCGCTGCCGCAGGATGGCGGCGCCGTCGTGTCGCTGGCGCGCTTCATCAAGGATCGCGAGACCTTGCTCGCGCGCAACGCGCCCATCGGCGTCAGGCTGAAACCCGACGAGTCGCCGGAAGGCCTCGGCCCCGACCTGGAGCGGCTGTCGCTCGTCGCCATCGAATTTCCGAAATTCGCCGACGGGCGCGGCTTCTCCTGGGCGCGGATGCTGCGCACGCGGCTGGACTACAAGGGCGAAGTGCGCGCGGTGGGCGACTATATCTACGACCAGATCGCCTATCTGGTACGCGTCGGCTTCGACGCGTTCGACCCGACGCATCCGCTGACGCCGGACGATTTCAACCGCGCACTGGCGGAGATGACGAACGTCTATCAGCCCAGCACCGACGGGAAGAAGACGATCCGGGAGCTCAGGGCGGGGAAGTAGCGCTTTGCCGCGCCGCTGCCCCGTGATAAGTATTACCGAGAACCCACCAGGTAATACCGCAATGGCCACCACGAATGTAACGAGCAAAGGCCAGGTGACGATTCCCAAGCGCGTGCGCGACGCGTCCGGCGTCAAGGCCGGGACCAAGGTAACGGTCGAGTATCGGGACGGAGGTGTGCTGATCAAGCCGGTGCGCAAGACCGCCAAAAGCGACTATCGCAAGCGCATCGAAAGCGTCATCGGAACGCTGGATCTCGGCATGTCGGTCGACGAATACATGAAAATGTTGCGGGGAGACGATTGATCCTCGTCGATACCAACGTCATTCTCGATGTGGTGGGAAGCCAATCGCCTTGGCGGTCCTGGTCCATGGTCGCTCTGGAAGACTCGGCCGGCGGAGACGAATTGTCCATCGACGACGTGGTCTACGCCGAACTCGCATCCGGCTATCAGGAGATGGCGAGGCTCGACGACGCGCTGGAGGCGCTGCGGATCACGCGAGCGCAAACGCCAAAATTGGCGCTGTTTCTGGCCGGACATGCCTTTCGGCAATACCGGCGGCGGCGAGGCGCGAAGATGGGCGTGCTGCCCGACTTCTTCGTCGGCGCCCATGCGTTCGTCGCTGGCGCGACGGTGCTCACCCGCGACCGGGGTTTCATCGCGACTTACTTCCCCACCGTGACGCTTATTTCGCCTTGAACGCTCACCGATTGGGCACAATCGGCGTGTGACAAAGGCGGCGAAGCAACGCACACTGACGACACGCAAGGGGTGGGATGGTGCGATGAGCGTGACGGCGAGCAGCGGAGTCGTGTCCAAGCCCGCCGCCATCCCGCTCCGCCATGTCGCGGCGGTGTCGCTCGGCAATGCGCTCGGCTTCTACGATTTCCTCGTCTACGTCTATTTCGCGGTCCATATCGGCCACGCCTTCTTTCCCGCCCATAGCGAGACCGCGAGCCTGCTCGCCACGTTCGGCGCCTCGTTTATCGGCTTCGTGGCGCGGCCGGTCGGCGCGATGGTGATCGGGCCGATGGGCGACCGCATCGGCCGCAAGGCGGCGATGATGCTGTCCTTCGTGCTGATGGGCATCGGGGTCGTCGGCGTGGCGCTGACGCCCACCTATGCCAGCATCGGCATCGCGGCGCCCATCCTCGTCGTCGTCTTCCGCATGGTGCAGGGCTTCGCGCTGGGCGGCGAGGTCGGGCCGACCACCGCCTATCTGATCGAGGCGGCGCCGCCGATGCGCCGCGGCCTCTATGCCTCGGGCCAGTACGCCACCCAGGACATGGGCGTGCTGGCGGCGGGATTGATCGCGACCGCGCTCGCCTATTGGCTCGCCCCGCAGCAATTGCAGGACTGGGGCTGGCGCGCCGCGATGCTGATCGGCGCCTGCATCGTGCCGTTCGGCCTGTGGCTGCGCAGCAGCCTGCCCGAGACGCTGCACGCGGTGGACGACGCGGCGCTGGCGCCGGACGGCACGACCGGCGACACGCGCGTGAAGACGCCGCTGCGCCCCCATCTCGCGCTCATCGTGCTCGGGCTGATGATGCTCGCCTCGGGCACCATCGGCTCCTATGTCGGCAGCTATATGACGACCTATGCGCTGACCACGCTGCACATGGCGCAGACCGTGGCGTTCGGCGTCATCATCGTGAACGGGCTGTTCGCCGTCCTGTTCGAACCGGCGAGCGGCTGGCTCTCCGACCGCTTCGGGCGCAAGCCGGTGATGCTGATCCCCGGCGCCTTGAACCTCGTCATCGTGTTTCCGGCGTTCTGGGCGATCTCGCACTACCGCACGACCTTCGTGTTCTATGCCGCGATCGCCGTGGTGACCGTGCTGCAGGCACTGAGCACGCCGCCGGTGATCGTGGCGCTGACCGAGCAATTGCCGCCGCGCGTGCGCTCCGGCGTGGTCGCCATCGTCTACGCCTTCGCCATCGCCAGCTTCGGCGGCTCGACACAGTTCATGCTGACCTGGCTGCTCGATCTGACGAAAAATCCGCTGGCGCCCGCCTATTACTGGGCCGCGGCGCTGGCGGTGGGCCTGGTCGCGATGGCGCTGGTGAAGGAATCCGCGCCGATCAAGACGGGCCGCCGCACGTAATGTGGACGCTGATCGGCATCGCGGTGGTGATCGCCGGCTTCGGCCTCAGGCTCAATCCACTGCTGGTGATCGCCGCCGCGACGGCGGCGACCGGATGGGCGGCGGGCCTGTCGCCGCATCGCATTATCGAGTCATTCGGCCACGCCTTCGCGGCCAGCCGGCTGGTCAGCATCTCCTTCCTCGCCTTGCCGGTGATCGGCTTGCTCGAACGTTACGGGTTGCAGGAGCGGGCGCGGATGCTGATCGCGCGGCTCAAGCGCGCCACGGCGGGGCGGATTCTTCTTTTCTATTTCCTCCTGCGCCAGCTCGCGGCGGCGACCGGCGTGTCGTTCGGCGGCCAGGTGCAGATGGTGCGTCCGCTGCTGGCGCCGATGGTGGAAGCCGCGGCGGAGGCCGAGGCCGGGGAACTGACCGACGCGCAACGCTTCCGGCTGCGCGCGCACGCGGCGGCGGCGGAGAATATCGGCCTGTTCTTCGGCGAGGACATCTTCATCGCCATCGGCTCGATCCTCCTGATCAAGGCCTATCTGGAGAGCAACCACATCCTCGCCGAGCCTTTCGCCCTGTCGGTCTGGGCGATCCCGACGGCGGTGCTGGCGGCGGTGATCCACGGCGCGCGGCTTCTGCTGATCGATCGGCGGTTGCGACGGGAAAAGAAGCTCCCCGCTTCGTCGCGGGGAAAGAGCGAACCCGTTTGACATGATCACCCTCGAACATGTCTACATCCTGAGCGGGTTGTTCCTCGCCTGCTATGCGCTGCTGAGCGCGCGCGACCGGAGCAATCCCAAGCGCTTCGGCAATGCGGCGTTCTGGGGCCTGCTCGCCGCGAGCTTCCTCGCCGGCTCGCATCTGAGCGATTTCGCCAACGGCCTCGTCGCCGTCGCGCTGATCGCGGTCGGCGGCCTCGGCCTGATGCACCGGGGCGCCGGCGCGACGACCACCGCCGAGGCCCGCCGCGCCAGCGCCGCGACCCACGGCAATCTTCTGTTCGCGCCGGTGCTGATCGTGCCGCTGGTGGCGCTCGCCGGCACGCTGTTCCTCAAGAATTCGGGCATCGCCGACCCGAAACAGGCGACGCTGGTGTTCCTGGGCCTGGGCGTCCTCATCGCGCTTGCCGCCTGCGCGCTCTGGCTCAGGCCGCCGGTGCTGGCGCCGCTCCAGGAAGGGCGCCGGCTGATCGACACGATCGGCTGGACGGCGGTCTTGCCGCAAATGCTGGCGGCGCTGGGCGCGGTGTTCGCGCTGTCGGGCGTCGGCGACGCGGTGGGAAAGCTTGCGACCGAGCACCTGCCGCTCGGCACGCCGTTCGCGGCGGTGGCGTTCTATTGCGTCGGCATGGCGGCGCTGACCGCGGTGATGGGCAATGCCTTCGCGGCGTTTCCGGTGATGACGGCGGGCATCGGCCTGCCGCTGATCGTACACCGCTTCGGCGGCGATCCGATCGTGATGAGCGCGATCGGGATGCTGTCGGGCTTCTGCGGCACGCTGGTGACGCCGATGGCGGCGAATTTCAACCTGATGCCGGCGGCGCTCTTGGAGATTCCCGACCGCAACGCCGTCATCAAGGCGCAGCTTCCCACCGCGCTGATGCTTCTGGCCGCGAACACCGGATTGATGGCGGCGCTGGTGTACCGGTTCTGAGCTATTCGGCGGCGGTGGCCGTCGCGGCCGCGTCCATCGGCACGCCGCAGCGCGCCAGGACCGTGCGCAGATCCTTGACCGGCGGGAACACCTCGTTGTTCCAGTCGGAACCTTGGGCGTCGTGCGCCCGCTGCTCCTGCTCCACGATGTCCTTGTCCTGGGCGAAGATGCCTTCGGTGAACCAGGTGATGAACGGCCAGGCCGCGTGGATCAGGCCGGGAATCTTCGGCTTCTTCACCGAAAGATAGCCGAAGGTGCGGTTGGTGCGCTGATCGCGGTCGAGCGGGGTGTAGCCGAGCCAGACGTCGAGCACCGGCTCGCCGCCGTTCACCCAGACCTTCAGGCTCTGATAGGGATAGCCGGTGCGGATGGTCATCAGATCGGCGTTCACGCCTTCGTCCTCGCTGCGCATCACGTTGAGGATCGCCGCCTCGCCCAGCGACTGGCGGCCGGCGGTGCGCGTGAAGGTGTAGTCGACCTCGCACCAATCCTCGCCCTGGCGGCGGCCCAGGCACGTCGCCTTGATCGTGCCCATCAGGCTGCGATGCAGGAACTGATGGTTCATGTCGAACAGGTTCTCGTGCATGAAGCTGTAATGGCAGGCGACCTCGCGGTTCAGCCGCCGCGTCTTGTAGGCGCCGTCCGCCTTCGAGCCGAGCGCGGCCGGGGCGCGTTCCTGCGCCAGCGCGGCATTGCCGGGAAACACGAAGATCAGGCCGTCGACCTCGCGGGCGGGATAGGCGCGCACGCCGTTGGGCAGGCGCTCGCGGCCCAGATAGGGCACGTCGATGCACTTGCCGGCGCAGCTATAGGCCCAGCCGTGATAGCCGCATTTCAGCGTGTCGCCGTCGACGACGCCGAGCGACAGCGGAACCTGGCGATGGGCGCAGCGGTCTTCCAGCGCGGACACCGCCCCGCTGGTGCCGCGGAACAGGACGATGGGATCGCCGGCGAAATGCCGCGCCAGCGTCTTGCCCTGCTTGAGTTCGCTGCTCCAGGCGAGCGGATACCAATAGTCGGGATGGGTCCCGACGCGGCGCAAATCGACACCGCGTGGAAAAGCGCTCGCGACAGTCATGACGTAATTCTCCGGACGCGTCCCCCCGACGCCGCCGCTAAGCTAGGCTTATTTCGGCGCAATGCCAAATCCGGTGTCGAATCCGCCTATGTCGAATCCAGACATAAGTACATGACATGTTATGCGTGATCAGAATGTGCCATCCTGCGTCCGCGGGAGGCCGTTTCGGGATGCTCAGCCATCTTTCCTTTGGGGTTCGCGATCTCGACCGCGCCACGGCGTTCTACGCGGCGGCGCTGGCGCCGCTCGGCTATGTCTGCGTGTGGCGGCACGAACGCGCCAGCGGCTTCGGCGCGGCGGGCGGCGAGGACCGGCTGGCGCTGTTCGCGCGCGGCGCCGAGGCGCATCCGCCCGGCGCCGGATTCCATCTCTGCTTCGCGGCGAAGAGCCGCGCGGCGGTCGATGCGTTCCATGCCGCGGCGCTCGCGGCGGGCGGCGGCGAAGCCGGCGCGCCGGGACCGCGTCCGCACTACGGCGCCGACTATTACGCCGCCTTCGTCGTCGATCCCGACGGATACAAGCTGGAAGCGAAAGTCGAGTAGTCTTGTCACACATATCTTCTTGACCCCCACCCCCCTTTGCCCCAAAGAGGCCGCGCAACGGATTTGAGGTGCCGGCCATGAACGCACCCGCGCGCATCGACACCCTTCCGCGCTTCGGCACGGTGGAAAAAGCCATCGCCACGATGAAGCCGGGCGAGCCGGTCTATTGCATCTTCCCGGAGAAATTCGCCGCCGCGGCGAAGCGCTTCCTCGACGCGTTTCCCGGCGATCCGCTCTACGCGATCAAGGCCAATCCGGCGCCGCATGTGCTCGACCAGGTGTGGGCGGCGGGCATCCGCCATTTCGACACCGCCTCGGTGCCCGAGATCGAGATCGTCAAGACCCGCTTTCCCGAGGCGCATTGCCATTTCATGTCGCCGGTGCGCCAGGTCGGCGCCGCCAAGAAGGCGTTCGAGCAGTACGGCGTGACCGACTATGTCGTCGATTGCGATTTCGAGCTCGACAAGCTCCTGGCCGAGACCAAGGCGCCCAAGAAGCTGCGCATCTTCGTGCGCATCGCCACGCCGCTCGGCGGCGCGGTGCTGGAACTGTCGAGCAAGTTCGGCGTCACGCCGGCCGAGGCCGCCAAGCTTCTGAGGCGCGTGCAGGAGTCCGGCGCCGCGCCCTGCATCACCTTCCATGTCGGCTCGCAATGCCTGTCGCCGTTCTCCTATGCCCAGGCGATCGAGATGGCGCGGCGCACGGCGCAGATCGCCGGCGTGGAGATCGCCGCGCTCGACATCGGCGGCGGCTTTCCGGGGCCGTACCAGGGCGACGACGTGCCGCCCTATCACTGGTATTTCGACACCATCAAGGAAGCGCTCGAGACGCTGCCCAACCCGAAGGTCCCGCTGATCTGCGAGCCGGGCCGCGCGCTGATCGCCGAGGGCATGTCGCTGATCACCCAGGTGATCCTGCGCAAGGGCGACCGGCTCTACATCAACGACGGCACCTATGGCTCGTTCGACGAGCTGACGCTGCCGGGCTGGAGCGCCGATTACCCGACGCGCGTCTTCACCATGGACGCCAAATCGCGCGTGCTGCCGCTGCCGGGCGCCACCATGGCGTTCCGCGTCTATGGCCCGACCTGCGATACGCTGGACGTGCTGCCGCGCCCGATCATGCTGCCGGCCAATATCGGCGCCGGCGATTTCATCGTGTTCGACAATATCGGCGCCTATTCCGTCGCGGTGCGCACCTCGTTCAACGGCTTCTTCCCCGACACCTGGGCGATCGTGGGGAATTGACCCGGTGCGCCGCAAACATCTCTGGTGTCATCCGCCGCGAACGCGGCGGACCCAGGTGACGCCTGCATCGTAAGGTGTCACCTGGGTGGCCCGCATTCGCGGGCCATGACAGCATGTTATCTTGACGAGCGCCGCGAGGTTGGAATGCGCATTGGTTTGGCGGTTGCCGTTCTGCTTTGCCTGTGCACAGGCGCGTTCGCCGAGCCGGCCTGGCACACCTATACCGACGCCAGGCGCGGCTTTTCGATTTCCTATCCGGACGGCTGGACCGTCGATCCGGATTTCCGCGACCTCGGCTACGGCTTCCACCAGGGCGATGCCGACGATTATCGCGACGGCGTGGCGCTGAAGCCGGCCGGCGATCTGGCGCCCGGGACCAACCTCGAAAGCGACCAGCTCGTGCTCGCGATCGAGATGGCCCGGCCGGCCGACCGCTGCGTGGCGCGCGCCTTCCTGGTCGATCCGTCGCCGGACGTTCCCACCGACATGCCGGTCGACAAGCCCGACGCGGTGCGCACCATCGCCCAGCCCGGCGACCGCTATATCGTCGAGCACTTCGTGATCGTGCTGAGCCACACGCCCTGCGTCGCGGTGCATTATTTCGTCAATTCGGCCCGGCTGCGCCCGGGCGACGGCAAGAAGCCGTTCGACGAGGGGGCGCTGGTCGCCTATCTGAACCGCATCGCCGAGACGCTGAAATCCGTGAAATAGCGCGGTTCTCAAGGCGAACAGACCGTTAACGTCTTTCGGCTAAGGTCCCTTTGGGATACCGCGATGCCGACACCGAAAGAACGCCTCAGCCATCTTCTCGAACTCGCCGCGCAAGGCGCGGGCGAGCGCGCCCATCTGGCCGACGAGGTGGCGGATCTGTTGCTCGACTGGCCGGCGCAATACCCGCAGGCGATGCGCGCCACCTTCGTGGCGCTGCTGGAGAAGATCGTGCGCGAGATGGCGGGGCCGTCGCGCGCCGTGCTGGCGGCGCGGTTCCGCGACCGCGACGACTTTCCGCTGTCGCTGCTCAACGAATTCTTCCTGTTCGCGCCGGCGCCGATGAAGGACGCGATCCTGGCCCGCAACGACGCCGAGGGCCCGGTCGAATGCGGCCCGCTCGACGCCGAGGCGCTGCTCCACGCGGCGCGGACGGCGCGCGATTTCGCCGCCGACCTCGCCCATATCGCGGGCCTGCCGCTCCCCGTCGCCGCGGCGATGCTGAGCGATCCATCGGCGCGCGCGCTGGCGGCGCTGGCGCGCGCCACCGGTGTCAGCCGCGCCACCTTTTCCGCCATGGCGCTTTTGGCCGGACCGGCGCGCTCGGTGCACGAGAATTTCGCGATGCTGGGCGTGTTCGACGCCGTGCCGCGTGACGGCGCCCGCCGGCTCGTCGCCCTCTGGCGCGCCCAGGGCGACGCCGTCGCCCAGGTCGAACGGGCGGCCTAGGACAAAATCTTCGCGCCCGGTTCTTTCGCGGCGCGCAGCGACGGGTGAGACTGCCGCCACAGCCCATCCGGAGAATCGCCATGTCGCGCCGTCTCGCTGCCTTGTTCGCCGCGCTGCTCCTCGCCGTGCCGGCCTCGGCCAAGGTGCTGCCCTATCCCGGGAGCTTCCAGGCGCGGACGATTCCGACCAACGGCACCAACCTTTATGTCCGCGTCGGCGGCCACGGCCCGGCGGTGGTGCTGCTGCACGGCTTCGGCGACAGCGGGGACATGTGGCAGCCGCTGGCCGTCAGGCTCGCCGAGGATCACACGGTGATCGTGCCCGATCTGCGCGGCATGGGCCTCTCGGCGCATCCGGACGGCGGCTACACCAAGAAGAACGAGGCGCTCGACATCGCCGGCGTGATGGACGCGCTGAAGATCGCCAAGGCCGATCTCGTCACCCACGATATCGGCAACATGGTCGGCTACGCGCTGGCGGCGCAGTTTCCCGCGCGGATAACGCGGTGGGTGGTGATCGATGCGCCGCTGCCGGGGCTGGGCAATTGGGCGGCGCAGCTTTCCAATCCGAAGACCTGGCATTTCAATTTCCACGGCCCGGACGAGGAACGCCTCGTGGCGGGCCGCGAGCGCATCTATCTCGACCGCTTCTGGGATGAACTATCGGACGATCCGCGCCGCATCGACGAGCAGACGCGGCGGCACTATGCGGCGCTTTATGCGCGGCCGCACGCGATCCACGACGCCTTCGAGCAGTTCGTCGCCTTCCCGCAGGACGGCATCGACAACCAGGCGCTGCTGGCGGCGGGCGGCAAGTTGACGATGCCGGTGCTGGCGCTGGGCGGCGAGAAGTCCTACGGCGCCGGGATGAAGACCGAACTCGATTTCGTGGCGAGCAACGTGCAGGGCGGGGTTATCCCCAATTCCGGCCACTGGATCATGGAAGAGAACCCGGCCGCGACAGTTGAGATGGTGATGGGGTTCTTGGAGAAGTAGGCAAGCCCCCGTGGGTAAGGAAGGTTACTTCTCCGCGTTCACGTCGTGGCGTTCGCGGGTCTTGGCGAAGGTGATGTTGGGGAATTTGTCCGCCACATAGCCGACTTCCCATTGGCTCTTGGCCAGGAACACCGGCGCGCCGTCGCGGTCCGCCGCCATGCCGCCGCGATTCGAGGCTTGGAATTTCTCCAGATCGGTCTCGCTGCCGATCAGCCAGCGCGCGGTCTCGTAAGGCGCTGGCTCCAGATCGGCGTCGAGGCCGTATTCGGCGTTCAGCCGCGACTTCAGCACGTCGAGCTGCAGCGGCCCCACCACGCCGACGATCCAGGCCGAGCCGATCTGCGGCTTGAACACCTGCGTCACGCCCTCTTCCGCCAGGCTTTCGAGCGCGCGCGTCAGGTGCTTCTGCTTCATCGGATCGGCCAGCCGCACGCGGCGCAATATCTCGGGCGCGAAATTGGGGATGCCGGTGAACACGACCTCGCCGGTCTCCGACAGCGTGTCGCCGACGCGCAGCACGCCGTGATTGGGGATGCCGATGATGTCGCCGGGCCACGCCTCGTCCACCGTCTCGCGCTCCTGCGCGAAGAACAGGATCGGGTTGTGCACGCCGATGCTCTTATGCGTGCCCGACTGCGTCAGCTTCATGCCGCGGCGGAAGCGGCCAGACGCCAGCCGGAGGAAGGCGACGCGGTCGCGGTGGTTGGGGTCCATGTTGGCCTGGACCTTGAACACGAAGCCGGTGACTTCGCCGTCCGACGGCTCGACCATGCGGCCGCGCGTCGGCGCCGGGCCGGGCGGCGGCGCGTTCTTCGCCAGCGCCGAGAGCAGCTCGCGCACGCCGAAATTCTTCAGCGCCGAGCCGAAATAGACCGGCGTCTGGTGCCCCTCACGATAAGTGCCGTGGTCGAAGCGCGGCATGCCGGCGCGCGCCAGCTCGACATCCTCGTCGAGCTTGTCCTTATCGGCCGGCGCCAGGTCGGCCAGCACGCGATCGCCGAACGCGGCGAATTTCTCCGTGTAGAGATCGATCGTGCCGCGGAAGTTCAGCCCCATGCCGACCGGCCATACCATCGGGGCGCATTCGAGCTGGAGCTGGTCGGAAATCTCGTCAAGCAGTTCGAGCGGATCGCGCGCCTCGCGGTCCATCTTGTTGACGAAGGTCATGATCGGGATGTCGCGCATCCGGCAGACCTCGAACAGCTTGCGGGTCTGGGTCTCGATGCCCTTGGCGGCGTCGATCACCATCACGGCGCTGTCGGCGGCGGTCAGCGTGCGATAGGTGTCTTCCGAGAAATCCTCGTGGCCCGGCGTGTCGAGCAGGTTGAACACCGCGTTCTCGAACTCGAAGGTCATCACCGCGCTGGTGACGGAGATGCCGCGCTCCTGCTCGATCTTCATCCAGTCCGATTTCGCGCGCCTGGCCTCGCCGCGTGCCTTGACGCGGCCGGCGGCATGGATCGCGCCGCCGAGCAGCAGGAGATGCTCGGTCAGCGTGGTCTTGCCGGCGTCCGGATGCGAGATGATCGCGAAGGTCCGGCGCCGCGCGGCTTCGGAGGCTGGGCTCATGACGGCGGGGGCGTAGCAGGATCGGCAGGACCTGTCATCTCCGTCATCCGGACGCGGCCGAGCCGCGCGGGGATGGACGGGCGCGGCACCGTCCCATTAGAAAGAAGCGGTGGCGGCGGGACGACGCGAGATGAAACGGAAAATAGCGCTTGCGATCCTGTCGGCCGCGGTTTGGCTTGCCGTTCCGGCCGCCGCCCAGATGCCGGGCGGCCAGGGCGGCCCGCCCAACCAGCCGATCGATCCGGAAGGCGACCATATCCCGCCCCGCACGGAACTGCCGCCCGATCCCGAAGGCAAGGCGGAGGATCTGCGGCTGGCCGGAAAATGCAACGAGGCCATCCCGATCCTGCGCCGGCTGGCGGAAGGCGGCGATGGCTTTGAACTTGCCCAGTACAATCTCGGTCTCTGCCTGCTCGACACCGGCAAGGCGGATCCGGACGTGCCGCATGGCGCGAGCCTGAAGCTGGAAGGCGCCGCGTTCGTCCTCAAGGCCGCGAGCCACAACCTTCCCAAGGCGCAGGCCAGCTTGGCGCAGATGTATCTCGACGGCGACGGCGTCGCGCGCGATCCCGTCGAAGCGGGCAAATGGGCGTTGATCTATCGCGCGAACGGCGCGCGCTTCGCGCTCGGCCTGCCGAACATCTCGGCGGATCTGCAGGCGCGGCTGGACGGCGCCCTGAGCGCCGCGACATGGGCGCAGGCCCAGGCGCGCGCCGATGCCTGGGTTCCGGTGGCGCAGGCCTCGCCCGAATAGGCGGCTCACATCCGGTTGAACGGCCAGATGCGCGGGGCGATGACGTAGTTGAGCTGGACCGCGAAGATCACCGCGATGCTCCACCAGGTCGAGAACACGCACAGCGCCGCGCCGATGGCGTAGAGCGCCTGCGCCCGGAAGACGCGCTTCACGAAGGCGTCGTCGGCGTTGTATGGCGCGTTGGGACTGACGAGGCCGAACCATTTGGCGCGGTACCAGCCCGCCAGAAGGAACACGCCCAACAGCAGGATGTTGAACCAATAGACCAGCAGCGCGGCGCGGAATTCGATGTATTCGGACAACAGCGCGGTGGAGAAGGGCAGCACGCACACCGCCATCAGGAAGCCGATATGCAGCCAGGTATAGGCGCGGTCGGCATGCGCCAGCGCGTCGTGCTGGGTCTGCTGGCCGACCCAGAAGATGCCCAGGGTCATAAAGCTCATGACGAAGGTGAGGAAGCGGGGGGCCAGATGCATCAGGGCGCGGACCAGGCCGGCCTCGCTGTGGATGTCGTCCAGCGGCGGCGGGCGGATGTCGAGCACCAGCACCGTCATCGCGAAGGCGAAGACGCCGTCGGAGAGGGCCGCCAGGCGCTCGCGGTTGCGGCCGGCGATGCGGTTGTAGAGCGTGATCACGCGCTGCAGTTAGCAAGCGCGCGCCGCCGCGGCAAGACGGACCGGCCGACGCGGCGCGTCACACCACCGGATCGTCGACGAAGGCGCGGCCCTTTCGGTCCTCGATCTCCACGATCCACAAATCCGGATCGAATTTCATCTGCCGGTCGAGATAGGCGCGCGCCTTCTCCTCGTCCGACCAGTCGCCGAGCGGCCGCGCCCAGACCAGCTCGCCGTCGCCGCGCCGCGCCTGGGACAGCACCAGCACATGGCCGTCGAGCCGGTTGATCTTGAGGAACACGGCGCCGGCTTCCTCGATCCCCTTCTTGGCGACATAGGCCTGGGCGCCCTCGACCTCGGCGCGGCGGATGATGGCGCGGACGAAGATGCCGGCCTTGAGGCGGGGAGCGGTCATGCGACCGACTATAGGCGATTTTCGCGCCTTACGCCTTGCGCGGCGAATAGACCGTGGAGGTGAGAAGGCCGCGGGGCTCGCCTTCCGCGTCGCAGAGCGGCGCGACAAGGCTCTCGGCCGTCATGAATTCCAGGCCGAGGGAGTGGAAATGCGCCACGAAGCGCAGCGGCGCGGCGATGTCGAGCACCAGATCGTAGGCGGCGTTCCAGCTCGCGATGAATTGCGGGCCGATGATCTCGTCGAGATGCTTGCCGGTCATGTCGGCGCCGCTGCGGATCTGGCCGCGGCCGACCATGCGGAAGCGATAGCGGCGCGCCCGTCCGGCCTCCTGCAGGCGTTCGATGATGGCGATGTCCTTGAGATGGCGCACCAGGGCGCGGGCGGAGAAATCGGCGCGCATCGGCAGGCGCCGCTCGCCGGTGACCGTCCGCCAGATGCCGAGCAGGTCCTCGAGCTGGGCGCTGTCGAAGGAAAGCGTCGCGTCGCAGGCGGCCGTCCAGCCCGCTTGCGCGGCGCGGGCGTTGTACTCGTCCGAGGGTCGCCGCGCATTCGCAAGCATGGCGCGAACTTGTCGCTTCGCGGTGAACGCGCGGTAAACCGGCGGATAGGGAATATTACGGAGGGCGCCGCCCGGCGTGCTAGGCTTTGCGTGGAGGCGCATCATGTCCGGACCCCACTTCCCGTTGCTGGAACTTGCCGTCGAGCCCAGGACGGCGCAAGCACAGGCGCGTCTCGATGCGGCGCTCCCGGCCTTGAAGGCGGCGGATCCGCTATTCGATTTCGCCACGGACTCCGAGAGCGGCCAGACGCTGCTGCGGGGCGCGAGCGAGGCGCAACTCGCATCGAGGCTGGCACAGCTTAAGGACCGGCACGGCATCGCGCTTGCGAGCGGCGCCTTGCAGGTCGTCTATCGCGAGACGTTGTCGGGTCCGGCGACCGTCACCTATGCCTACAAGAAGGCAGAGGGACAGTCGGGGCAGTTCGCCGTGGTGACCGTCCGCTTCGAGCCCCTCCCCGAAGGAAGCGGGTTCGAATTCGCGGATGCGACCGCGGGGCATCCGATACCGCCGGATTTCGTGCCGGCCGTGCGGCGCGGCATCGAAAGCCAGATGCCAAACGGCCCGCTGGCCGGCTTTCCGCTGGTGGACGTCAAGGCGACGCTGCTCGACGGGCGCTATCACGAGATCGACTCCAACGAATTGACCTTCGAGATCGCCGCGCGCGGCGCGGTGAGACGGCTTGCGGACGAAGGCGTGGCCGTTCTGCTCGAGCCCGTCATGCGACTGGAAATATCGGCGCCGGCCGATCGCCTCGGCGATGTCGTCGAAGATTTGACGGCGCGGCGCGCGACGATCCTGCAAACCGAGGAAGATGGGCCGGATATGCGCCTGGTCGCCGAGGCGCCGCTCGCCGGGTTGTTCGGTTATGGGGCCGCGCTCGCGGTCCTGAGCCAGGGACAGGCCCGGTGCGTCATGACGTTCAGCCATTACGCGCGCGTGCCGCGGCGCGACGATCCCGATCCGCGCTTTCCCGGCGCCGCGGCCATGCGCGTGGCGTGACAGCCTACGCCGCGCCCTTGAAGGGGATGATCTTGGCTTCGCGGGGACGCGAGGCCTGGCCGTTCTCGTCCACGGTGGCGAAGGGCAGACGGATGATCACCGTGGTGCCCTCGCCGAGCGTCGATTCGATCTGCGCCTCGCCGCCATGCAGCGCGCTCAGCGCCTTGACCAGCGCGAGGCCGAGGCCGGTGCCTTCCTTGGCGCGCACATGCTCGCCCTCGACCTGCTCGAACGGCTTGCCCAGGCGCTGCAGGTCCTTGGCCGAGATGCCGACGCCGGAATCGGCGACCGCGATCACGATGCCGCGCTCGTCGCGCACCGCCTTCAGGCGCACATCGCCGCCGCGCGGGGTGTATTTGATGCCGTTGGTGAGCAGGTTGATCAGCATCTGCTTCACCGCGCGCTTGTCGGCGAAGATCGTGCCGGCGCCGGGACCGACCGACAGGCGCAGCGCGACGCCGGCCCGCTCCGCCTGCAGCTTGACGAAGCGCAGAGCGGATTCGGCGGTGTCGGCGAGGTCGAACACCTCTTCGTAGAGGTCGAGCTTGCCGGCCTCGATCTTCGACATGTCGAGGACGGAATTGATCAGTTCCAGCAGATGGCCGCCCGATTCGTGGATCAGCCGCGAATATTCGAGATATTTCGCGCTGCCGACCGGGCCGAACATCTCATGCGTCATCACCTCGGAGAAGCCGAGGATGGCGTTCAGCGGCGTGCGCAGCTCGTGGCTCATATTGGCGAGGAAGCTCGATTTGGCGCGGTTGGCGGCCTCGGCCGCGTCGCGCGCCGCGATCAGCTCGCGCTCCTGCGCCTTGCGCTCGGTGATGTCGCGCGTCACCGCGACGATGTCGGAGGCTTCGCCATGGCTCTGCGGCGCCGGGCGGCAGCGGATCTCCGCCCACACATAAGAGCCGTCGCGCCGCCGCATGCGCACTTCCGCCGTCGCGGGCCGCGCGTAATAGGCCGATTCCATGAAGGCCGACTGCATGCGCTTGAGATCGTCGGGATGCACCAGGCTGGCCGGCGCGGCGCCGATCAAATTCTCCGGCGGCATGTCGAGGATGGTCTGCGCCGCGGGGCTGGCGAAGCGCACCCGCCCGTCGGAGGAATGGCGCGTGATCAGGTCCATCGCGTTGTCGGCGAGGAAGCGGTACATCGCGGCGCCTTCGGCGGCGGCCTCGTCGGCGGCGCGCTGGCGGTCCTGCGCCGCGACGGCGACCAGGGCGGCCTGGATCACCGCGGCGAGCACGGACACCGCGTAGAGTTCCCAGAGCGGAACCGGCAGGCGCGACACCGGAAGCGCGCCCACCGCGCCGATGGCGGCGACGACGATAAGGGCGATGGCGGCGGCGCCGGCGGCGCGCAGCACGGCGGGACGCCCACCGGCCAGGGCCGCTTCGGCGGGAACCAGCGCGAACCACACGACCAGCGGCGACAGCACCCCGCCAGTCAGCGCCGCGAGATAGCCGATCAGCACCGCGAAAATGGCGAGCGCCGCCTGTTCCAGCAGCGAGAGCGGGATCGAGGTGAAGGCCAGCAGCGCCAGGATGGCCGGCGCCATCAGCCCGGCGATGGCGATGGCCTCGGCGGCGTCGGGGCGGCCGATATAGGATACGAAGGCCAGGCCCAGCACCGCGCCGACCACCGCCTTGGACGCCTGCACCGAGACGAACAGCCGGCGCAGCGCGCGGCTGTCCCCGCTTTTGCTCGCAATCGTATCGTTAACGCCCATTAGGCTCTGCCGATTCAAGAACCACCACCCGCCCGCGAGGATGGGTCTGCAAACTTAACGAACTCTCAACGGCCGGGAACTTCGTTCGTTAATCGGCAAGACCTGTGGCGGGAACCCATTCACCACTTGTTAGGGATGATGACGCGATTCGGGCGGAGTCCGGTATTGCGCAACCAAACCGCAACGCCTTGGGCCAACACTCCCGCCCCTGTCGAAGGAGGGACCGGGTGGCAACTGCGACGGCACAGAAGGTGCGCGCGCCGGAAGACGACGCGGCCCAAGCAGCCATGGCGGCGGGCCTGGTGCCGGCGCTCGACTGCCTGCGCACCGCGATCACGCTCTATGATCCGGACGAGCGGCTGACCTACGCCAACCAGCATTTCGATTATCTGTTCCGCGGCTTGCCCGCCCGCGCCCTGCTTCTGGGCCAAAGCTATGGCGACATCGTGCGGCTGGAGGCGGCGGGCGGCGAGATCGCGCCCCAGGCGCTCGGCCGCGGCGTGGAGGATTTCGTGGCGCGGCGGCGCGCCCAGCTCACCAGCGGCGATTTCAAGCCGTTCGACCTCGAAATGGCCGACGGCCGCATCATCGAGATCAAGGCGCGGCGCGCCCCGGCCGGCGGCTGGATCGCGCTGTGGAGCGACGTGACCTTCGCCCGCCACGCCTTCGGCCGGCTGGAGGACGCCATCGCGCTGTCGGCCGACGCCTTCGCCTTCTTCGACAAGGCCGACCGGCTGGTCGTGTGCAACAAGGAATATGCCGCGCTGCACGGGCGCGGCGTCGAGGCGATGCGCGGCGCGCCGTTCGGCGACATCCTGCGCGAGGCGGTGCAGGACGGCCGCGTCCGCGTCGACGGCGACCCGCAGGCCTGGCTGCGGCGCTGCATCGACCTGCACCACGCCCCGGCGGGGGCGATGACGCTGGAGATGGCGAGCGGCGCCGCCTATCTGGTGCGCGACCGCAAGACCCGCGACGGCCATGTCATCGTGCTGACCGACGTCACCGACGAGCGCCGCGTCGAGAAGGCGCTGGCCGAGACCAGGGCGGAACTCGCGACCTCGCGCGAGCAGGCGACCTATCTCGCCGATCTGACCAGGCGGCTGGACGCCGCGGCGGCCTCGGCCGACACGACGAAGAAGACCCTGCTGCGCACGATGAGCCATGAGCTCAAGACGCCGCTCAATGCCATCATCGGCTTCTCCGACCTTCTGAACCAGATGGCCGAGCGCTTCGACACCGCCCAGGTGCGCGAATATGCCAGCCTGATCCATGCCGGCGGGCACAACCTCCTGAGGCTCATCAACCACATCCTGGATCTGACCAAGGTCGCGGCGGGACGGTTCGAGAAGCGGCCGGTGCGCATCGATGCCGGCGGCGCGCTGTGGATCGCCAAGGACGAGCGCGCCGAGCGCGCGGCGGCCAAGGGCCTGGCGATCGACGCCGACGCCTGCCCGGTCGGGCTGATCGTGGAGGTCGACGAGAATGCCTTCAACCAGATGGTCGGCCAGCTTCTCGACAACGCGATCGCCTTCACCCAGGAGGGCGGACGGATCGTGCTTGCCGCGAAGGCGCTGGGCGGACGCGTCAGGCTCAGTGTTTGCGACAACGGACCCGGCGTCGCGGCCGAAGACCTGGCGCGCATCCTCGAACCGTTCGAGCAGGTCGGCCGCACGACCACCGACCACGCCCATGGCGCGGGACTGGGACTGACGCTGGTGAAGGCTTTCGCCGAGCTGCACGGCGGCGGCCTTGCGATCGAGAGCGCCCCGGGCCAAGGCTTCACCGCGACGATCGATCTGCCGGCGGCGGGATAAATCCGCCGCACGCCGTTTCGACGGCCTGCGCGACGGCAAGCAGCCTGGCATCGCCATTGCGCGGACCAATGAGCTGCACACCGATGGGAAGACCCTGCGGCGACAAGCCTACCGGCATCGCCGTCGCCGGCAATCCGCACAACGTGGCGAGCGCGACCCAGCGCATCATCTCGCGATAGCCGACGCGGCGCCCGTCGGCGAGCGCCAGCGTGCGCCGAAGGAAAGGCGAATGATCGTGCGGGAACGCGGCTACCGGCGCGACAGGCGCCAGCAGCACGTCGTGGCGTTGAAAGAATTGCGCCATCCGCGCGCCGAGATTGTCGCGTGCCCGATCCGCCGCCGCCCATTCCGCGCGCCGCGCGGTGTGGCCGAGCAGCGCCTGGGCCCAGGACATCGCATCGGCGCCGCCCCGGCGCGCGATAAGGGCCACGGGCCGCGCCATCTCATAGAGGGCGCGCACCGGCGCGGGGAGATCGGCGCCCAGGATCGAGAACAGCAGCATCGTATAGGTCGCCATCAGCCTTTCGGCATCGACCGGCGCGGCGACCGGCTCGACGATCGCGCCGGCCGCTTCGAGCTTTCGCGCGAAAGCCGCGACCGCGTTCTTCTCCGGCACATCGAGCACGAAGCCCGGCGCCTCCAGCCAGAGCGCGACGCGAAGGCCTTTCACCGTTGCGGGCGGTGCCGGCTGGAACGGCGCGATGACGGACATCAGAAGGCTCAGATCGCGCGCCGAGCGCGCCAGCGGTCCGACCACCGCCAGATCGATGTCGGCGGCCCGGTCGGGCGGCGGCACGAGGCCGCGCTGCGAGACGAGGCCGAAGCTGGGCTTGTGGGCGAACACGCCGCAGAAGCTTGCCGGGATGCGCAGCGAGCCGCCGATATCGGCGCCGATCTCCAGCGCGGTGAAACCGGCGGCGAGCGCCGCCGCCGATCCGCCGGAGGAGCCGCCCGGCGTGCGCGCCGGATCGAACGGATTGTTCGTCGTGCCGTAGAGCGGATTATAGGTCTGCCAGTCCGCCGCTTTCACCGGCGTGTTGGTCTTGCCCCACACGATCGCGCCGGCGGCGC
This sequence comes from Rhizomicrobium sp., assembly GCA_037200045.1. Classification (NCBI taxonomy): domain Bacteria; kingdom Pseudomonadati; phylum Pseudomonadota; class Alphaproteobacteria; order Micropepsales; family Micropepsaceae; genus Rhizomicrobium; species Rhizomicrobium sp. The sequence continues at coordinate 1,710,764 of JBBCHM010000001.1, forward strand.
GGATCGCGGCGACCACCGCGGCATCGCACGCGGTGCGGCCCAAGAGCGACGCCATACCCGCGGAGGCCGGCAGGCCCTCGACATCGAGCGTGTCCTTCACCGTCATGGGCAGGCCGGCGAGCGGGCCCAGGGCGCCGCGCGCGGCGCGGATGTCGTCGATGCGCCGCGCGTCGGCGAAAGCGCGATCCGGATCGCGCGCCACGACCGCGTTGATCGCGGGGTTCAGCCGGTCCGTCCGTGCAAGCGCGGCCGCAAGCAGCTCGCGCGACGAGATGCGGCGCGCCGTCAGCGCCGCAAGCTGCGCCGTCGCGTCGAGGGACAGGATGTCGGACAATGGGCATCCCCTTGTTCGTCCGAAACTATCACGGAGGGCGCGTCCCCTTTCGCGACAATTCGATTCAAACTCGAGTCAAGGACGCGCAAAACTTGTCTCGAAGTCGAACAAAATTCGTCTCGATATGGAGCCAAGCTTGAATTTCATTCGCGCGAAATCGGCAGCGTATTTTTTGCAAGTTTTGCTCTAAGGCCCTGAATTAACCGGATTGTTTCGAACTTTACCGAAAGGTTTCAGCGCCCGATAAAGGCCCCCGCGCATGATCGCTGCATGGCTTCGGGCGAGCCTTAAAGGGTGTCTGTCATGATCATGCGCGCGATCTTCTGGATCGGCCTCGTCTCGTTTCTCATGCCGCGCGAGCCGGATCTCGGCTTCGGCCGGCCGGGCGCGGCGGTCTCGCCCGCCTCGATCGCCTCGCTCATCCAATCGACCGACGTTCAGGGCGCCTGCGCTCAGCACAAGGAGGCCTGCGCCGGCGGCCTTTCGATTCTCGACGGTTTCCAGGCCTATGCGGTGCGCTCGCTCGACCAGGTGCGCGCCGACATCGAGGCCAACCGGGTCAAGACGCGTTAGCCCCCACATCCGCCGCCGCCCGTGCGTATTTGCGGGCGGCGGCGGATGACCCGCCCGGCGCGACGGGCTAGAACACCGCCATGAGTTTCGATCCGAAAGAGCACCGTCTCGTGGCGCTGCGCGGCTTCGACGAACTCGCCGTCGGCGAGGTCTTCGCGCTGCCCTCGCGCACGATGACCGAGGCGAATTTCGCCGCCTTCCAGACGGTGAGCCTGGACAATCATCCGATCCATTACGACGTCGAATATTGCAAGCGGCTGGGCTATCCGGCGCCGCTCGCCCATGGGCTGCAGGTGTTGAGCTTCACCGCCGCCGGCGCCGGGCTGTTCCCGCATGTCATCGGCGAGACGCTGATCGGCTTCATCGAGGTGAACGCGAAATTCCTCAAGGGCGTGTTTGCCGGCGACACGCTCTATCCGGCGCTGACGATCGCCGAGCTGGTGCGCCAGAAGACCACCGGCATCGTCGCGATGCGCGCCACCGTGCACAACCAGAAAAGCGAGCTGGTGCTCGACGGGATGCACAAGTATCTGCTGCGGCTGTAGCGCTTTCCTCGCCCGCCGTGTCGCCACCCCGGGTACCGTTTCCACGGTCATCGACCGGAAACCTGCCAGGGTAGCCGGAGGGTGGCGAGGAACAGCAGCGCGTGCAGGGCGCAGAGCAGGCCGAACGCCGCGATGAAGGCGCCGGGCATCGACCCGGCCGTCGCCGACAGGCGCCATCCCAGGAAGACCGCGCAGAGCGTCGTCAAGGTCGGGCCGCCCAGGCGCTGCACGATGTTCATGGCGGTCGTCGCCATCGGCAGGTCCCGGCGCGCCACGGAGGCATAGCCCGAGGTGATCGACGGAATGCCGATGGTGCTGAGCCCGACGCCGCGAATGAAGAGGCTCGCCGCCAGGACGGCGATGACGAGGCCGTGCTCGGCCAAAAAGACGAACGGCAAAGTCCCGGCCAGCGCCAGGAGCGAACCGCAGGCGGCCAGCTTGCGGATGCCGAACAGCTTGGTGAGACGGCCCATGAACGGATAGGTGCACATCATGCCCAGTCCCAGCGGCGCCAGCATCAGGCCGGTCCGGCTCGGCGACAGGCCGCAGGCGCGCACCAGATAGATCGGAATCAGCATCTGGCCGGCGAAGGAGATGCCGTTGGCCATGAACATGGTGCCGAGCGACGCGGAGAACACCTTGCTCTTGAGCAGCCTCAGATCGATCAGCGCGGCGTCGCCCTTGGCCCGCGCGGTGCGGTAGAACAGGACGAATAGAATGATCGAGGCGCCCAGGGCCGCGATGCCGATGCGCTCGCCCAGATGGTCCGAACCGTAGAGGAACAGCACCAGCCCCGGCGACAGCAGGGCAAGCCCGAGCAGGTCGAGGCCGCGCGGCCGTCGCTCCTCCCGATCGTTGGGCAGGAAGACGGCCGCCAGCGCCAGCGCCAGGATGCCGACCGGCAGGTTGATGAGGAACAGCCAGCGCCAGGATGCGAATTGCAGGATCGCGCCGGCGATGACGGGACCCAGCAGCGGCGCGAGCAGGACCGGCAGGGCGGCGATGCCGACCACCTGCGCCATGTGCCTGCCGGCCGCGCGGGCGAGCATCATCTGCGCCATGGGCGCGAGCAGGCCGCCGCTCATGCCCTGGAGGATGCGGAAGGCGATCAGCGCATTGGCGGACCATGCCAGCCCGCACAGGGTCGAAGACAGCGTGAAGGCCGCGAAGCATCCGAGATAGAGCGCCTTGGCCCCGATACGGTCGACCAGCCAGCCGCTCAGCGGGAGCATCAGCGCCAGCGCCAGCAGATAGCCGCTCGTCACCCACTGGATCGCCGAAAGGCCGACCTTGAGATCGGCGGCAAGGCTGGCGAGCGACACATTGACGACCGTGGCGTCGAGCTGTGCCATGAAGGAGCCGATGGCGGCGACCGCGACCACTTTCCAGACCCCGGGCGCGAGCCGGTCGGCGCGATCGCCGGCCGGCGCCGAAGCGTTCATGAACGCTCCGGCGGATTGCCGCCGTGGAAGCGGCCGAAATGCCGCGCGCTGAACAGCCCGATCAGCAGAATACCGAGGCCGAACGGCACGACGTCGCGCGTGGTCCGCAATTCGAAATCGCCGACGCGGCAGACGAGGACGTAGCCGACGACGATGTTGAGAACGCCCCAGAGCACGTTGACGGTCGACGACGACAGCCCCTGCCCCGGCGGCTTCGCGAACGGGCTTTGGAACGGTTTTCCCATCACGCCGCTGACGAAATGCGGCACGGCGTTCGCCAGGAAGGCACCGCCGAAGAAATAGGACACGAGATAAAGCCACGCCATTGTCAGCCGCTCCTCTTGCCGAGCAGATCGATGATCTCCCGGGTCGTGCCGGTTTCGCCCAGCCGCGGGAAAACCTGCGCGATGCTGTAGTCGTGGGCCTCGCGGCGCCTGTCGGTCATGGCGTCGACGGCAAGGGTGACGTTGAATCCCTGCTCATAGGCCTGGCGCGCGGTCGCCTCGACGCCGGTCGCGGTGGCGACGCCGACGATGACGACCTGCGTGACGCCCAGCGCTTTCAGCCGCTGTTCGAGATCCGTGCTCGCGAACGCACCCCAGGTCCGCTTCGTCACGACGATGTCGCCTTGTTGCCGGTCCAGTTCGGGGATGAGGTCGGTCCAGCCTTCGGGAAACGGCATGCTGGGGCGTGGCTGCTCCGTGCGGCCGGGTGCGCCGCCGGCGACGTTGACGAGCACCACCGGCAGGCCGCGTCGGCGAAACGCATCGGCCAGCGCGCGAGCGCGTTCCACGACCTCGTCGATGGGATGCACGGAGGGCAGGCCGACGATGCCCTTCTGCAGGTCGATGACGATGAGCGCGGTCTTCGGGTCGAGGGTCGTGACGGTCATGGGCGGGCCTTTGCTAGGAGTCGAAGAGGCGTTTGAGGAGCTTCACGGCGCCAGCGAGCTGGCGTTGTTCCCGCGCGGTCAGCCGCGCCTGCAGGGCGCGAAGCAGCCAGTCCTGCCGCGCCGCCCGCGCCGCGCTCACCCATTCACGGAAATGATCGGTGAGCGAGAGGATGGTCTGGCGCCCGTCCGAGGGATCGGGCGCGCCCGCCACATAGCCGGCGGTCTCCAGGGCGGCGATGATCGCGCCCATCGATTGCGGCCGCATGCCTTCCGCCCGCGCCAGCGCGCTCGCCGTCGCGGGGCCGTCGCGCTCCAGCCGCAGGAGCACGGATTTTTGCGCCGAGGTCAGGTCGGCTTCGTCGGCCTGCTCGCGCAAACGCCGCCTGAGCGCGCCGATCACGATGCGGAGCTCCGCGGCGAGGGCGGCGGCTTCCGTGCCTTCGGGTTCGGCCAATTCCGGCTTCATCCGACCAGTCTGGCATATATGAAGGTAAACTACAAAGTCTTCCTACATATTCCGGACGGTGAACGCTATTCCTCCATCGCCCAGGAGCGCATGCGCGCGCTTCTCTGGCCGCGCAGGCCGTAATGGTCGGCCAAGCGATCGAGCGCGATCGCCAGCACCACGCGCGCCGACCGGCTCGGCCAGGCATTGGCGCGCTCGGCCTCTTCCAGCCCGCGCAGGTGGCAGCAGATGTCGAACAGAAGATCCGACAGCCCCGGCCCCACCGCGCGCATGGCGAGGGCGAAGCGCTGCTTCGCCGCCACCACCATGTCGGTGAACTCGGCCTCGTTCTTCTGGCCGCGCTTGCCCATCGCCACCGCCGCGGAATAGTCGACGCCGAGGCGCGGCATGAGCTGGGCCAGCGTGAAGTCGCGCCGCAGCTTCTCGCCCGCGTCGAACTGCGCCCCGTCGATCAGGCCGCGCTGCTTCAGCCGCGCCAGCGGCGACTCGCCCTCGTCCACCGTCACGCGGCGTTCGATGCCATGCGCGTCTTTCACCAGGCGCGTGCGGCGGAGCTGGTGCTGCTCCTCGAACGGATCGCCGGTGGCGGCCGCGCGCTCCAGCCAGCCCTTGCCGGCGTCGCTGAGCACATAGGTCTTGCCCGCGCCGGCGCGCCGGATCCAGCCCTGGCGCGCGAACGCCTCCACCGTCGCGGCGCTGAGCGGCGCGACGCGCGCGGCGTGGAGCTCGTCGCGGCTGACGAGCCGGAACGTATCGGCCCCTTGCGGGACCAGATGCGCCCCCGGCGCCGCCAGCTTGCGGAAGATGCGGCGCGCCTCGCGCTCGATCTCGCCCTGCGCGCTCACGGCCGCTTCTCCGCGACGACGCGCAGCGTGGCCTCGAGCCAGCCGAGCGTCCTGTTGAGCTCCGGATCGTCGCGCATCGCCTCCACCCGCTGGATGGCGTGGCAGGCGGTGGAGCGGTCGCGGCCGAAACCGCGGCCGACCTCCGTCATGCTCATCGAGAACACGATATGCGCGAGATACATCGCGACCTGCCGCGCCTGCGCGATGTGGCCGACGCGCGACGGCGAGCGCAGATCGTCGAGCGTCACGCCATAGGCGTGGGCGACGACGATCTGGGTCATGCCGGCGCGCAGCGGCGCGAGCGCGCCGGGCCTTTTGTTGTCATTGCTGTCGAACGGATCCATGAAACACCCCTTGTTTTTGCCGATGGGCCGCGCCTCCTTCAGGACGGCCTTCGGAGGAAGATTATCCTACTTCCGGTGGTGTTGGATAAGAAATACAACTTATACTAGAAAATCCCGGGAAAATATCCCGGTTTTGGCCGAGTTATCCACACCCCGGCCTGCGCCGCGCCGCCCGTTTCCGGCCTCCGGCGGGGAGCGGCGGGAGGGGCGGGGCGGGCCGATATTCCGCGCACGGACTATCTGAGGTTGTGGGAGCGAAATCGGATTTGGGAGGAGTGTCCCAGCCGGACGGCTAGACGAACGTCGTGTCGACGCCGGGCGCTTCGGTCACCGAGACCTTGGTCTTCTTGGCCGTGCGCGTGCGCCGCTCGTCGCCGCTCCAGGTCGTGGTGCCGCGCCGCGCGCGGCGGTCGGGGCCGAAGAAGGTCGGCGCGGCGATGAAGGGCCGCGGCGCCTTGATCGCGGCTTCGAGCTTGCGCGCGATGGTCGAGGCGCTGACCGGATGGGTGAGCACGTCGGTGACGCCGACGTCGCGCGCCTGCTCGACCTGGCGCTGGCGGGCATTGGTGTAGATGACGAACAGCGGCGCCATCGGATTGAGGATGCCGTTGGCGCGGCGCGCCGCGACCGGGAAACTCATGTTCTTGTACGGCTCGGCGGCGGCGTCGCAGAAGATCGCGTCGAAGGTCTGGGCGCGCAGCGTCTCGATGGCGCGCGCCGATTCGGCGATCACCGTGACCTGCTTCATGCCGAGCAGGCCGAACGCCGTGCGCAGGATTTGAATGCCGGCCGGCCGCCCGCCGACGAGCAGCACGTGCAGATTGCGAAGATCCGCCGATCCGATCATGTCACCATGTCCCAACGCCCGAAGGATTACCGGGACCGCGTTAAACGGCGGTTAAACGGGCGGACGGACGGCGAGTTTCGAACGCCGTGCCGGGCTGATACAGTGGCGCCATGACCCATGGAACCATCCTTCGCCGGGCGGCCACGATCGCGCTGGCGCTCGCGCTCACCGGCTGCGTCTTCTTCGAGAGCAAGCGCGACCGCGCCATGCGCAACGATCCGTCCTTCCAGGCCGGCTATTCCGACGGCTGCGCCAGCGCCAATTCGCGCGGCACCAATTATCGCGGCGACAAGATCCGCGACGAGGCGCTTTACGCCACCTCGCAGCCCTACCGGTCCGGCTGGGGCTCGGGCTATTCGCTGTGCAACAACCAGTACAATCGGGGCAGCAATCCCAACACCCAGGACATGCCCGACCAGAGACCCAATCCGTGAGCGCGTTGCCGCGCTCGGCCCGGCTGCGCGCCGGGCTGCTGGTGCTGTTCGGCGTCGTCGTCTTCGCCTTCGGCTCGCTGTTCGCGGCCTATGGCCAGGCCGATCCGTGCCGCGCGCTGGCTGTGGAGCGGGCCCGCCGCTCCCACGCCGGCGCCGCGGCCGAACCGTGGACGCGGGTCGAGACCAGCCAGATGTCGACCGGGGCCTGCGCCGGCGGGCTGCTCGATTCCTGGGGCGAGCGGCTCACGCACTATGTGCGGTGACGCGCGCTGAGCGCGCCGAAGCAGTCTTAACGCGCGGTTAACCACTTTCCCGCATTGTCCATGCTTGACACGGGCCCGCGACAGGCAAACTGTCATATTATCCGTGTACGTCGGTAATGCTCTCTATGAGGAGCTTTCGATGCTGGGATTGCTGGTCTCCACTCGCCCGCCTGACGAGCCGCATCCGAGCGCGCCGATTTTGCCCGACTTCCTGCGCCGCGCCCTGCGCGCCCTGCTCAAGAGACGATAGACTTCGCAGCGAAGCCGGCCGGGCTCAGACGCCGGTCGTGCGCAGCGTGAACCCGGCGCCGGTCAGCGCGGCGCGGATCTCGTCGGCATGGCCGCTGTCGCGCGCCTCCACCACCATGCCGAGATAGGCCGACTTGACCGGCATGTCGGTCATCATGCGGTTGTGGCTGACTTCCAGGATATTGCCGCCGGCGTCGCCGACCAGCGTGGCGACGCGCGCCAGAAGGCCGGGGCGGTCCTCGATCTCGACTTCGAGGCTGAGCAGGCGGCCCTCGCGCGATAGCTCGCGCAGGATGACGTTGGAGAGCAGCCGCATGTCGATATTGCCGCCCGACAGCACGACGCCGACGCGCCTGCCGTGGAACAGCTGCTTGTTGTCGAGCACCGCGGCATAGGCCGCCGCGGCGGCGCCTTCGACCACGGTCTTCTCGATCTCCAGCAGCGCGGCCAGCGCCTGCTCGATCTGAGCCTCGTCGACCAGGAGGATGTCGTGGACATGGGCGCGCACGATCTCGCGGGTGATCTTGCCGGGGTCCTTGACCGCGATGCCTTCGGCGATGGTCTGGCCGGCGCTCGGCAAATTGGCGCTCTTGACGTTGTCGTACATCGACGGATAGGCGCGGGTCTGCACGCCGTAGATCTGGATCGCCGGATTGATCGCCTTGGCGGCGATCGCGATGCCGGAGATCAGTCCGCCGCCGCCGATCGGCACCACGAGCGTGTCGAGCGGCTCTTCCGCGTCGGCCAGCATTTCGAGCGCCACGGTGCCCTGGCCGGCGATGATCATCGGATCGTCGTAAGGATGGACGAAGGCCAGGCCCTGCTCCCGCGCGATGGCGAGCGCATGGGTGTAGGATTCGCTCAGCGTGGCGCCTTCCAAAATGACATGGGCGCCGAAATCCTTGGTGTGCCGCACCTTGGTGAAGGGCGTGCCCACCGGCATCACGATGGTGACCGGAACGCCCAGCCTGCCGCCGTGATAGGCCACGCCCTGGGCGTGATTGCCGGCCGACATCGCAATGACGCCGCGCTTGCGCTCGTCCTCGGAAAGCGAGAGCAGCTTGTTCAGCGCGCCGCGCTCCTTGAAGGAGGCGGTGTATTGCAGGTTCTCGAATTTCAGGTGCAGGCCGGCGCCGGTGATGCGCGAGAGCGTCTCGGAATGGCGGGTCGGCGTGCGTTCGACCGCGCCCTGGATGGCGCGTGCCGCGGCGCGGACATCGTCGATGGTGATCGGGGCGTCCAACGCGTCACCTCATTCCAAGTCTGGTAGCAGCGGAGGGATTTGAACCCCCGACCAAGGGATTATGATTCCCCTGCTCTACCACTGAGCTACGCTGCCAAACCTTTCGCGGCGCGGCATGTAATGGGCGGGGGGAAAGCCTGTCAAGGCAAGCCCGCCGGCGGGACCAAGCGGGCGGCCCGTGGCATAATCTGCCCCGCCATGCCGAACCCGCGCATCAAAACGCCGCCGAAATACGCCTTCCTCAGGAAGGTGGCGCTGGCGTTGCCCGGCACGCAGGAAATCCACGACCGCCATGGCATCTGGTTCAATATCGGGAGCAAGACCTTCGCGCTGTTCGGCGGCACGACGCAGCGCTGGATCCTGCGCCTGCCCAAGGATCAGGTGACGATGCTGGCGGAGGCGGCGCCCGACACTTTCGCGCCGATGCGGGCCGGCGCGCTACTGTGGGCCTATGTCGACGTGACGAAGCTGAGCGCGAAGGAATTGCGCGGCTATATCGAAGCCGCCTGGCGGTATACCGCGCCCAAGAAATTGCAGGCGCGCCATCTGCCATGAGAGCGGGCGATGCGGATTGGGGGCCGGCGGCGATGAAGACCAAGATGAAGATGGCGCGGGTGATCCTGTTCACCAACCAGATGGAGGCGATGACCGCGTTCTATCGCGACGTGCTCGGCCTTGCCCAGGTGACGGACGAGAAGGGCTGGCGCGAATTCGACGCCGGCGGCGTGCGCGTCGCGCTGCATTCTGGGCCGCCCTCGCCAGGCAGGAAGGGTCCCAAGATCGTGTTCCTGGCCAGGGACGTGGCGGCGCTGCGCGAGACGCTGATCCGGCGCGGCGCGAAATTCGGCAAGCCGAGCGCGGGCACGTTCCAGCTCTGCAACGGCAAGGACCCGGACGGCAATCCGATCCAGCTCTCGAACCGCTAGGGGCGCGCGCTCCACGGTTCGACCGTGCCGACGATGAAGAGCGGCGCGCCGGATTGCAGCGCGGCGAACACGCCGCTCGATATTTCGTCATTGGTCAGCCAGCGCGAGCGGCCCTGCTCCACGACGAAGCCGAGCACCACCGACTGGTAGTCGATGGGAAGGCCGTCGGCCGCGGCGGCCATCTCGGTCAGGCGCTCGGGATGGGCCGGATCGCCATGCGCGCTGCCCAGCACCTGGACGAAGCGCCCCTCGGCGGCGACGCATTCGGCCAAGGCGCGGCGGGCGGACGGCGCGCGGCCGTGGATCCAGGCGATCAGCAGATCGGGCGGTTCGAGCAGCGCCAAGGTCTCGGCCAGGGCCATGCCGTCATTGTAGTCGCACGCGACCGGCTCGATGTCGGGCGCGACGGCGCGGATGCGCCGGTCGTTGCGCGCCAGGACGGAAACCCGCCGCGCGTGCGCGCGCAGCGACCGGCAAAGACCCGCGAGCATGCCGGAGCCCCCGACCACCAGCGCATGGCCGACCGGATCCACGCCGCCGCCTTCCCTGCGAGACATCGAACGACAATATAGAGCGGCACGGGCGCCGGACAAACATCCGGCCCGGGCCTTCGGTGCGTCGGGGAAAGGGTGGTAGGCCCGGTGGGGATCGAACCCACGACCGGCAGATTAAAAGTCTGTTGCTCTACCGCTGAGCTACGGGCCTGTGTCGCCCCGGCGAGGCGGCCCGCTTATAGCGGTTGGCCGGGCCAAAGCAAGGGAGGGCAAGGGCATGGCTGGGGGACATGGATTCGAACCATGATAAGCAGAGTCAAAGTCTGCTGTCCTACCATTAGACGATCCCCCAACGGAACCGGCGGCGCTTTGGCGGCCTTTTCGCTGGTCGAGGCGCCTTCTTAACGTCAGTGCGGCAGCGGCGACAAGGGCCGCGCAACGTCCATTGCAAGCCGGCGGCTTGCTTAGTATAGGCACCGCCACGCGCCCTTCGTCTATCGGTTAGGACTCGAGACTTTCAATCTTGCAAGAGGGGTTCGACTCCCCTAGGGCGCGCCATTTTTGATGGCGGCGGCGTGCGGTGCCGCCCGCCAACCCACCGCACGCCGCCGTGCAGTTCTCATCTTTGTCCTGTATGGCGCGCCATCTTTGTTGGCGGGCGGGCAAAGCAGCCGCCACGCCAACCCTGCTTTGCCCGCCCGCGCTGTTCTCAGTTTTGTCCCGTAGGGCGCCCCAACTTTTCTGGCGGGCGGGCACTTTGCCGCCCACCAACCCAAAGTGCCCGCCCGCCGAGTTCGGGAGCGCGGATGTCTAAGCGGCTGCCTCGTCGAGCAGCTTGCTCACTTCGACATAATATTGGGTGGCGGGCCGATGGACCCAGAAGGTGTAGGCCAAGGCCCCGACGGCCAGGATGGCGTAGCCGAGGACGGCCTGGTTCGAATCGCCGCCGAACCAGCCGCTGAAAAAGACGACACTGCCGAAGAAGTAGATCCCCAGCGATATGAGAATCCGGGAGATCGGCGCGCGCGCCTGGCCCTGCATGCTCGACGAGACGATCAGCCCGCCGACGATCGCGCCGAGGCCGCCAAAGAGCGCGGTGAACTGGCCCAGGAATGGAATAAGGAGAAGCACCAGCGCCACGATCCGCAGGGCGATCGATCCGAAACTCGAGCCCTTGCCGGCCTGGTTGTGCCAGATCGACAGGTCGAAGCGCTGACCGGTCTGGCGATCGACGAGAAAGATCGCCTGGTCGGTGCCCCGATGCGCGACGATGCCGACCTGGGTGCCCGGCTGAAGCGCCGTGGCGGGGCCCTTTATCTTGAAGCCGAGGGCGCTCCCGTCTTCCTTGCGGACGCGCATGAAATCGTCATAGCTGGCCGTGACGATCCCTTTCACGACCTCGTAGTCCCGCCGGACCTTGTCGGCGAGATCGCTCATGGACTGCCGGTGCTCGCGAAGAGCATGGCGCCGAGGAACACGACGAAGATCAGCTCGACGACGACGACGAGGGAAGCGATCGCGATGCCGATCGCGCCCAGCAGCAGGCCCGTCGAGTTGCCGGCCACCTTGGCTTGCCGGCGCGCGATGATGCCAAGGACGAACCCGGCGATCAGGAACAGCACGCCGAAGCCCGGCAGCAGGCCCAGGACGGCCGCGCCCACCGACAGGCCGCCGAGCAGGCTGCCGTCGCTCGTGGACGGACTGGCCACGGGACCGCGCGGCGCCTGGGACGGCGCGGATACCGGCGCCTGCCGGATCGCGAAGATGTCCTTGGCCGATCCGCTGTCGGTCACGAAATCGACCGTGAGCCCCGCCACCGGTCGAGACACCTTGTCCGACCAATATTGTTCGGTGAACGCGCAGCGATTGCCGTCGTCGCCGAGAATGATCCCCTCACCCCGGCTGGGATCGAAACTCAGTACACTGCCCCGCATCCCGCCCCTCGCCACATTGCCCAGATTAAAGTTACGTCATCTGCGCAAGCGCGATCAACGGAATATTTACCGAGAATGGCGGCGAAATCTTTGGTGCGTGGACGATCGGCGACCGACGTCTTGGTGTATCTCATCCTAGCTGCAACCGCTTCACGGCTTCGCCCAATGCCCGGTGGGACGCCGCCGCCCGGCTAGGACGTGGGCATATAGTTCAGCAGCGAGACCTGGTTCAGCTGCGCGGTCACCTGCAGCGCGGCCTGGAGCGCGACCTGGTTCTGGTTGAGCTGGCTGATCGCGGTCGGCATGTCGACTTCCTCGATGTTCGAGACGAAGCCCTTGTAGAGCGTCGACAGCGCGGTCTGGTGATCCGACGCGTCCTGGAGCTGGTTGTAGACGAAACCGTTGGCGGCGGCGGCGGCGTTCACGCCGGTAGCGGCGTCCGCCGAGGTCTGGATCTCGCCGGTGAGAAAAGTGTTCTGCGCCGCGCTGAGATTGGTGCTGGCCGCGAGATTGCCGTTCGGGCCGGCGTCGAACCCCGCGATGTCCTTCAGCGTCTGCATCAGGCCGGTGCCGATATCGGAGGCGAGGACGCCGATCTGGACGCTCTGGCCGTCGCCGACCAGCACCGATTTCTTCATCGTGCCGTTGGAGAAGGCGCCCGAGACCGACGGCAGCGACGCGAGCTGCGACAGCGAGGTGACGTTGAGCGGCGGCGTGTTGTCCTTGTCGCCGCCATAGAGGTAATTGCCGTTGGCGTCCTTGGTGTTCAGGATCTGGCTCGCCTGGTCGAAGATGCCCTGCGCGGTCGCCATCAGCGTCGAGCCGTCGCCGTTGGCGACCGAGCTGGTGATCGCCTGGCGCAGCTGGTTGGCGAGGTCGGACAGCGAGCTGAGCTGCGAATCCTGCAGATCGGCCTGGTTCACCGCCTGGGTCGTGTTCGCCTGATAGGCGTCGGCCTTGTTGGCGGCGGTGCGCGCGGCTTCGAGCACCGCGACCTTGTCGCCGAGGCCGGAATAGTCGCTCGAGACCTTGCCGCTGGCGACCTGGGCCTGGGTCTGGTCGAGCTGCTGGGCGGCGTTCTGGATCAGCCCCAGCATGATCTGCGACTGGCCGGCGGTGGAAACGCGGTCGATGCTCATGGCTCGCCTCTTACTGGATCTGCAGCAGCGTGTCGTAGAGCTGCTGGACGACCGACAGCATGCGCGCGCCCGCGCTATAGGCCTGCTGATAGGACATCATGTTGGTGAGTTCCTCGTCGAGATTGACGCCCGAATTGGAGGCTTGGCGCGTCTGCGCTTCCTGCAGCCGGTCGTCCTGCGCCGTCTGGTTGGCGGTGGTGGCGGCGCCGCGCGTCGCGACGTCCTGGTAGAAGCCGGCGGCGTAGTCGCTGAGCGCGCCGGTCTGCGCCGCCATGTCGCCGGCGCTGGCGAAGCTCTGCGTCGCCGAGCCGACATTCTGCAGCGCGACGGCGCCGGAATTATCGCCATGGCCGACGATCGCGTCGCCCGCCACGGTGGTGGACGTGATCTGCGAGGTCGCGAAGGCCAGGCGCTGCGGCGACGCCGCGATCTGACTGTTGACCGCGAAGCCGGAGGCCTCGAGCGCGGTCTGGTTGGTGCCGAGCCCGAAGATCTGGCTGAAGCTCATGCCGGTATTGCCGCGCGCCGTGGTGTCGTTGGTGACGTTCAGCGCATAGCCGGCGAGGTTGGTCGACTGGGTCTCGCCGATCGAGCCGTCGGGATTGAGCGTGAAAGTGGCGGCGCCGCCCATCGCGGTGTTGAGCGCGGTCACCACATTGCCGATCGTCATGCCGGCGGTCAGCGTCACCGTCGCGGTCTTGGCGACGTCGCCATTGGGGCCCTTGAGCTGGAGGCTGATCTGGCTTCCGGTGGCGAAGCCGCCGGCGTCGCTGGCCGAGAGCCCGGTCGACAGGATCGAGGGCGCGGCGGAGCGGAAGAGGTCGTTGAGGCCGAAGAACTGCGAGAAGCCCGAGCCGCCGCGGCTCGCCGGCGTGGTCGCGTCGTCCTGGGTGACGATGCCGTTGCCGCCGGTGGCCGAGACGCTGAGCACGCCATTGGCGAAGCTGGCGCTGCCATTGGAGCCGAGCGCCGTATTGAGCGCGGTGGCGAAGCCGCCCACCGTGTTGGTGAAGGCGGTCGCGGGCGCGCCGTTGACCGATATCGTGTGGGCGTCGAAATCGACGTCGATCCGGCTGACCATATTGCCGTTGGCGTCGGCCACGGCGACCGTCGTCTTGCCGGTGAAATTCAGCGCGTCGGCCGCGACCAGGCCGGTGTTGCGCCCGGTCAGCGAGGCGGGCGGCGGAAACGCCGTGTTGGCGTTGTGCTGGGTGTTGTAGGCGAGCGCGGTGGTGCGCGCGAGATTGCCGACCTCCTGGCCGAGATCGGACAGCGCGCCGTCGCGCATGTCGAGCAGGCCCTTCAGCTTGCCCGAGTCCAGATGCGGCTCGAAATTCTGCGGCGGCGAGATCGGCTGGCCCGACGCCGGGTTGATGTCCTGGGTGGTGATCGAGCCATAGGTGCCGTTGTTGGCGCCCGGCGAATAGGACAACTGGGCGTAGCTGTCGCCGACCAGGCTGATGCCGTCATTGGTCATCACCGTCACGCGGCCGTCGTCCTGCGGGACAGTGCGGATGCCGACGAGCTGGGAGAGGCTCTGCAGCGCGGTGTCGCGCTGGTCGAGCAAGGCGGAGGCGGTGTCGCCGCCGGCCTGCGCCGACTTGATCTGCATGTTGAGATCGTAGACCTGCTTGATCAGGCCGTTGACGCCGGTGACCGTGGTCGAGACCTGCTGGTCGACCTGGCTGCGCAATCCGGAGATCTGCGAGGACAGGTTGGAGAGCGTGGACGCCAGGTTCTGCAGGCTGTTCAGCGTGCCGACCTGGTTGGCGCTGGACGCCGGCGCGAGCGCCGCCTGGCCGAGCGCGGCCGATACATCGCCGAGCTGGGCGGTGAGGCTGGTCGAATCGCCGGGCGCGCCGAGAATGCCGTTGAGCTGATCGAACACCGAGGCCTGGGTGTCGTAGCGCGCGGAGGAGGCGCCGGCCGCGAGCTGCTCGGCGCTCAGGAACTGGTCGGTGACGCGCTGGATGTCGGCGATCGAGACGCCGCCGAGCGTGCCGCCATTGCTGAGCGTCGTCTGGTTGACGATGCGCCGCGCATAGCCCTGGGTGTTGAGGTTGGCGACATTGTTCGAGACCACCCGCAGCGCCGTGCTGTTGGCCTGTAGGGCGCTGAGCGCCGATGCTGCTATTCCACTCAGGCTCACGCGTTCTGTCCGCGAAATGCTTTGCCGCCGAAGACGGATCGCAAGGCCCATGCCATGGATTTGGCGCGCTTTTCGCGGGCGTCGCGCGGCGCTCGCGGCAGGAATCGTCCCTTGGGCAGGCAGAGTTTGCCGGTCGCGGCAGTTCATGCCGTCTCGCGCCGCGTCGCGAACGGCGCCTTTCCGCATAAGAAGCGCAAAGGCGCGCGAAAATGATCTGGTCCGGGCCTTGCTACGACGCCGTGCGGAATAGCGCGGATCGGCTTGTGAGCACCATTGCAGCGAATGTCGTGACGAGTGGACAGCAAACGGCTGCCGCGGGCTCCGCCACGATCGGGCCGTCCGCCACGGACGATACGTTTGGCCCGATGCTCGACGAGGTCGTGCAGGGCGACAAGCCGGCGGGCGCCGATGCCGCCGCGCCGACGGACGCGAAGGACGCGAAGGCCGATCCTTCGACACCTGCCGCCGACAAGCCTTCGCCGGATGGCGATCCCACGGACGCGGCGACGGCTGCCCGTCATCAAGCGCCGGCGGATACATCGACGCCGGTCCCGGCGAAGCCGCGGCCCGCCCATGAGGCCTCGGACGACGACACGGCCGCGACGGCCGATCCGCAAAAGACCTCGGCCAAGACGGCTCGCGCTTCCCGCCGGCAGGCGGATGCCACCGATCCGAATCCGGCGCCGACCCCGCAACCGCCGACGACCGACAATTCGGCGGCGACGACGCAAGCCGCGACCGCGGCGGCACAGGCCACGCCGCAACCCGCCGCCGCCGCGCCGCAGGACGACGCCACCGACATCGCCGCCGCCGCGATGCAGCCGGTGGGCACGGTGGCCAAACCGGACAAGCCGGCCGACGCCGCCAAGCCGCAAGGCGGCAACACGAAGGCGCAGACCCGCCAGTCCGCCGCATCGGCGCTGGCCGATACCGGCAAGGCCCTCGGCCGCGTGTTCACCGATCAGAAGGCGACCGGCGCCACGCCGCCCGCCCATGGCGCGACCGATCCGTCCAAGCCCCCTGCGACGCAAGGCACCGATCCTTCCGCCGCGCCGGACGCCACCACGCAACCGTCTTCCGCCGATGCGTCGGCATCCGCGCCGCCGCAGCCCGGGACGCAAGCCGTTTCCCAGGCCGCCGGTCCGACGCCTGCACAGGTCGCACCGCCGCAGCCCGACTCGCTCGCCGCCGCGGCCGCGCCGTCGCAGCCGGCGCCGACAGCCGCCAACGCCGCCGTCTCGGCGCAGCTCCAGGTCGGCCATCCGGCGGCGCCCGATATCGCGACGCTGGCCTTCAACATCGCGTCGAAATCCGACGGCGGCACGAAGCATTTCGACATCCGGCTCGACCCGGCCGAGCTCGGCCGCGTCGACGTGCACCTGACGGTGGACGATGCCGGCAAGGCGCAGGCCATGCTGTCGGTCGAGAAGCCGCAGACGCTCGAACTTCTCCAGAAGGACCAGCCGCAGCTCGAACGCGCGCTGAAGGATGCGGGCCTGGATCTGTCGCAGAACGGCCTGAACTTCTCGCTGAAGGGCCAGCAGCAGGGCGCCGGCAATGGCGGCAACGCCCCATCGCCGCGCGGCCGCATGCTGGCGGCGCGCGCCATCGCGGCGGTCGACAGCGCCGCATCCACCGTTTCCCTGGGCCTCGTGTCGTCAAGCGACACGCGGCTCGACATCCGAGTCTGAGGCAACCGCCATGACGACCGCACCCACCAGCACGACACCGCCCGGCACAACGCCGCCGACCTCGACGACGCCGCCGACGGCGCAGCAGCAGCTCGCGGGAAATTTCGACACCTTCCTGACGCTGCTCACCACGCAGCTGCAGAACCAGGATCCGATGAGCCCGATGGACTCCAACCAGTTCACCCAGCAATTGGTCGAGTTCAGCCAGGTCGAGCAGCAGATCAACACCAACGACAACCTCCAGACCCTGATCGGCCAGGGCTCGAGCCAGACCGGCGCCTATGCGGTGTCCTATCTCGGCAAGGCGGTGACGGTCTCGAACGGCCAGGCGCCGCTCGCCAGCGGCCAGGCAATCTGGGCCTATAACCTCGGCACGAGCGCGGCGAACACCCAGCTCAGCGTCACCGACGCCAACGGCAACGTGGTCTATACCGGCAAGGGCGAGACCGCGGCGGGCACCCACGCCTTCACCTGGAACGGCGAGAACACCAACGGCACCCAGCTGCCCGACGGCACCTACAAGCTGAGCGTCACCGCCACCGCGGCGGACGGCACCGCCGTCACCTCAACCGTAACCAGCACCGGCGTGGTGGGCGAGGTCGATATGACCGGCGCCTCGCCCGTGCTGATGGTCGGCCCGATGCCGGTGCAGCTCACCGACATCGCGGGCGTCCAGAGCCTCGATTGAAACCCGCGCCCGAGAAACGGGCGCCTGAAACGCTTAGCGCCGGCCGAAGCCGGCGCATGGCGGAAGGAAAGCGAACCCCATGAGTTTGTATGGCGCAATGATGATCGGCGTCGCGGGCCTTGGCGCCAACAGCCAGGCCCTCAGCGTCGCCTCCTCCAACATCGCGAACGTCAACACCGTCGGCTACAAGACCAGCGACAGCGCGTTCTCGACCCTGCTGGCGTCCAGCGCCGGCTCGGGCAGCGATGCCTCGGCCAGCGTGATCTCCCACACGATCCAGAACGTCACCGCGCAGGGCGGCATCAATTCGACCGAGTCGAACACCGACCTGGCGCTTTCGGGCAACGGCTTCTTCGTCGTCAGCCCGACGTCGAGCGGCGGCTCGGGCGCGAGCCAGTCCTATCTCTACACCCGCGCCGGCTCGTTCCTGCCCGATTCCGCCGGCAATCTGCAGAACGCCGCCGGACTCTACCTGATGGGCTGGCCGCTCGACGGCAACGGCAATGTGCCGACCGACCGCAACGACCTGACCAACATCAACCTGAACGACCTGTCGGGCAAGGCGGAAGCGACCACCAAGCTTTCGTTCAAGGCCAATCTGCAATCGAGCACGACGATCACCTCGCCCTATACCGCGGGCAACATGGCGTCCGGCGCCGTCACGCCGGATTTCCAGCGCACCATCAACATCTATGACAGCCAGGGCGGCACGCAGCCCTTGCAGATCTCCTACGTCAAGACCGCGGCCAACACCTGGTCCTATGAGGTGACCTATCAGGGCGCGGGCGCGAATATCGGCAGCCCGACCAACAACCTGCTCGCCTCGGGCACGATGAGCTTCAACGCGGACGGCACGCTGAAGACGGCGAACACGGCATCCGCCACGCCGACCGGATCGATCAACGTCGCCATTCCCTGGGCGGCGGCGTCGGGCCTCAACCCGCAGACGATCTCCCTCGACATGGGAACGCCGGGCAATTCCGACGGCGTGACGCAGTTCGACAACCCCTCCGCGCTGGTGTCGTCCTCGGTCGACGGCTCGCTGTTCGGCGCGGTGTCGAGCGTCTCGGTGGACGCCGACGGCTTCGTGTCGGCGCATTTCTCGAACGGCCTGACGCAGAAGGTGTTCAAGCTGCCGGTCGCCACCTTCGCCAATCCCGACGGATTGCAGGCGGTGGACGGCAACGCCTATGCCGCGTCCAATGCGAGCGGCGCGCCGACGATCGGCGAGGCCTCTCTCGGCGGCGCCGGAACCATCCAGTCCAAGGCGCTGGAAGGCTCCACCGTCGACCTCGCCTCCGAGTTCACCAACCTGATCACGACGCAACGCGCCTATTCGGCGTCGGCCCGTATCATCACCACGGCCGATCAAATGCTGCAGACGCTGGAACAAATCCAGTAACGCAGTCGCGG
This sequence comes from Rhizomicrobium sp., assembly GCA_037200045.1. NCBI lineage: Bacteria > Pseudomonadati > Pseudomonadota > Alphaproteobacteria > Micropepsales > Micropepsaceae > Rhizomicrobium > Rhizomicrobium sp. Next base: position 1,729,675 of record JBBCHM010000001.1, read on the forward strand.
AAACATCGGCGCCCGCCGCGGTCGCGGGCGCCGGAAGTTCCCAATTCGCTAAAGTTCGAAGAGCAATCGTACGACTTCATTTACCACGCCCCTTGGCAAAATCTTAGAAGCCACACGGGTAGATTGCGCGAGGGTAATGAAGTTGGGAGACCAGAAAACATGGTCGAAGATAGAAAAGGACGCGTGAGCTACGTTATCGGGCCGGATGGCAGCCCGCTGACGCTCGCCGACCTTCCGCCGCCGGGAACGCGCCGCTGGGTCATCCGCCGCAAGGCCGAAGTCGTCGCCGCGGTGCGCGGCGGCCTGCTCAGCCTGGACGACGCCTGCAAGCGCTATACGCTGACGGTCGAGGAATTCCTCGCCTGGCAGCGCGCGATCGATCGCTTCGGCATGCCGGGCCTGCGCGCCACGCGTGTACAGCAATACAGGAACTAACGGGCGGCACGTCGCGAGGGCGAGCAGGGAGCGCGGGACGAAAAGGTTAGCAAATCGCTACGCGTCCTTCGCCGCCCGCCATCCGCTTTGACGCAGTTCCTCGTTAAGCACGGCTTTACCATCCGCACGGCAATGTTTGCCTAGCACGGCGCGGGGCCCCTTCGGCTTCGCGTTCGAGAGCGGAGGGCACTTTGCCGGAATTCGTCAAAGCGATCGGTGCGGCGCGGTTCGGCGTCATGGCGGGAGTCGCCGCGGCGTTGACCGCGTTCTTCCTTTATGTCGCAGGCGCGCTGACCGAGCCGCCCAAGTCGATCCTGTTCTCCGGGCTGGAGCCGCGCGACGCCGCGGCCGTCACCGCCAAACTCGACTCGCTGAACGTCAAATACGAGGCCAAGGGCGACGGCGGCACGATCCTGGTTCCCGCCGACGACGTGACCAAGCTGCGCATGACGCTGGCCTCCGACAACCTGCCGGCGGCGGGCGTCGGCTATGAGATCTTCGACAAGTCGGACGCCTTCGGCGCCACCGCCTTCGTGCAGAACATCAACCGGTTGCGCGCGCTCGAGGGCGAGCTGGCGCGTTCCATCCAGACCATCGACGGCGTCGATGGCGTGCGTGTGCACCTCGTCATCCCGGAGAAGGAGATATTTTCCCACGACGACCAGTCGCCGACCGCCTCGGTCGTGCTCAAGACGCGCGGCGTGATGGCGCGCGGCCAGGTCCTGGCGGTGCAGCATCTCGTGGCGGCCGCGGTCGCCGGACTGACGCCGGAGCGCGTCGCGGTGGTCGACGACAAGGGCGACCTGCTCGCCGGCGGCGACGATAAGACCGGACCCAACGCGGCCTCGATCGGCGAAGCCACCGAGACCAGCGATTTCGAGGATCGGCTGCGCAACCGCGTCGAATCCATCGTCGCCTCCGTGGTCGGGGCCGGCCATGTCCGCGTGCAGGTCACCGCCGACATGTCCTACACCCATACCTCGACGACCAGCGAGCATTACGATCCGGACAGCAAGGTCGTCCGCTCGACCCAGACGACGGAGGCCAACGATACCGATCCCGGCGGCAATGGCGCGGCTCCGGTCTCGGTCGGCAGCGCGCTGCCCGGTGCCGCGGCCCCGCCGCCGGCCGACGGCACGAAATCCGGCTCCTCGCACACCGAGGAAACGACGAATTACGAGATCAACAAGGACATCACGACCTCCACCGTCGACGGCGGCGCGATCAAGCGGCTCTCGGTCGCGGTCGTGGTCGACGGCACGCCGGGCACCGGCGGCGCCTACAAGCCGCGCACCGCGGCCGAGATGAAGCAGATTTCCGACCTGGTGAAATCGGCGATCGGGTTCGATCCCAAGCGCGGCGACATCGTGCAGGTCGACAACATGGCGTTCGCGCGGATGGATGTCGGCGACGGCACGCCGCCGCCCACCCCGTTGCTCGGCCTCGACGGCCAGGACTGGTTCAAGATCATCGAAGTGGCGATCCTGTCGCTGACCGCGCTGCTGATCGGCTTCTTCGTGGCGCGGCCGCTGATCGCGCGGATGTTCGCGCCGGTCGCGCTGACCACCGTGACGACGCAAGGCTCCGTCGTCGCCGGCGCCCTGCCCGCGCCGGCCGGCGGCGCCGCGCCCGCGCCCGCCAACCCGCAGCTCGACGCCAGCGGCCAGCCGCTCGCGATCGCCACATCGCAGCGCTCCTCCATCGACATCGCCCAGTTCGAGGGTCAGGTGCGCGATTCCTCCATCAAGAAGGTCGGCGAAGTCGTCAGCGCACATCCCGAGGAAGCGCTGGCGATCATCCGCACCTGGCTCCACGAACCGGCATAAGAGACCATGGCACCCCGCAGCAAAACCGCCGCCAAGGACGACGTCCGCCAGCTCACCGGCGCCGAGCGCTCGGCCATCATCATGCTGTCGCTCGGCGAGGAGCATAGCCAGCGGCTCTGGCAGCTGATGGACGAGGACGAGGTCAAGGAAGTGTCCCAGGTCATGTCGACCCTGGGCTCGGTCAGCTCCAACCTGGTCGAGAAGCTGCTGGTCGATTTCGTGTCGCAGATGTCGGGCACCGGCTCGCTGATGGGCTCTTACGAGTCCACCGAGCGCCTCCTCTCGCGCATGATGCCGGAGGATAAAGTCTCCCAGATCATGGAGGAAATCCGCGGTCCCGCCGGCCGCACCATGTGGGACAAGCTCGCCAATGTGAACGAGACGGTGCTGGCGAACTACCTGAAGAACGAATATCCGCAGACCGTTTCGGTGGTGCTGTCCAAGATCAAGCCGGAGCATGCCGCCCGCGTGCTGGGCTCGCTGCCCGAGGAATTCGCGCTCGAAGTCGTGCAGCGCATGCTGCGCATGGAATCGGTGCCCAAGGAGATCCTCGACAAGGTCGAGCAGACCCTGCGCATCGAGTTCATGTCCAACCTCGCCCGCACCGCCAAGCGCGACGCGCACGAGCACATGGCGGAAATCTTCAACAATTTCGACCGCCAGACCGAAAGCCGCTTCGTCACCGCGCTGGAAGAGCGCAGCCGCGATTCCGCCGAGCGCATCAAGGCCTTGATGTTCACCTTCGAGGATCTGGGCAAGCTCGATCCGGGCTCGATCCAGACGCTGCTGCGCCATGTCGAGAAGGACAAGCTCGGCCTCGCGCTCAAGGGTTCGACCGACACGCTGCGCGACGTGTTCTTCTCCAACATGAGCGAGCGCGCCGGAAAAATCCTCCGCGAGGACATGGAGGCGATGGGCCCGGTGCGGCTGAAGGACGTCGACGAGGCGCAGATGCGCATGGTCAACGTCGCCAAGGACCTCGCCAACAAGGGCGAGATCATGATCGCCAACGGCAACGCCGAAGACGAGCTGGTGTACTGATGACCGCCGCCAAATACACCTTCGACATCGAGTTCCGGCCCGAGGGCGACCTCGTCTCCAACGCCGCACGGGCGCGCCAGAAGCGCGCCTATACGATGGACGAGATCGACCAGCTCTCGGCCCGCGCGCGCGAGCAGGGCATGAAGGCCGGCCAGGTGCGCGCCGCCGAAGCCCAAACGCAGGAAGTGGCCAAGCTGGTCGAGGCGCTGAAGGCCGTCGTGACGCGCTCGGCCAAAGCGACCGACGAGGTGCGCGAGGAAGCCTCGATGCTGGCGCTCGCCGCGGCGCGCAAGCTGGCCGGCGCGGCGGTCGATGCGCTGCCGACGGCCGATGTCGAGGAGGTGCTGCGCCATGCCCTGCACCAGGCGCTGGGCGAACCGCGCATCGTGCTGCACGCCAGCCCCGCCGTCGCCGAGCTGTTGCGGCCGAGGCTTGCCGAGATCGCGCATGAGGAAGGCTTCGAGGGCCGCGTCGTCGTCAGCGGCGAGGCGGCCATGGGCTCGGCCGATTGCCGCATCGAATGGCGCGGCGGCGGCGCCGAACGTTCCGCCCAGCAAATCGAGAGCGCGATCGGCGAACTGATCGCGCGGCGTTTTTCACATCCGTCGGAGGAATAGACCATGGCAGCCAGCGACAATGTCGATCTGCCCGATCTGGGCCATGACGCGCCGGGCGCGTCGCCCGCGCTCCTGACCACGGACGCCTCGCAGGAGGCCGACATCAAGCGCACCGCCCAGGACCTGGAAGCGGTGTTCGACGTGCCGGTCACGGTCTCGGCCGTGCTCGGCAAGTCCGCGATGGAGGTCAGCCAGCTTTTGAAGCTCGGCAAGGGCACGATCGTCGAGCTCGACCGCAAGGTTGGCGAGGCGATCGACATCTATGTCAACGACCGGCTGGTCGCGCGCGGCGAGGTCGTGCTCGTCGAGGACCGCCTGGGCGTCACCATGACGGAAATCATCAAAGCCGGCCAGTCGTAAGCGGCGGAAGGAAGAGTGCCATGAGACTACTCATCGTCGGACAGCTCCAGGGCCAGCTCACCACCGCGACCAAGATCGCGATGGACCGCGGCGCCAAGGTGACCCACGCTATCGACATCGAACAGGCGCTGGCGAGCCTGCGCGGCGGCAAGGGCGCCGACCTCGTGCTCTGCGACGTCAAATGCGACATCGGCCAATTGGTGCGCGGGCTCTCCACCGAGCGCATCTGCACCCCGGTCGTGGCCTGCGGCATCGGCACGGATGCGAGGAGCGCGGTCGACGCGATCCGCGCCGGCGCCAAGGAATACCTGCCGCTGCCGCCCGATCCGGAGCTGATCGCCGCCGTGCTGGCCGCCGTCGCCGACGAAAGCCATCAGATGATCTTCGAGGATCCCGCGATGGAAGCGGTGATCTCGCTGGCCGACCAGGTGGCGCCGAGCGAAGCCTCGATCCTGATCACCGGCGAGAGCGGCACCGGCAAGGAGGTGATGGCGCGCTATATCCATCGCAAGTCGCAGCGCGCCGACAAGGCGTTCATCTCGGTCAACTGCGCCGCGATCCCCGAGAACCTGCTGGAAAGCGAATTGTTCGGCCATGAGAAGGGCGCCTTCACCGGCGCCATCGCCCGGCGCATCGGCAAGTTCGAAGAGGCCAATGGCGGCACGCTGCTGCTGGACGAAATCAGCGAGATGGACGCGCGGCTGCAGGCCAAGCTGCTGCGCGCCATCCAGGAGCGCGAGATCGACCGCGTCGGCGGCACCAAGCCGGTCAAGGTCGACATCCGCATCATCGCGACCTCCAACCGCGACCTCGCCGAGGCGGTGAAGCACGGGCTGTTCCGCGAGGACCTGCTCTATCGGTTGAACGTCGTGAACCTGCGGCTGCCCGCCTTGCGCGAGCGCCCCAAGGACATCCAGGCGCTGGCGCGGCATTTCGCGCACAAATACGCCCAGGCCAACGGCGTGGCTTATCGCGCTATCGCGCCCGTGACGGAGAGGCTGTTGGCCGGCCATCCCTGGCGCGGCAATGTCCGCGAGCTGGAGAACACCATCCATCGCGCCGTGCTTCTGGCGAGCGGGCCGGACATCCAGCCCGAGGCGATCCGCCTGCCGGACGGCACGCAGGTCGGCAACCGGGTGACGAGCGATCTTCCCGCGCCGGTGCAGGCCGCGGTGAACAACGCGGTGGCGGTGACGCGCGGCCTCGTCGGGCGCACCGTCGCCGATGTCGAGCGCGATCTGATCCTGGACACGCTGGACCACTGCCTGGGCAACCGCACCCATGCGGCGAATATTCTGGGCATCTCGATCCGCACGCTGCGCAACAAGCTGCGGGAATATTCGCAGTCGGGCCTGGCGATCCCCAACCACGGCGAACAGCGCGTGGCGGCGGGATGAACATGAAAATCACTGTCATCCCCGGCCGAGCGAAGCGAGGGGAAGGGGACCCAGGCGTCGCCACCGCTCCGGTGTTCGACGCCTGGGTCCCCTTCCCTCGCCGTGCTTCGCACGGCTCGCCGGGGATGACAGCTTTGCTTGCGGAGAGAGTCGATGGCTGACGTTTCCGCCGCCAATACGACCGCCGCGCCCGCCGCCGGCGCGTTCAACTTCAGCGCCGGCCAGATCGTCGATATCCTCAAGCGCTCCGACCTGGCGCTCGCCATCGGCATCATGGCGATCCTCGTCGTGCTGCTGCTGCCGCTGCCGCCCTGGCTGCTCGACATCTCGCTGGCGCTGTCGCTCAGCTTCTCGATCCTGATCCTGATGACGGCGGTGTTCATCCGAAAGCCGCTGGAATTCAGCTCCTTCCCGACCATCCTGCTCATCACCACGATGCTGCGGCTGGCGCTCAACCTCGCCTCGACGCGGCTGATCCTCGGCCATGGCAATGAGGGCACCGCCGCCTCCGGTTACGTCATCCAGGCCTTCGGCAAGCTGATCATGGGCGGCAATTTCGTCATCGGCCTGATCGTGTTCGCCATCCTGGTAATCGTGAACTTCATCGTCATCACCAAGGGTTCGGGCCGCATCGCCGAAGTCGCGGCGCGCTTCAGCCTGGACGCGATGCCCGGCAAGCAGATGGCGGTCGACGCCGATCTCTCCGCCGGCCTGATCGACGAGAAGGAAGCCAAGCGCCGCCGCAAGGACCTCGAAGCGGAAAGCAACTTCTTCGGCGCCATGGACGGCGCCAGCAAATTCGTGCGCGGCGACGCCATCGCCGGCCTGATGATCGTCGCCATCAACGTGATCGGCGGCATCATCATCGGCGTGGCGCAGCACGGCGTGAGCTTCGTCGATGCGTCGCAGACCTACACGCTGCTCACCGTCGGCGACGGCCTGGTCAGCCAGATGCCGGCGCTGATCGTCTCCACCGCGGCGGGCCTGATGGTCTCCAAGGCGGGCGTCGAGGGCGCCACCGACAAGGCGCTGATCGGGCAATTGTCGTTCTACCCCCAGGCGCTCGGCATGGCCTCGGCCGTGATGGGCATCATCGGCCTGTTGCCCGGCATGCCGACCCTCGTATTCCTGGGATTGGCGGGCGGCGCCGGCGGCCTCGCCTATGTCGCCTACAAGAAGAAGGACGCGATCGCGGCCGTCGAGCGCGCCGAAGAGGAAAAGACCAAGACCGCGGAGACCTCCAAGGAGGAGCCGATCTCCACCGCGCTGGCGCTCGACCTGCTGCGCGTCGAGCTGGGCTACGGGCTCCTGCCGCTGATCAACGACGTGAAGGGCCATCGCATCACCGACCAGATCAAGGCGCTGCGCCGCCAGCTTGCCACCGAGATGGGTTTCGTCATGCCAGCGGTGCGCATCCTCGACAACATGCAGCTCGGCGCCAACGAGTACCGCATCCGCGTCAAGGAAGTGGATTCGGGCCGCGGCGATCTTTATCCGGGGAGCCTGCTGGTGATGGATCCCAAGGGATTGCCGGTCGACCTTCCCGGCACGCACACCACCGAGCCGGCCTTCGGCCTGCCGGCGACCTGGGTGGCGCAGGCGCTGCGCGAACAAGCGAGCTTCAAGGGCTACACCGTGGTCGATCCCGGCACGGTGCTGACCACGCATCTGACCGAAGTGCTCAAATCGCACATGGCGGAGCTGCTGTCCTATGCCGAGACCAAGAAGCTGCTCGACGATCTGCCGCCGGAGAACAAGAAGCTGGTGGACGAGCTGATCCCGTCGCAGATCTCGGTGACCGGCGTGCAGCGCGTGCTGCAGACGCTGCTGGGCGAGCGGGTGTCGATCCGCGACCTGCCGGCGATCCTGGAAGGCATCGCCGAGGCGGTCGGCCACACCAAAAACGCGATGTACATCACCGAGCATGTCCGCGCCCGGCTGGCGCGCCAGCTCTGCCACGCCAATCTGGCGCCGGCGGGTTACCTGCCGCTGGTCGCGCTGTCGCCGGCCTGGGAGCAGGCCTTCGCCGAGTCAATCGTCGGCCAAGGCGAGGACCGCCAGCTCGCCATGGCGCCGTCGCAGCTTCAGGCGTTCATCCAGTCGGTGCGCGACCGCTTCGACGAGGCGAGCAGCAAGGGCGAAGTGCCCGTGCTGCTGACCAGCCCGCAGGTGCGGCCCTTCGTGCGCTCGATCGTCGAGCGCTTCCGATCGCAGACCGTGGTGATGTCGCAGAACGAGATTCATGCCAGCGTGAAGCTGCGCACGATGGGGCAGGTGTGATGAGCGACGCCCATGTTTCGACCATCGAGATCCTCTCCCGCGTGCGGGAGAGGACGCAAAATCCTGCACTTAGCGAAGCTAAGTGCTTGGATTTTGCTGGTGAGGGGAACGGACACGCGACGGGCCCTCACCCGCTCGCTGCGCTCGCGACCTCTCCCGCAAGCGGGAGAGGTTGACACCATGCAGCTTCGCACCTTCCTCGCCAAGGACATGAAAGAAGCACTCGCGACCGTGCGCGCCGATATGGGGCCGGAGGCGGTCATCATCGCCACCGAGAAGGCCAAGAGCGGCGGCGTCATGGTGCGCGCGGCGCTCGACACGCCCGATACCGACGAACCCGCGCGGGAGATCGAGACGGCGGCGCCGGTCGCCGATTTCGACCTGCACTATCGCGACGGCCTGCTGCGCCGCCTGCGCGGTGCCGGCGAGACCAAGGCGCGCCTGTCGTTCAGCCGCACCGAGCTTCTCGCCGCGCTCGCCCGCCACCGGCTGCCCGACGCGCTGGCGCACGGGCTGGCCGAGACCGCCGCCAAGGCGCAGCTCACCGACATGACGCTGGCGCTGGCCTTCGCGCTCGACAAGCGCTTCAAGCCCTATCCGATCGACATGGCGGGCGCCGCCGCGCTGCTGCTGGTCGGGCCCAACGGCGCGGGCAAGACCGCGGTCGCGGCCAAGATCGCGGCGCATGCGCGGCTGGAAGGGCGGCGCATCACGCTGGTCGCCTCCGACTCGGCGGGCGCCGGCGCGGTGGCGCGGCTGGAGACCTTCGCGCGGCATCTCGATTGCGCCGTCACCACCGCCGACAGCGCCGCCGAACTCCATTCGCTGGTCGGCGAGTGCATCGCCAAGAAGACCTTCGTCATCGTCGACACCGCCGGCTTCGATCCGCGCGACGCCAAGGCGCGCACCGCCTTCGCCGCTCTCGCCCAGACGCCGAAGCTCGAAACCGTCGGCGTCGTCTCGGCGCTGAACGACGCGGAAGAAGCCGCCGAGATCGCCGAAGCACTGGCGGCGCTCGGCGCCAAAAGGCTGATCGTGACGCAAGCCGATCTCGCCCGTCGCGCCGGCGCGTTGATCGCGGTGGCGGCGCAGAGCCTGCCGCTGGCCCATGTCACCCGCTCGCCCTTCATCGCCGGCGGATTGGATTTGCCGACTTCGCTGACGCTGGCGCGGCTTCTGCTCGACGAACAACGGAGCGCACAATGACGACTCGCCTGACGGCCATCGGCTCCGGCAAGGGCGGCACCGGCAAGACGCTTATCGCGGTGAGCCTCGCCTATGCGCTGGCGCATCGCGGCGAACGCGTGCTGCTGTGCGACGCCGATCTCGGCCTCTCCAATGCGGGCGTGCATCTGGGACTGTCGCGGACCGGCGATCTCGGCGCCGTTCTTGCCGGCAGGAAGACGCTCAAGAGCGCGGTGGCGCGCGTCGCCTGCGGGCCGCGCAACGGCTTCGACATCCTCGCGGCGCCGTCCGGCTCCGGCGCGCTCGCCGATGCCGGCGAGGAGACGGTCGAGCGCTTGATCGAAGCGGTGGCGCAGGCGGGGCAATATGACCGCGTGCTGATCGATTTGGGCGCCGGCGTCGATGCCAAGATCATGACCTTCGCCGCCCATGCCGACGACGTTATCCTGGTGGTTACGCCAGACCCGTCGTCGCTGACCGACGCCTATGCCTTCGCGAAACTCTTGCTGCGCCGCACAACGACGCGCGTGCCGCAGCTTCTGGTTAACATGGCGCTGAACGCCACCGAGGGCCGCCGCATCGCCGAAGCGCTGATGAGCTCGGCGCGCGCCTTCCTGAAATGCACGCCGGATTACCTCGGCTACATTCCCTATGACGCGCGGGTTTCCGAGGCGGTGCGGCGGCAAAGCCCGCTGCTCGCCCTCTTCCCGCAGACGCCGGCGGCGACCGCCATCGAGACCGTCGCGCTGCAATTGCACGGCAGGTCCGGCGCGTCCCTGGCGGCGGCGGGCCTGCGTTAACCGTCAATCGTCATTAGCGGAATTTCCCGCTGCCCGAATTCTCGGCAGGTCGGAACTGGTGTATGATCCCTTAACAGACAGCGCGGGCCGGGGCGGCCCGAAGCTGTTCGCGCAAAGCGTCTGTCACACGGGGGTCACATGCCTTTTCTCTTGGATATCTGGCACGCCATTCACGACATCGTCCTGTCCTCGGACTGGAAGACGCTGGCGATCATGGCGGTCATCGCGCTCGGCGCCGGCTATTTGATGCAGAGCTTCGGCTCGGTCGTTTCGACGACGATCATCGCCCTCGTCGCCTTCGCGCTGATCGAATATGCGATGGCGATCACCATCGGCAAGCAGAGCCCGGCCGGCTATGCCACGATCGACTGGGAAGCGTACAAGCATCTGCCGCAGCTTACGCTCCTTGCCTATGGGCTGATCTTCGGCGTCGCCATCGCCATCGCGCACGCCGCGCGGTCGTTGATTCTCGACCGCTGACCGGGCTTGCCGGCATGGACGCCGAGCGGCGAAGCAGCTAGCTTCGCCGCATGGGCCTTTACATCGCTCTCGCCGTCGTCGTGGTCGTCGCCCTGTGGGCGATCCTGACCTATAACGGCCTGGTCTCGCGCCGCGCCATGGTGGCCGAGGGCTGGAGCGGCATCGACGCCCAGCTCAAGCGCCGCGCCGACCTGATCCCGAACTTGGTCGAGACCGTGAAGGGCTATGCCACGCATGAGCGCACCACCTTCGACGAACTCGCGCGTCTGCGCAGCCAGGGCGGCAGCCAGGACCCGGCGCAGCGCGCGGCCTCCGAACAGGCGATCACCGCGGCGATCGGCAAGATCATGGCGGTGGCCGAGGCCTATCCCGAGCTGAAGGCGTCGGAGAATTTCCAGTCGCTGCAGAAGGACCTGGCCGATCTGGAGGACCAGATCCAGCTCGCGCGGCGCTATTACAACGGCGCGGTGCGCAACCTGAACGTCAGCGTGCAGCAATTCCCCTCCAACCTGATCGCCAATGCGACGGGCTTCACCGCGGCGCAGTTCTTCCAGCTCGACAATGCCGCCGACCGCAACGCGCCGAAGGTCTCGTTCGGCTGATGCTGCGCGGCGTGCTCGCGCTGCTGTTCGCCCTCGCGGTCCTGCCCGCCGCCGCCCAGCAGTCCGAAAGCAGCGAGTCCATGCATCGCCGCGGCGCCGTGCCGACGCGGCCGGCACCCACCGAAACGCCCGCGACCGCGGTCGATCCGCGCGACGACACCGAACGCATCATCGCCTTCGACAGCGACATCACGGTGGCGCGCAACGGCACGATGACGGTGGTCGAGACCATCCAGGTCCACGCCGCCGGCGACGTGATCAAGCACGGCATCTATCGCGACTTCCCGACCCGCTACACCGACAGGCACGGCGCGAACGTGCATGTTCGCTTCGACGTCACCCAGGTGACGATGGACGGCCACGCCGAACCCTACGACACCGAGAACATCGACAACGGCGTGCGCGTGAAGATCGGCGACAAGGACACCACTGTCGATGTCGGCGACCACACCTATGTGCTGACCTACATCACCGCGCGCCAGATCAGCTTCTTCGCCAAATACGACGAGCTTTATTGGAACGTCACCGGCAATGGCTGGGTGCTGGGGATCGACAAGGCGTCGGCGACGGTGCACCTGCCCCCGGGCGCGAGCATCCTGCAGGACGCGGTCTATACCGGCAGCCAAGGCTCGACCGACCATAACGCGACCGCCGACCAGCTTTCGAGCGACACGATTCGCTTCGTGACGACGGCGCCGCTCGATGCCTATCAGGGGCTAACCATCGCGGTCGGCTTCGCCAAGAACGCCGTGATGCCGCCGAGCGCGGAGGAGCTGCGCCGCGATTATATCGTCGACAATGCCGGGACGTTCGTCGCCGTGCTGGGCGTGCTGGTGCTTGGCATCTTCTATCTCGCCGCCTGGTGGCATGTCGGGCGCGATCCCAAGCGCGGCACGATCATCCCCTTGTTCGCGCCGCCGGCCGGGCTGTCGCCGGAATCGGTGCGCTTCATCCACAAGATGGCCTATGACCGCAAGGCGTTCGCCGCCGCGCTGATCAACATGGCGGTGAAGGGCTTCCTCACGATCGCCGAGGACGGCGGCACCTATACGCTGAAGCGCACCGGCAAGACGGTGGGCGATTGCGGGCTGTCGCCCAACGAGATCGCCATGGCCGACACACTGTTCGACGACCTGACCGCCTCGATCGAACTCAAGCAGACCAACCATGCCGTCATCCAGCGCGCCATCACCGCGCTGAAGAACGGGCTGAGCCAAGAATGCGAGAAGCATTATTTCGTCACCAATGCCGGCTGGTTCATCGGCGGGTTGGCGATCCTGGGGTTGACGGGCCTCGCCTCGGCGCTGCTGGCGGAGGATCCGGGCAGCGCGATCCCGGTCATGCTGTGGGTGGCGGGCTGGTCGGTCGCCGCCGCCTACCTGCTGCACCAGGCCTGGCAGGGCTGGGTCAGCGTCTTCACCGGCCCCGGCTCGCGCTTCGCCAATTTCTTCGGCGCGGTGGTGACGAGCATCTTCGCCGTGCCGTTCGCGGGCGGCCTCGTCTTCGGCTTCTACATGTTCGGCCTGTCGGTCTCGACCGGCTCCTTCGCGGCGCTGGTGGTGGGCGGCATCCTCGCCTACGTCTTCTATTACCTGCTGAAGGCGCCGACGGCGGCGGGCGCCGCCACCCTGGACCAGATCGACGGCTTCAAGCTGTTCCTCGTCACCGCCGAGAAGGACCGGCTGGAGATGCTCAACCCGCCCAACGTCACGCCGGAAGTGTTCGAGAAATTCCTGCCCTATGCCATCGCGCTCGACTGCGAGAACCAGTGGAGCAGGAAGTTCGAGGCCGAAGCCGCGGCGGCGGGCGCCGGCGCCGACAGCAATTACGGCTACACGCCGCTCTGGTACACCGGGAGCAATTTCGGAAATCTCGGGACGGCGGGCTTTGCCTCGTCGATCGGCTCGGCGATCGGCAGCGCCGCGGCGTCCGCCTCGACCGCGCCGGGATCGAGTTCGGGATCGGGCGGCGGCGGGTTCTCCGGCGGCGGTGGCGGCGGTGGGGGCGGCGGCGGCTGGTAGGAAGCTATCGTTTCTTCGGCGCGATGCTGTCGAACGCGACCGGACCCGGCCCCAGGCCGACGACCACCAGCAATCCGCCGGCGATGGCCATGTTGCGCGCGAAGACCTGGAAATCGGCGGCGCGATCGATCGGATTGGCGATCAGCCAATAATCGTGCATCGCGACCGAGGCGATGATGGTGAAGCCGAACAGCAGAACCGCGCCGTAGCGTGTCTGGAAGCCGAACACCAGCGACAGCCCGCCCAGGAACACCACGATCAGGGCCAGTGCCAGGAGCAGCGGCGCGGCGGGAACGCCCTTGAGCACCATGAGCTGGATGGTGGCGTCCCACTGGTTGGCGTAGTCGAGCGCCGAGCCGAGGAAGAACCAGGCCAGGATCAACCGCCCGATCAAGGGAGAGATGTATTCGGAGAAGGACATGGCGCGCGCCCGGACGAATCAGCGGGAAGGAGTGTAAGGCCCTACCCTCCCCTTGAGGGAGGGTCGAAATCTTTGAGCGCAGCGAAAAGATTTCGGGGAGGGGTCGGGCAACGCGGCCCTACCCCTCCCCGAAAAATCTCCGCTGCGCTCCGATTTTTCGACCCTCCCTCAAGGGGAGGGTCGAAGACCTATGCGCCGCGCAGCGCGTGTTTGCGCAAATGCCGCACCAGCGCCATTTCGTCGAGGCGCGACTGGGCGCGGCGCTCTTCGAGCTCCTGGGCGCGCTTGGCCTGCTGCTCGTTGGCGAATTCCAGACTCTTCAGTTCCTGGAAGGCGACGTTGAGATCGGCCTGGGCGGTGACGCGTTCGCGCTCGATGTCCTTCAGCGTGGCTTTCAGATTCTCCCGCCGCGCCTCGATGGAGCGCAGGAAGGACGGGAAGGCGAGCCGCCCGATATCGGAATCGCCGGCGCGCTGGCGCTCACGCGCGACGCTGTCCTCCAGATCGGCGAGCTTGCGTTCGGCGTCGGATTTCATGCCGTCGAGAGTCGCCATGCGGCGCTTCATCTCGTCGACGCGAAAACGCCTGAGCCGGATCAATGTGTCCCCACGCTTCATGACCCATCACCTTTCCCCGCAATGCCACCCACGATCTTCGCAAGACCGGCATAGCATTCGGTAAACGTTGCGCACTCGTCCTTCTTCTGGGACAGGAAGGCTTCGAGCTGCGGATAAACCTTTATGGCCCTGTCCACTTCAGCATTCGTGCCAGACTTGTAGGCGCCCAGCCGGATCAGCTCGGCCATGTCGTCGTAAACCGCGAGCGGCGCCCGCGCGCGCTGCACAAGCGCCTGTTCCGCCTCGCTATTGCAGCCCGGCATGGCGCGGGAAACCGATTTGAGAATATTGATCGCGGGAAAGCGCCCGCGCTCGGCGATGTTCCGTTCCAGGACAATATGGCCGTCCAGGATGCCGCGCACCGCGTCGGCGACTGGTTCATTATGATCGTCGCCCTCGACGAGGACGGTGAACAGACCGGTGATCGAGCCGCTCTCGCCCTGCCGGCCGGGACCAGCGCGTTCCAAGAGGCGCGGCAGTTCCGCGAACACGGTCGGCGTGTAGCCCTTGCTCGCGGGCGGCTCGCCGGCGGAGAGCCCGACCTCGCGCTGCGCCATCGCGAAACGCGTGACCGAATCCATCAGCAGCAGGACATGCAAGCCGTCGTCGCGCAATTTCTCGGCGACCGCCATCGCGACATAGGCCGCCTGGCGGCGCACCAGCGGCGGCTCGTCCGACGTCGCCGCGACCACGACGGACCGCGCCAGGCCCTCTTCGCCCAGATCGTCCTCGACGAATTCCTTCACCTCGCGGCCGCGCTCGCCGACCAGCGCGATGACGATCGCATCGGCGTCGGAATTGCGCGCCAGCATCGCAAGCAGCGTCGACTTGCCGACGCCGGAGCCGGAGAAGATGCCCATGCGCTGGCCCTGGCAGCAGGTCGTGAAGGCGTTCAGCGCGCGCACGCCGAGATCCAGCTTGGCCCCGACCCGGGCGCGTGAAGCGGCGGCCGGCGGATTGGCCTTGAGCGGATAGGGCTCGGTGCCGCGGGGAAGCGCGCCCTTGCCGTCGGCCGGGTTCCCGAAGCCGTCGACCACGCGGCCGAGCCAGGAGCGGCTGGGAAAGATCGTGGCCGGCTGGTTTTCGAAATCGGCGCGAGCCCCCAGCGTCATGCCGTCGAGGCTACCGAGCGGCATGGCAAGCGCCCGTCCGTCGCGGAATCCGACCACTTCGCAGGGAATCTTCTTGCCGGAACCGGAGGTTAGGCGTACCTGTCCGCCCAGGCTGATGGCCCCGGCGGCGCCGGTGATCTCGACCAGCAGGCCCTCGATCCGGGCCACGCGGCCGAAACGGCGGACCGGCGAAATATCGGCGATGTCCTTGAGCAATGCGTGCATGGGGCCCTTTTTCGCGAAGACTTTCTGTCCGGCGATGCGGGTCCGATCTTGCCGACAAGGTTTTAAGTGGCGGTAAACTTAACAAAGCGAATCAAGGGGATGATCCCCTGCCACGAACGGTTTCTTAAGCCCGGATGAGTCGGAAGTGAGCCGGCATTAATCAATGCAACAAGATGTTAACCAGTTAAGGATAGGGTTCCTTAAGCGACGACCTGCCTGAAGAGGGGTTTATCGATATGCGTGTTCTCCTGATTGAAGACGACAGCGCCATGGCGCGCAGCATCGAACTGATGCTGCGCAGCGAGGGCCTCAACGTCTACACGACGGATCTGGGCGAAGAGGGCATCGATCTCGGCAAGCTCTACGACTACGACATCATCGTGCTCGACCTGCAGCTGCCCGACATGAGCGGCTTCGAAGTCCTGAAGGCCCTGCGCGTCGCCAAGGTGCAGACGCCGGTCCTCATCCTCTCCGGCAACGCGATCGTCGAGGCCAAGGTCAAGGCGCTCGGCTTCGGTGCCGACGACTATATGACCAAGCCGTTCCACAAGGACGAGCTGGTCGCCCGCATCCAGGCGGTGGTCCGCCGCTCCAAGGGCCATTCGCAGTCGGTCATCACGACCGGCAAGCTGATCGTCAATCTCGACGCCAAGACGGTGGAAGTCGACGGCCAGCGCGTGCACCTGACGGGCAAGGAATACCAGATGCTCGAGCTGCTCTCGCTGCGCAAGGGAACGACGCTGACCAAGGAGATGTTCCTGAACCATCTCTATGGCGGCATGGACGAGCCGGAGCTCAAGATCATCGACGTGTTCATCTGCAAGCTGCGCAAGAAGCTGGCGGCGGCGACCAACGGCGACAACTACATCGAGACGGTGTGGGGCCGCGGCTATGTCCTGCGCGACCCGAGCGGCGAAGAGATCGTCGCGGCGTAACGATTACCCCGAACAGCGGGCACGAAAAGGGCGCCGGAAACGGCGCCCCTTTTTTGTTTCGGCCAGGGCCGGAAAGTCCGCGCTACGCGATGTGCAGCCAATGCGCCGCGGCGACACCCAGGCCGAAGGAACCGCCGACCAGGGCGCCCAGCAGCGCCCAGTCTTCCATCGTGAAATCCGATATCTTCAGGAACGCGAAGCCCTCCAGGGCCGCGCGCCGCTTTTTGCCGCGCGTCGCCACGCGTTCCCTGATCCAGGCCTGGATCGAGCCGACCACGTCGGGATGCCGGAGACTTTCGCTCGTGAAGTCGATCTTCTGCACGTACCAGTCGGTCTTGCTTTCGATCAGGCCCTCTTCCTTCAAGCCTTTCTGGGCGATGATGTAGATCGGCAATCCCAGGCTATACGCTATGGCGGATTCGATGTGGTTCCACGCGGTGGTGTAGATCTCGCCGGACAGGCGGGTTTCGTTGGCGCCGCCCCGCCGCTCCACGCCCGCCTGAACATATTTCCGCTCATAGGCCACGATCATCACGCCGTCGCAACCGCGCATCACCTCCGCGATCTTTCCGATGGGGCTGCCGGTCGGATATTCGTTCTTGCCGATGATGCGCGGATCGCATTGGCATTGGCTGCGAAGGAAATCCTCGAGCGTATCGCGAAATTTTGCATAGGTTTCGGTATAGGGCGTTCCCATGCTGACGAAAATGCGCGGCGTGTGCATGACGTCTCCCGGCCACCTCTCCGTCAGATTACCAGTTTATGGAGCCACTTTGCAGATCAAAGGCGGCGTCGAGCGGCCGATGGGATGACCGACGCCCGCGCGCGTTCGCTATAGCCGGCAGTCCAAAAGGTGGCCGTCCAGGGGCGAGCCGATCAGCATCCGGTCGCCGCTCACCGCGGCGACGCTGGCGCCGCCGATCTGTTTGCCGAGATCGGTGTAGACCGCCCGAGCCGATTGCGGGATGCCGTTCGCCAGCGTCACCCTGAAGATCTCCGACGGCGCTGGCCTCGACGGATCGTCGCGGAACGCGGCCATTGCCAGGCCCTTGGGATGGCTTCCGACCCACAGCGTTCCCTTCGCGTCGAAGCGCAGATTGTCGACGCCGGAGGGGATGTCGAGCGTGCCGGCCTGGTCGAGCGAACCCGACACCGGCTGGCGCGTGAACGCATCGAGCCGGCGGGCATTGGTTTCGGTCGCGTAGAGGAAATGGCCGTCCGGCGACAGCGCCAGGCCGCTCGGATAGGCCAGATGCTGCGCCACGACGCGGAACACCATGCCGTCGAAATAGAGAATATCGGCGCGCGGCAGCACGAGAAGGTCTTCCAGCGCGCGGCCGAACGCGGTCGCGCTGCCGTGGTCGTTGGCGATGTAGAAATGATCGCGGTCGACCGCCGCGATGGCGTTGGGGCTCGACAGTTCGCGGCTTTCGATGTCGCCGATTTCGCTCAGCTTGACGGGGCCGGACGCCGGGACTTCGAAGACCTCGACGCTGCTCGTGCCGTCCTTGTGATGGTCGATGGCCAGCAGTGCAAGGCCGCCCGCGTCGCGCACCAGACTGATGCCATGGGGATGGAAATCCGCCGGCGCGCCGGCGAGCTTCGTCGGATGGGCGGGGCCGTCGAGCGGCAGGACGTAGATCCCGTCGCGCGGCGAAGGCGTGCCGCGCGCCAAAGCGCGGCGGTCGGTCGCGGAAATAAATGCAAGGCGAGATTGCGCGTCGATCGCGATGTCTTCCGTGCCCGCGATGCCGCCTATCGCGGCGCACTGCCCCGCGAAGCCCGGCGTCACATCGGTGAACACGCCATAGGCGTTGAGCGTGCGCACGACGAAGCCGATGGCGACCGCGGCCAGGACGGCCGCGGCGGTGAGCGCGGCGCGGACGTAAGGGCGCATCGTCAGCTCGCCAGCGCCATGGCGCTGGTGAATTGCAGGTCGGCGAGGCGGGCATAGAGCCCGCCATGGGCGACCAGCTCGGCATGGCTGCCCTCGGCCACGACGCGGCCCTGCTCCATCACCACGATGCGCTTGAGGCGCTGGATGGTGGCGAGGCGGTGCGCGATGACGATGGTGGTGCGCCCCGCCATCAGGTTCTCGAGCCCGATCTGGACCAGACGTTCGTTCTCCGCGTCGAGCGCGCTGGTCGCCTCGTCGAGCAGGAGCAGCGGCGCGGCGCGCAGGATGGCGCGGGCGATGGCGACGCGCTGGCGCTGGCCGCCCGACAGGGTCACGCCGCGCTCGCCCACCAGGGTCTCATAGCCGTTCGGAAGTTTCGCGATGAACTCGTCCGCCGCCGCGGCCTCGGCGGCGCGGCGCACATCGGCGTCGGAGGCGCCGGGGCGGCCATAGCGGATGTTCTCCGCCAGCGAGCCGGAGAAGATCACACTGTCCTGCGCCACCACGGCGATGTTGGCGCGCAGATCGGTCGGATCGAGCTCAGCAAGATCGACGCCGTCGAAGGTGATGGCGCCGGACTGGGGCGCGAAGAAGCGCAGCAGGAGCTGGAACACGGTCGACTTGCCGGCGCCGGAGGGGCCGACCAGCGCCACCGCTTCGCCGGGACGGATGTCGAGTGAAAAGCCGTTCAGCGCCTTGAAGTCCGGCCGCGACGGATAGCGGAACACCACGTCGCGGAACGACACCGCGCCTTTCGCCGGCCGGGGCAGCGGCTTGGGATTTTGCGGCGCCGCGATGTCGGGCTCGGCGTGCAGCAACTCCATCAGCCGCTCCGACGCGCCGGCGGCGCGCTGCAGGTCGCCCCAGGTCTCGCTCATCGCGCCCATGCCGGTGACGAAGATGATCGCATAGCCGGCGAACTGGGTGAGCACGCCGATCGACATGCGGTGCGCGATCACGTCGGTGGCGCCGACCCAGAACACCCCGACGATGCAGGACGCCACCGCCGCCATCACCACCGCCGTCATGATCGCGCGCGCCCGGGTGCGCAGGATGGCGACCGCGAAGGAGCTTTCGACCGCCGCGCCGAACAGCTTGCGCTCGGTGTCCTCGCGGGTGAAGGCCTGCACCGTCTGCACCGCGTTCAGCGTCTCGCTGGCGCGCGCCGAGGTGTCGGCGACCTTGTCCTGGCTGCGGCGGCTGAGTGTACGCACCCAGCGGCCGAACAGGATCAGCGGCAGGAGCACCAGCACCACGATGCCGATCACCAGCAAGGTGAGCTTGACCGAGGTGACGAACAGAAGAATCAGCGCGCCGACCAGCATGACGAGATTGCGCGCCGCGACCGAGGCGGAGGAACCGACCACGGTCTGGATCAGCGTCGTGTCGGCGGTCAGGCGCGACAGCACCTCGCCGGTGCGCGTCACCTCGAAGAAGGCGGGCGTCATGCCGAGAATGTGGTCGAACACGGCCTTGCGGATGTCGGCGATGACGCGCTCGCCGAGCCAGGTCACGAAATAGAAGCGGATGGCGGTCGCCACCGCCAAGGCGCAGGCAATGGCGATCAGGGGGAAGAAGTACCGGTCGATCTGCGACGCCATCGCCTCGCTGAAGCCGTTCTGCACCAGCCGGCCGAGCGCGGGCGGGATCAGGAGGCTCGCGGTCGAGGAACAGACCAGGGCGACGAAGGCCACCGCGATCGCCACCCGGTAAGGCTTTAGGAAGGGGACAAGCTGACGCAGCGGCGCGAGCGAGCGCGCCTTCGGGCGGGCGGCGGCCACATATTGTACCTGCTCGGCGTATTCTTCCCCGGTTTGCGCCACGGTTCCTGCCAATCCTGGTCTGTCGGACTGATATATAGGAGCGCGTGGGAGCGGCATAAGGGGCCCATCGCCGCGCGCCCTTTTGCTGGACATGCGTCGGGGAGACCGGCATGACGAAACCGCTGGACGGACAGGTGGCGCTGGTGGCGGGCGCGACGCGGGGCGCGGGCCGCGGCATCGCCCGCGAATTGGCGGCGGCCGGCGCCAAGGTCTACTGCACCGGGCGCAGCACGCGCGGCCATGCCGCGACGCCGGGCCGGCCAGAGACCATCGAGGAGACCGCCGAGATCATCGCCGGCGAAGGCGGCCGCGCCGTCGCCGTCCGGGTCGATCACACCGTGGAGGCCGAGGTCGCCGCACTCGCCGAGCGCCTGCGCGCCGACGAGGGCCGGCTGGACGTGCTGGTCAACGACATCTGGGGCGGCGACGCGGCGATCGACTGGGATGCGAAGTTCTGGGCCCTCGACATCGCGAAGGCGCGAGCGCTGGCGGACCAGACGGTGTTCAGCCATCTGATCACCGCGCGCCATCTGGCGCCGCTGATGGTCGAGGCGAAGCGCGGCCTGATCGTGGAGGTCACCGACGGCGAACACGCCGGCTATCGCGGCCAGTTGCTCTACGATTTCATCAAGGCTTCGGTGATCCGGCTGGCCTATGGCTTTGCCTGGGATCTCGTGGGCACGGGCGTCACCGCGCTGGCGATCTCGCCCGGCTTCCTGCGGTCCGAGGCGATGCTCGACCATTTCGGCGTGACCGAGGCCAATTGGCGCGAGGCGGCCAAGACCGAACCCGATTTCGCCTTCTCCGAAACGCCGCGCTATGTCGGGCGCGCCGTCGCGGCGCTCGCCGCCGATCCTGCGGTCGGCCGCCGGTCGGGGCTGGCCCTGTGGGGCGCCGACGTCGCGGAGGACTATGGCCTCACCGATGTCGACGGCAGCCGCCCCCATTTCTGGCGGGCCATGGAGGCCTGGCTCGCGCGCGAGATCGCCGCGCCGGGCGAACTACCGCCCAGGACCCGCTGGGTCCTGGCGGCGCGCTACGCCCAGATCCACACCACGCCGGCCAAAGCGGCGCTGGCCCGGCTCTATGCGGAAAAACTGGGTTTTCAGGGACTCGGCGCCGGGCTGGCGCCGTTCGGGTCCTGAGCCGGGCGCGCTTGCTTTGGGCCGGTCCTGCCCCTATAAGGCGCGGCTTCGCAGCGCGTCAGAGAGCCATAGGCCATGAAAAAGGGCATCCACCCCAATTATCACTTCGTCGAGGTCCGGCTGAACGACGGCTCGACCTACAAGACGCGCACGACCTGGGGCGAGGCCGGCCAGCAGCTCACGCTCGACATCGATCCGACGACGCACCCGGCCTGGACCGGCGGCCAGCAGCAGCTGATGGACCGCGGCGGCCGCCTGACGCGCTTCAACAAGAAGTTCGCGGGTTTCGTGAAGCCGTAAAAATCTGGACGTCACGGCCCGCGACTGCGGGCCGCCCAGGTGACGCTTGCACCAAACTTCTTTTATTTT
Organism: Rhizomicrobium sp.; assembly: GCA_037200045.1. Lineage (NCBI taxonomy): Bacteria > Pseudomonadati > Pseudomonadota > Alphaproteobacteria > Micropepsales > Micropepsaceae > Rhizomicrobium > Rhizomicrobium sp. The sequence goes on from JBBCHM010000001.1 coordinate 1,751,263, forward strand.
TCTGAAAAACGGAAGCGAACTCAACTGGGTGGCCCGCGATCGCGGGCCATGACAGCGCGATTCTATTCTTCCGCGCCGAACGCCTGCTCCAGACGGTTCATCTGCGCCTGGATGCCGGACTGCGCCTTCAAACCGCCCTCGAACAGCACATCGTCGAGCCGCGCGATGCGGCGATAGAGATTGTCGCTGCGCGCCAGCAGATCCTGCAGCGTCGCGGGAAGCAGGTCGATCCCGGCCGCGCCGCCGAGGCAGATATCCTTCGAGCCGAGACGATAGCGCTCGTCATGCGCGTCTTCCGGCGCCATGTCGCCTTCGTGCACCGCGCGCTGCACCAAAAGCCAGCTCGCCGCCTGCATCAGCCGCGTGGTCACGCGCATGCTTTCGCCGGCATAGAGCAGCGCGGTCTTGCGCGGCAGGTCGCGCGCTTCCTGGCGGCCGCGGCCGTCGAGGTATTTCGCCGTCTCCTCGACCAGCGACATGCCTTCCTCGAAGGTACGATCGAACAACGCCGAACCGGTGAAGCTCTGGATGGAAACGTCACGCAGAAATTCGTCGTCGGCTATGCTGGTGCCCATATCGATCTGTTGCCCGCTCGTGCGAGGTGCAAGCTATCAACTCGTGCGTGCCGCGCAATACGTATTGCGCTGCGGCGTCCGCGTAAACCAAACGAATGGTTGCGCAGGAGCAACGAATAGCTGTGCGTATTAATCTTGATATGGAACCCCACCCGCGATTAACGCTTAAAGAACGCGTCCGCTGCGGATTTCGTGCGCGCGCGGTCGGATATCGCTTCGCGGCAGCGCGCGATCTCGGTTTCGAGCGCCGCGATGCGGCGTTCCAGTTCGTTCGCCGACATCGCCGAGATGTCCTCGCCGAGCACGATATCCGGCGCCTTCTTTCGCGGCTCCTCGGGATCGATCGCCATTTCCGCCTCCGCCGGTTCGCCTGCTATCTTCGCCCGCGATATTGCCAAGCGAAAGAGACGCCATGAAGGCCATCGAAGTTGCAAATCCGGGACAGGATTACGGGCTCGCGGTTGCGGACATCGCCAAGCCCGCGCCGGGCGCCGGCGAGGTTCTGATCAAGGTCGCCGCCGCCGGCCTCAATCGTGCCGATCTGGCGCAGGCGATGGGCGCCTATCCGCCGCCGCCGGGCGCCTCGACCACGCTCGGCATGGAAGTCTCCGGCACGGTCGAGAGCGTCGGCGCCGGTGTGACGCACTGCAAGGCGGGCGACGCGGTGTGCGCGCTGATACCCGGCGGCGGCTATGCCGAATACGCGGTCGCGTCGGAGAAATCCGTGCTGCCGGTGCCGAGGGGCGTGAGCCTCATCGATGCGGCGGCGCTGCCCGAAGTGCATTTCACGGTGTGGACCAACCTCATGGACTCGGCGCGGCTGAAGCCGGGCGAGAGCGTCCTGATCCATGGCGGATCGAGCGGCATCGGCACGGCGGCGATCCAGCTTTGCGCCGCGCGCGGGCACAAGGTGTTCTCGACCGCGGCGAGCGCGACGAAATGCGCGGCGATCGCGGCGCTGGGCGCGCGGGCGATCAACTACAAGGAACAGGATTTCGTCGCGACGGTGAAGGACGCGACCGGCGGGCGCGGCGTCGACGTGATCCTCGACATGGTCGGCGGCGAATACATCCAGCGCAACATGAGCGCGGCGGCGATCTGGGGCCGGATCGTCAACATCGCCTATCAGAGCGGCATGAGCGCCACCGTGAACTTCGCGCCGATGCTGATGAAGCGGCTGAGCCTCCTGGCGACGACGTTGCGCGCGCGGTCGAACGACGAAAAAGGCGCGATCCGCGACGCGGTGCTGCGCGAGGTGTGGCCGCTGATCGAAGCGGGCAGGATCAAGCCGGTGGTGGACCGGACCTATCCGCTGGCCGAAGCCGCCGCCGCGCATAAGCGGATGGCGGGCAGCGAGCATATCGGGAAGATCTTGCTGACGCTGTGAGCAATATCCAGGTACGAACCAATGCACAGTTGCTATTGTTGGCTGCGCTCTTGGGACACGACCGTGGTGGAGAACAACCGACAAAGAAGCAGCGATCTCGGCATTATCGGCAATTTGATTGCTACTTTACTTGTCAGCGGCGGATCAAGTGCCGGCATAAAGTATTTAGGACGCTTCACAGGACTAAACTTTGCAAGCGATCTCTGGAACGCACTTTCTGCGCTCGTGTTCCTTGTCTTATTTGTTGCTTTAACACTGATACAAAGAGGGACGCGGGTTTTAATCCTAACCGCCGTCCGAAGACTCCGATATCCGCGCGCGCAGGGAGACAGATTGGCGATTGCGATAGCTACCCTCTCCAACGACGTTGAAAGGCACATCGCCCATCACATCGAGTTATCACTCGCCGAAGTGTTCGGCGGACGAGTGGAAATTGTCCCATGCGAAGAGACTATTGTATTGGGAAAACGCGGCAACCTCGAAGACAGACAAATGGCGGGAGCACTGTCGGCGCAGGAAATTGCTGCGAAAGCAAACGCGCATCTGGTTATATGGGGGCAAGCACTTAGGCAAGAAAAGATCGTCGATCTATACTTCACGGCGCGCGGACACAACGACGGAAGTGTTCATTCCTATCTATTGACGCCCACTCTTCGGCTCCCAGAAAATTTCGGCACTGAACTTGGCACTGCGATTGCAGCGATCGCAGCCTCGTCAGCTGCGCCAGCTTACGACGGCGGCAAATACGCCGTCGACCTACTTCGGCCCGTGATATCGCAACTTCAACGCCTTGCCGGATCGCCGCCAGCCTCCCTGGACGGCGACACAAGGGCACAATTGTATTTGTCCTATGCAAGTTCATTGACGCTGCTTGGCGAGCAGGATCGCGACGAAGTTTCTCTTGAAAAGGCCGTCTATTATTATAGGCAAGCACTAAGAGCCGATCCACGAAGTTTGGATTCATGTTGAGGGATTTGGCTTTGTGAGGCGCCGGAGCATGATGCGGACCATGGCGAGACGGATGAAGGCCGCGACGGTGTTTGCATAGCGTTCGAAGTCGCGGCAAAGGCGTCGATTGCGGCTGATCCAGGCGAAGGTTCTCTCGACCACCCATCGTTTGGGCAAGACAACGAAGCCCTTTGCGATGTCGGATCGTTTGACGATCTCGATCTTCCACGTGCCGGTTCTTGCGGCAGCGGCGCGAACGCGTGGCCCCCGATAACCGCCATCGGCGTAGATGCGCTCGATGAAGGGAAACAGCGCCCGCGTCCGTTTGTCGAGCACCAGCGCCGCGCCGTCGCGGTCCTGGATGCCGGCGGAATGAACGGCAACGCTCAGCAACAGACCGAGCGTGTCGACAAGGATGTGGCGCTTGCGGTCCGTAACCTTCTTGCCCGCATCGAAGCCCTGCGGATCGAGGCTTTTGCCCCTTTTTGAGCCGCCTTGGCGCTCTGGCTGTCGATGATGGCCGCGGTCGGGCTGGCCTCGCGGCCTTCCTTCTCGCGCACCGCCACATAGAGCGCATGGTGGATGCGCTCCAGCGTGCCGTCCCAATCCCACAGCATGAAATAGAAATGCGCCGTGCTCTTCGGCGGCAGGTCTTTGGGCAGCGCCTTCCACTGGCAACCGGTCGAGAGCACATAGAAGATCGCGTTCAGAACTTCACGAACATCGATCTCGCGCCGACGGCCGCCGCGCTTGGCGGGCGGAATCAGCGGCGCGATCAACGCCCACTCCGCATCCGTCAAATCGTTGGGATACCGCAATCCAACCAGCGCCGCCGCCCGGCGATGCTCCGGCTTCCACATCTGGTGCCTCCTTCCGAATCAGGCACCGTCACAGAATCACAACCGATTCCCTCGATTCAATAACTTCCTGGATTGGCTCTAAAGGAACGACGTCTTGAGCGAGTGCCCTTCCAATGGGCAGCAATTCAAAACAATTTGGGCAATGCACTTACAAGTCTAGGTGAGATCGAGAACGGAACGACTCGACTGACGGATGCTCTAGCCGCATATCGTGAGGCGTTAAGAGTACGCACGAGCGAAAGCGCGCCTCTTCAGTGGGCAATGACGCTGAACAATCTAGCGACAGCACTCACAAGCTTTGGAGAACGGTCGGAAGGCACTGCAATGCTTGAGGAGGCTGTTGACGCATGCCGCTGTGCATTGACGGTGTACACGCCTCAGCAAATGCCCCTCCAGTGGGCTGCCACTCAGAATAATTTGGGAACCGCGCTTTTGAGCTTAGGAGAACGGGTGGACGATCCTGAAATCCTGCTCGAAGCCGTCCAGGCCTTCCGCATGGCGCTGGGAAAGTATGCCCTCACGAATAACCCTCTTGACTGGGCGATGACCCAAAATAACCTGGGATTCGCCCTTCTGAGCCTTGGCGAACGCGAACCGGGAACGGCAAAATTAGACGCAGCGGCCAAGGCATTTTGCGAAGCACAATGGGTGTACGCTCACGAAAAAGCGGCCAGTCATTTGGAAATAGTTGCGGAAAACCTTGGACGAACAAAGGCTTTGATTGCCGCCCGACAAGCACAAAAACCCTAGCCAAACCGTCCCTTCCCCGCTAAAACCCCTGCCATTCCTCGAAAAGCTTGGCGCTTTAAGAGGTCGGTGGGTGCGGTGAACGCTCCCCCGGCAAGGGAGAAGATTTATGGCCGTCGATACCAAGCCCCTCATGCCCAAGGCGACCGCCGTCTGGCTGGTCGACAACACCTCGCTTACCTTCGAGCAGATCGCCGATTTCTGCGGCCTGCACCCGCTCGAGGTGAAGGGCATCGCCGACGAGGACGTCGCCAAGGGCATCAAGGGCCAGGACCCGGTGTCCTCCGGCCAGCTCACGCGCGAGAGCATCGAGGCGGCGGAGCAGAATCCCAAGCTGCGCCTCAAGATGGCGCCGCCCAAGCACAAGATGCCCAGCGTCAAGCAGAAGAAGGCGCCGCGCTACACGCCGGTCAGCAAGCGCCAGGACAAGCCCGATGCGGTCTATTGGATCCTGCGCAACCATCCCGAATTCGCCGACGCCGACATCATCCGCCTGATCGGCACCACCAAGGCGACGATCCAGAAGATCCGCGAGCGCAGCCATTGGAACGCGACCAACATCAAGGCGGTCGATCCGGTGACGCTGGGGCTTTGCTCGCAGCTCGAACTCGACCTCGCGGTCTCCCGCGCCGGCGCCAAGCGCGACCGGGCGGAGCAGCGCGCGGTCAAGCGCGGCGACACGCTGAAGCCGATCTCCGAGACGGTGTCGGCCGATTCCGCGCCGGAACCCGATGCGCTGGAATTCCCGGCCGACGACGACAGCCCGGGTTAAGCCGCCGCCTGTTCGTCGGCGCCACGCGGGTCGAGCGCGGCTTCGGCCTGGGTCGATTGCGGCGGGATCGGTTCGTAGCGCTCGCGCGATGTCGGCGATGCCGCCTCCTTCATCGTGATGCGGACAAGCGCGAACACCGCCATCGCGGCATGGATCGTCGCCGTGTAGAAGAACAGCGCGCTCGTCCCGAACCAGCCCATCGCCAGCGCCGCCAATGTCGGCCCGCTGACCGAGGCCAGCGAATTGATCATCAGCAGCGTCGCGGAGGTCTCCACGAACTCGTCGCGCGCGATGCGGTCGTTGGTGTGGGCGACCGACAGGCCGTAGAGCGGCAGTGCCATCAGGCCGAACAACCCGATCAGCGGCAGGATCGTCCAGCGATGCGCGCCGCCGAAGGTCGCCAGCGCGACGCCGAGCGCCGCCGCCACGACGCTGACGAAGGCGATGATGTAGCGCCGGTCCATCCGGTCGGAGATGCGCCCGAGCGGCAATTGCACGATGGCGCCGCCGAAGGTGAACACGCTCATGAACACCGCGATCCAGCCCTTGGCCAGGCCGTGCGCGTCGGCATAAACCGGCGCCAGCGTCCACACCGCGCTGTTGGCGAAGCCGACCGCGATGCAGCCCATCACGCCCACCGGCGAGATGCGATAGAGGCGGAGCGGCCGCAGCACCGGCACGGCCGCGGCGTTCGGCTGCGGCAGCCGCGTCAGCCCCATCGGAATCAGGCAGAGCGCATAGAACACCGCCGCCAGGCTGAACAGCGAGAAGCTGGTGGGCCTGGCCGTGCCGGACAGCATCTGGCCCACGATGATCGCCGAGAAATTGACCGTCAGATAGGCAGAGAAGATGCGGCCGCGATTCTCGTTGGTCGCGCGGTCGTTCAGCCAGCTCTCGATCACCATGTAGATGCAGGCCGCCGCCACGCCGAAGGCGCCGCGCAGCAGGATCCAGACGGGTATCGTCACGATCATCGATTGCAGAAGGATGGCGGCGGCCGAAATACCGGCGCCGACGCCGAAGGTCCGGCTGTGCCCGACGCGCGCCAGCAGGCGCGGTCCCAGGAAACAGCCCAGCACGAAGCCGGCGAAATAGAACGAGCCGATGACGCCCAGGGCCAGGTTGGAGAAGCCGCTGGCATGGCCGCGCACCGGAATGAGCACGCCGATCAGGCCGTTGCCCATGATGTAGAGCGCGGTGGAGAACAGGATGGCGCCGACGGCCAGGATTTGCTTGCGCATGGGGCTCTCGCGAGCCTCGCGGTATGACGCGCGATTGTGGCCAAGTCAAAGCAGGGCCGCGTTGCAAAAACGCAAGGCGCGGCGGCTAAATTGGCGATATGCGCCACTCTCCCGCAAGGGGAGGGTGGTTCTTACAGATATTTCAGCGCCACGAAGCCCAGCACGACCAGGACCAGGACCGCGATCAGCACCGCTTCCATGTAACGTTCCAGGAAGGCCTGGGCCTTGTCGCCGAAGACGTAGACCAGGATACCCTCCAGCACGATGAAGCGCAGGCTGCGCGTGATCGCGGAATAGAGCATGAACGCCGCGAAGGGCACGTTGGCGAGGCCGGCGGAGATCGTCACCAGCTTGTAGGGCACCGGCGTCAGGCCCTGGACGACGATCAGATAGGCGTGCTCGCTGTATTTCAGCCGCAGCGCCTCGACCTCGGCCAGCGGGATATGCAGCAGGCCGATCAGCCACACCCCGGCGGTGTCCCAGAACAAGGCGCCGATCGCGTAGCCGAGCATGCCGCCCATCACCGACCAGAAGGTGCACCAGGCCGCCAGCGCCAAGGCGCGCTCGCGATGCGCCAGCATCATCGGCAGCAGCATGACGTCGGGCGGGATCGGGAAAAATGACGCTTCCGCGAAGGCGAAGGCCGCGAGCGCCGCCCAGGCATGGCGGCCGCGCGCGTTCTCCATCATCCAGGCATAGAGGCGGCGTAGGCCGCGCGGCGCGGGTTGGACCTGTTCGGACATCGGATTTCTCTGAGGCGCCCGCATTCCTAGCAATCGCGCCTTGGCCCGTCCATCGCCCGCGCTTGCTGGTTAATGCGGCATTCTTTAGCGTTCGCGCGACTGTGGAAATTCCGGGCGTTCGAAGATGGCCAAGAGCAAAAACAAGAAGAAATCCGTGAAAGCCGCCAAGGCCAAAGCGCCGAAAAAGCGGATCGCGAAGACGGCGGCGAAGAAGAAGCCCGTCGCGAAAAAGGCCGTGGCGAAACCGGCCCAGCCGGTCACGCGCCTGCCCGTCGCCAAGCCGGGGATGCAGCGGCGGCCGAAATCGCTCGTCCGCCGCGCCGTCGAAGGAGCGATGCGCGCCGCGCCGCGGCTCGCCCCGCGCCGCGGCAAATACGACACCGATCTCGACCGCAACCCGGCGAACTACCAGCCGCTGACGCCGCTCTCCTTCCTGGAACGCGCCGCCTATGTCTTTCCCAACTACACCGCGATCATCCACGGACGGCAGACCGTCACCTATGCCGAGTTCTATGCGCGGTCGCGCCGGCTCGCTTCCTCGCTCGCCAAGGCGGGCGTGAAGAAGGGCGACACGGTCGCCGCCATGCTGGCCAACACGCCGCCGATGCTGGAAGCCCATTACGGCGTGCCGATGGCGGGCGGCGTGCTGAACGCGCTGAACACCAGGCTCGATCCCGCCGGGCTGGCCTTCATCCTCGACCATGGCGAGGCGAAGGTCCTGATCACCGACCGCGAATTCGCGGGCGTGATGGCCGAGGCGCTGACGCTCGCCAAGGTGAAGCCCATCGTCATCGACTATGACGATCCGGAATTCCCGCAGACCGGCGCGCGCCTCGGCCATATCGACTACGAGGCCTTCGTCAGCGACGGCGACCCGGATTTCCCCTGGGCCTATCCGGGCGATGAGTGGGACGCGATCTCGCTCAACTACACCTCGGGCACGACGGGCAATCCGAAGGGCGTGGTGTTCCATCACCGCGGCGCGGCGCTGATGGGCTACGGCAATATCCTGGCGGCACGGATGCGGTATCATCCGATCCTTCTGTGGACGCTGCCGATGTTCCACTGCAACGGCTGGTGCTTTCCCTGGTCGCTGTCGGTCGTGGCCGGCACGCATGTCTGCCTGCGCTGGGTGCGCGCCAAGGCGATGTTCGACGCCATCGCCGACCACAAGGTCACGCATCTGTGCGGCGCGCCCATCGTGATGTCGACCTTCGTCAACGCCAAACCGGAAGATCGCCGGCCGCTGCCGCATACGGTGGAGTTCATCACCGCCGCGGCGCCGCCGCCCGAAGCGGTGCTCGCCGCGATGAGCGATGCCGGGTTCAACGTCACCCATGTCTACGGCCTGACCGAGACCTATGGCCCGGCGGTGGTGAACGAGTGGAGCATGGACTGGGACGCGCTCGACAACAGCCACCGCGCGGCGAAGAAGGCGCGCCAGGGCGTGCGCTATCACGCGCTCGACGCGCTGACCGTGATGGATCCCGAGACGATGGAGCCGGTGCCGGCCGACGGCGAGACGATGGGCGAGGTGATGTTCCGCGGCAATGTCGTGATGAAGGGCTATCTGAAGAATCCGACCGCGACCAAGGAAGCCTTCGCGGGCGGCTGGTTCCATTCCGGCGATCTGGGCGTGATGTATCCCGACGGCTATGTGCAGCTCAAGGACCGCTCCAAGGACATCATCATCTCGGGCGGCGAGAACATCTCCTCCATCGAGGTCGAGGACGTGCTGAACAAGCATCCGGCCGTGATGTTCGCCGCCGTGGTCGCCAAGGAGGACGACAAATGGGGCGAGACGCCCTGCGCCTTCGTCGAGCTGAAGCCGGGCTATGAGACCGTCACCGCCGAGGAGCTGCTCGAATATTGCCGCGCCCATCTCGCGCGCTACAAATGCCCGCGCTACATCGTCTTCGTCGAGCTGCCCAAGACCTCCACCGGCAAGATCCAGAAATTCCGGCTGCGGGAGATGACCAAGGAGGTAAGCTGACGGCGGCGGAACCGAATTGGGTACACCTCATCGACGATGCGAAAGTTGCATTACTCAACCTGATGGCCATGCACGAAGTACCCCCGATTCAGTGGGGTTGGTTCGCGCGGCGGTAGTGGGATGCTCGTCCCAACTCTGTCTGGGGAGTGTGCATGTCATCCCGTCGCGTGCCCAAAACCGCCGCCCACGGCGGCGATCTGCTGCAGCGCCTGCAGGACATGCTCTATGAGTATCACGATCTCGGACACTTCGAGGAAGCGCGGCCGCACATCCTCTGGCTGATGGAAATCGCCGAGCGCGAAACGGCAATGGCCGATTCCTGCCCAGCCGTATCCTGATACGCCGAGGCCCGCGCGTTCGCGTCAGGTGCCGCGGCCGCTGCGTTTTTCCTCTTCGTGCAGCTGGGCGTGCTTTTCCTGGAACATGAATTCCTCGATCGCTTCGTGGAATTTGGAGTCCTTGGACCCCTTCATGTCGTTGGTCCGCAGGGTCCGCTCGACCAGATCGAAATCGGGCAGATAGGTCCGATAGGACATCAGCGCGAGCGCGAACAGCACCAGCGCGGCCATCAGATCGGCGAGGCCGAGTTCGGCCGCCGGAGCGCCCCACGGCAGGGCGAGCGCGAGATATTCCAGGATCGCGAGCGAGACCAGGAAGATCGCCGTCGACAGGCCGAGACCGATCAGCCTTGTCCAGGCATGGATCCGCCGGATCCGCCACATCTCGACCTGCATGAAGAATTCCAGATATTGCACGCGCATCGCCATCCAGAACGCCAGCCGCGACCACTTGCGCACCTCGTCGGGCCATTGCTTGAGCAGGTCGTCCTTCTTCAGTTCGAACTTGTCGCGGTCGATGCGGTGGAAGATCAGCGGGATGATGGCGACCAGTTCCTGCAGGCGGGTCTGCAATCCGGTGCGCACATTGCTGCAGGATTTCTCCACGGCATCGCCGTACTCGTTGTTGCTCCAGAACCGATAGATAAAGAACGTCGCGACGGTCAGGACCGCGACGAGGCCGGCAAGGCCCATGCTCAGCAGGCGCAGCATATGGCCGGTCACCGCCATGCCGGGCGGAAAGAAGGCCGCCGGATCGAACGAGACCGCGAAACAGGCGAAGGCGAGGAGCACGATCGCGGACACGAAGGCGCACCAGACGCGGCGCACCCAGACCAGCTGGCTGAAATTCCGCGCGAAGACGTAGCGCAGGCATGAAATCAGGTCGCGGATGTCGCTGTCGCCGATGGTTTGGTTCCGGCCGCCGGGAAAGCGGCGCTTGATCAGGTCCGCCTGGATTTGGAAGAAGCGGGCGGGAATCGCGAGATTGAGGCTGCGGTCGAGCGTGCGCCACCACAGGCCGCGCCGCCAGACGTCGCCCTGCGGCGTCGCCGCATCCTTCTCGCGCCGCTCCACGCCGCCCTCATAGGGAAACATGTCGATCGGATCGTCGAAATATTCGTCGAGCAGCTCGGCCTTGAGCGTGGCCCAGCGCGCCGGATCGCGCACGATCTCGCGATATTCGTCGATCGATCGCGTCCGCGATTTCTGCGGCGCGATTTCGACGAAGCCCCGGTGATCGTCGACCATGAAACCGGAGAATGTCCGGCGCTCCGCTTTGCTCCAGAACAAGCGACGCCCCCTCTGCTTCAATCCCGCCAAGTCCCCGAAGCTTATACGGTTGCAAGGCCCCGTGGCGACATGCGGCGATCATTCGATCCAGAGTGCCGCATTTATGCGACAATCGAAGGCGCGTCCTTCGGCACTTTCCGGGGCTCGCGGCGGCGGCCAAGTTTACCCAAGACAGGCGCCATCGGCGCGCCTTAATCTTCCCGCGTCTGGGAGGGCGGTTCTTGAGCGACGCATCGACACCCCTGGCCAGCCGATACGCGCTGGCGTTCGTTTTCGCGACCATGCTGATCGACACGATCGGGCTGGGCATCATCATCCCGGTGACGCCGGCGATCATCAAAGAACTCACCGGCGAGGAGTTGAGCGGCGCGGCCGGCTGGGGCGGCTGGCTGATGTTCGTCTATGCGCTGATGCAGTTCCTCTGCGCGCCGGCCATCGGAAATCTCAGCGACCGGTTCGGCCGCCGGCCGGTGCTGATCACCTCGCTGGCCGCGCTGGCCGTCGATTACGCCATCACCGGCGCGGCGCCGACCATCGCCTGGCTGTTCGTCGGCCGCGTCCTCTCCGGGATCGCGGGCGCCGCCTATCCGACGGTCAACGCCTATATCGCCGACGTCTCGCCGCCGGAGAAGCGCGCGGCGAATTTCGGATTGACCGGCGCCGCCTTCGGCATCGGCTTCGTGATCGGCCCGGCGATCGGCGGGATCATCGGCGACCATTGGGGCGCGCGGGCGCCGTTCTTCGTCGCGGCCGCGTTCGCGCTGGCCAATGCGCTGTTCGGTCTCGTCGTGCTGAAGGAATCGCTGCCGCCGGAGCGCCGGCGCAAATTCGAGATCTGGCGCGCCCATCCGGCGGGTACGCTGCGCGCCCTGCGCCGCTTTCCCATGATGATGGGGCTGCTCGGCGTCACGATCCTCATGCGGCTGGCGCATGATGCCCTGCCGTCGACCTGGACCTTCTACACGATGCTGAAATTCCATTGGACGGCGGCGCAGGTCGGCTATTCGCTGATGGCGGTCGGCGCTTTCACCGCGTTCTCCTTCGGCGTGCTGCCCCGGCTGATCGTGCCGCGCATCGGCGAGACCCGCGCGGTCTATGTCGGACTGTTCTTCACCGGCCTCGGCTATGCCGGCTATGCGTTCTCGGCCCAGCCCTGGATGCTCTATGCCTGGATGTCGGTGTGGGCGCTGGGCGGCGTCGGCGGGCCGGCGCTGAACGCGATCATGTCCCGCAGCGTGCCCGCCAACGAGCAGGGCGAGTTGATGGGGGCGCTGGCGAGCGCCGGCAGCATCACCTCCATCGTGGCGCCGCTGCTGCTGACGAACCTGTTCGCCTGGTTCACCAGCGGGCGCGCACCGGTCTATTTCCCCGGCGCGTCTTTCGCCGCGGCGGCGCTGTTCGAACTCGGCGCGCTGGCCGTGTTCATGGCGATGCAGCCGCGGCTTCTGGCCCAGCCGGTCGGTGCAGGTCGGACGTGAGAGGGACTAATGAACGCTGTTTCGGAGGCGTTCGAGCTCGTCTTTTATTCGGAGCTTTTCTTTCTTGAGCGCCGCGACCGCCGCCTGATCCCAGTCGGGATGGCCCATCTCGTCGTGGATGCGTTCTTCGAGTTTCTTATGTTTGTCGGACAGTTCCTGGATATGCCCTTGCAGTGCCATGCGTGCACCTCATCTCTTAGGCCACGGAAGTAGATCACTGTCGGGTGGGGCTGTCACGCCCTCTTCCGCCCATGGTCTACTTTCTGTAAACCGGCCCCCATGGCCAAGGTTGCGGAAACCCAGAAAAAAGAACGGCTTGTGGTGGGCATCAGCGGCGCCTCCGGCGTCGCCTATGGCATCAGGCTGCTCGACGCGCTCGCGGAACTGGAGATCGAGTCCCATCTCGTCGTCACCAAGGCGGCCGAGCTGACCATCGCGCTGGAAACCGACCTGAAACCCAAGGCGGTCGCCGCCAAGGCTACCCGCGCCTATGCGCCCGGCGATATCGGCGCGCCGATCGCGTCGGGCACCTTCAGGACCAAGGGGATGATCGTGGCGCCCTGCTCGGTCAGAAGCTGGTCGGAGATCGCCACCGGCGTGACGACCGGCCTTCTGACGCGCGCCGCGGACGTGACGCTGAAGGAACGCCGGCCGCTGATCCTGATGGTGCGCGAGACGCCGCTGCATGCGGGGCATCTGCGGACCCTGGCGCAGCTCGCCGAAATGGGCGCGATCGTGCTGCCCCCGGTGCCGGCGTTCTACGACGAGCCGCACAAGATTTCGGATTTCGTCGACCAGATCGTCGGCCGCGCCCTCGACCTGATGGGCTATGATTGGCCGGCGCATAAGCGCTGGAACGGGGCGCCGAAGACGCGATGAAAACCCAAGTCACACGGCCCGACGAGGTCGCGCTCCGGGCCAAGCTGGCGGAACTCACCCAGGAGCATCGCGACCTCGACAACGCCATCGCCGCGCTGTCCGAGACCGGCGGGCGCGACCAGCTTCAACTGACGCGGCTGAAGAAGCGCAAGCTGCAGCTCAAGGACGAGATCTCGAAGATCAATGATCGGCTGCTGCCGGACATCATCGCGTAGGGCCGCCCGTTCATAGGCCTCGCGGATTTGGTTTGGGGAAAATCGGATCGGGAGGAGGCATCGTGAGCGGCAGAAGAGACTTCAAGCGCATCGCCACCGAGGAAGCCTGGAGCATTCCGGAGATTCCCAAGGCCCAGCTCGAATTGTTGCGCGGCTCGTGCCCGCCGGACGATCCGTCGCTGCGCATGGGCGCGATGTTCGCCTCCTTTGCGGCGCTGCAGGAACAGCTCTGCGACATCGGCGAGGGCCGGATCCGGCGCATGGACGAGCTCGGCATCGACCGCCAGCTTCTGCTGCTGACCGCGCCGGGCGTACAGGTGCTGCACCCGCGCGAAGGCACCGAGCTGGCCGCCTTGTCTAACGACCGGCTGGCCGCGGCCTGCCGGAAATATCCCGATCGCTTCTCTGGCCTCGCCGCCTTTGCGCCGCAGGACGTCAAGGGCGCGGTCGCCGAGATCGAGCGCGGCATGACCGGGCTAGGCCTCAACGGCGCGGTGCTCAATTCGCATACCCAGGGCCATTATCTCGACGAGCCGGCCTTCGAACCGATCCTGGAAGCGCTGGAGCATTTCGACGCCGCGCTCTACATCCATCCGACCAGTCCGCCGGCCAAATGGGTCCATCCTTACGAATTCCGCAGCTTCACCGGCGCCCTTGCCGGCTTCTCCCACGAGGTGTGGATGCACACGATGGGGCTGATCTTTTCCGGCGCCTTCGACCGCCATCCCAAGCTCAGGCTGGTCATCGGCCATGCGGGCGAGGCGATGCCGCTGCTGCTCTATCGCTTCGACTGGATGCAATCCAACGCCGACGGGCGGCCGGGCCTGCGCGGCGGCCAGCCCGCCGTGAAGCTCAAGCACAAGGTCTCGCACTATTTCCGCAACAACATCTGGATCACCACCAGCGGCGTCGCCTGGGCGCCGGCGATCAAGTTCTGTCAGGAGGTGCTGGGTCCCGACCGCGTGCTTTACGCGATGGACTATCCCTATCAGGTGTCGGCGGACGAGGTCGCGACCTACGACGCGCTCGACATACCGCTCGAGCACAAGCGCATGCTGATGCAGACCAACGCCGAGCACGTCTTCCGCCTGCCGCCGCTGGGGTGACCGAGCGTTGCCGACGCTGGTCGCGAATTGAAAATTCATCCTACTTTGTCATCCGCCGCGAGTTCGTAGCGACAGCGTACGAACGGCGGACCCAGGTGACGCTTGGGCGGTGCGGGTGTCACCTGGGTGGCCCGCATTCGCGGGCCATGACAACCTTTTGCGTGATTTGAAGCACCAACTGTGGCGCTACCGCGCGCTTCTCTTATGCGCGTACATCGCCTCGTCGGCGCGGGCCATCGCGACGTCGGCGTCGTCGCCGGCTTTGAGCTCGAACGCGCCATAGGCGAAGCTGATCGGGATCGACTGGCCGTGCCATTGGGTCGGCGAGGCCCGCAGCCGCTCCGCCAGGATGTCGGCCTTCCTGTGCGCCTGTTCCTGGTCGGCGTGGCTGAGCAGCACGCCGAACTCGTCGCCGCCGAGGCGGCCGACGCAGTCGCTGTCGCGGACATTGGCGGAGAGCACGGCGGCGAAGTTCTTGAGCACCGCGTCGCCGCCGGCATGGCCGTTCGAATCGTTGATCGCCTTGAAACCGTTCAGGTCGAAATAGATCAGGCTCGCCGGCGTGCCGTAGCGCCCGGCGAAGGCGATGTAGCGCGTCAGCTCGCGCACGAAGGCGCGGCGGTTGAGCAGCGGCGGCACCAGATGGTCCTGATCGGCGTTCTTCTCCGCCTCGTCGAGCCGCGCCATGGTGGCGGCGAGCTCGCGGCGCAGATTGTCGACCTCGCCCATCAGGGTGACGATGGCGTCGCGCACGCGCGGGGTGAATTCGCTTTCCGGAATGCCGAGCACGCTGGCGGTCGCGCCGATGGTGGCGGTGCTTACCGGCTCGGCGACGGCGGACTGGCGCGCATAGGCCGCGGCGCCGACCGACCGCGCGCTCCTCGATGATCCCGTCCGCTCGATCTTCATGATCGACCCCAATCGGCCATTCTGGCGGCAAAAACAATACTAAGATCGCTTTAACAATTCGTTTATGAAACCGACCAAAAGGTAAACGAGTGGCAAACGGCCTCTTTTCCTCAAGGTTTGCCGCCCTATACTCCGGCGCTTCCCGGCAGGTGATTTGCCGGCCTACCCCAGGGGAAGCATGCCCGCCAAACCACTCGTCGGCCTGATCATGGGAAGCCAGTCCGACTGGCCGACGCTCAAGCCTGCCTCCGAGATCCTGAAAAACCTCGGCGTAGCGCATGAGAGCCGGATCGTCTCCGCCCATCGCACCCCCGACCGGATGAGCGCCTATGCCAAGCGGGCGGCGGGGCGCGGCCTGAAGGTGATCATCGCCGGGGCCGGCGGGGCGGCGCATCTGCCGGGCATGACGGCCTCGATGACGACGCTCCCGGTCCTGGGCGTGCCGGTCGAATCCAAGGCGCTGAAGGGCTTGGACAGCCTGCTCTCCATCGTGCAGATGCCGGGCGGCGTGCCGGTCGCGACCTTCGCCATCGGCGAGGCCGGCGCGAAGAACGCGGCGCTGCACGCCGCCGCGATCCTGGCGCTGAGCGACAAGGCGCTGGCCAAGCGGCTGGCGGCCTGGCGTGCGAAGCAGACCGACGCCGTGGCACGCGCGCCGTCCGACAAATGAGCGCGATAAAGACATTGGCGGCGGCCGTTCCGCCGGGCGGCACGGTCGGGATTCTCGGCGGCGGGCAGCTTGGCCGGATGCTGGCGCTGGCGGCGGCGCGGCTGGGCCTGAAGACGCGGGTGTTCTGCGACGATCCGAAATCGCCGGCGTCGCAGGTGTGCGACGCGCACACGGTCGGCAAGTTCGAGGACCTCGACGCGGTGGGCGCGTTCGCCGCGACCTGCGATGTCGTGACCTTCGAGTTCGAGAACATTCCGGCGGCGACCATCGCGCATATCGCGGGGATCGTCCCGGTGAATCCCGGTGCCAAGGCGCTTGGCATCACGCAGGACCGCTTCGACGAAAAGCGGTTCGTCGAAAGCTGCGCCTTGACGACGTCGCAATACCTCGCCGTGGGCAGCAGCGACGGCGCCGCCACGGCATTCACGGTGCTGGGGCGGCCCGGCGTGCTGAAGACCCGGCGCATGGGCTATGACGGCAAGGGTCAGGCGAAGGTTGCGACCGCGGCGGAATGCGCGGCGGCGTTCGACAGCTTCCGCGGCGCGCCTTCGATCCTGGAAGGCTTCGTCGATTTCGCCTTCGAAGCCTCGGTCGTGGCGGCGCGCGGCGCCGATGGCGGCTTCGCGGCGTTCGATCCGCCGGAGAACGGCCACGAAAACCACATCCTGCGGCGGTCTACGGTTCCGGGACGGCTGACGCCGGCGCAGAGCGCGGACGCCAAAATGATCGCGCGCAGAATCGCGGTTGCGCTCGACTATGTCGGCGTGCTGGCGGTGGAATTGTTCGTGCTGAAGGACGGCACGCTCCTGGTCAACGAGATCGCGCCCCGGGTGCACAATTCGGGTCACTGGACCATCGAGGCCTGCGCCGTCAGCCAGTTCGAGCAGCATGTCCGCGCGGTATGCGGCTGGCCGCTGGGCGATCCGGCGCGCCACGCCGACGCGGTGATGGAGAACATCATCGGCGCCGAGGCCGATGCCTGGGAACGCTATGCTCGGCGGGCCGGGGCGCTGCACCTCTACGGCAAGGGCGAGGCGCGGCCGGGCCGCAAGATGGGACACTTCACCACGCTGAGCCCGTTGACGAAGCGCTGAGCGCCCCATAGGGTCCGCCGCCATGAAAATGACGCTGAAGCGCAAGACGAAGACGACGAAGCCGGCCACGGCTTCGGAGCTTGCGCGCGCGTAAAACCCTCACGCATCGCCTGGTCCGAAGCTCCGCCGAAAGCGGGGCTTTTTTGTTTCTGGAGAAACCGATGAAGAAGAATCCCACCATTGCCATCGTCGGCGCCACCGGCGCGGTCGGCGCCGAATTTATCGGCTGCCTTGAGGCGCGCAACTTCCCGGTGGGCACGCTGAAGGCGCTGGCCAGCGCGCGTTCGGCCGGCAGGACGCTGGGCTTTCGGGGCGAGACGATCGTCGTCGAGGCGTTGACGGAGAAATCTTTCGACGGCGTCGACATCGCGCTGTTCTCGGCCGGCGGCGGCATCTCGCGCGCATTCGCGCCGGTGGCGGTGAAGGCGGGCGCGGTGGTGGTCGACAATTCCTCGGCCTTCCGGATGGATCCCGACGTGCCGCTGGTGATCCCGGAGATCAACGCGCGCCGCATCCAGGAGCACAAGGGCATCATCGCCAATCCGAACTGCTCGGCGATCACCGCGCTGGTGCCGCTGTGGCCGATCCATCGCAAGAACCGCATCAAGCGCGTGATCCTGTCGACCTATCAGGCGGCGAGCGGCGCCGGCGCGGCGGCGATGCAGGAGCTGGTGGATTCCACCCGCGCCTATCTCGACGGCAAGCCGTTCGCGCCCAAGGTTCTGCCGCATCCCTATGCCTTCAACGTGTTCAACCACAACACGGCGATCGATCCCGACACCGGCTACAACGACGAAGAGACCAAGGTCATCAAGGAGACCAGGAAGATCTTCGAGGACGACGCCATCGCCATCGGCGTGACCTGCGTGCGCGTGCCGGTGCTGCGCGCCCATAGCGAAGCCATCACCTTCGAATGCGAGAACCCGATCACCGAAGACGAAGTGCGGGCGATCCTGTCGGATGCGCCGGGCGTGAAGATCGTCGACGACCGGGCGAAGAATTATTTCCCGATGCCGCTCGATGCCAGCGGCCAGGGCGACATCCTCGTCGGGCGCATCCGCAGGGATTTGAGCGATCCGACGGGACATTCGATCGCGATGTTCGTCGCCGGCGACCAGCTTCTCAAGGGCGCGGCGCTGAACGCGGTGCAGATCGCGGAGTATCTGCTCTAAGCGACTTGCGGGACCAGCGTATTCAAATCCGTGTCGGCCAGGGTCTGTGACGCTTTCAGCACTTCGATGGCAACCACGCGCCCCGATGCATCGAGATCGAACATGACCCCTGGGCGCACCTCGTCGGTTTCAACGATGGCCTGATCGGAAAAGGTCAAGTACAGCGCATCGGTCTCGGGATCGAAGTGTATCTTCACAGCATCACCCACGCCGCGTGTTCAACGTCGCGAGCACATCCGCAAGCGATGGCAGCCGGCTCAGCGCCTCCTTCGCCTGCGCCTTGAATTTCTCGAATTGCATCACGTTCTCGATGCGGTCGGCGAGGAATTTCGCGGTCTCGCTCTCGTCCGCGCTGGTGTCGGTGAACCAGCGCATCATCGTGGCGGTGTAGACGCCGGCCAGGATCGTGCGCTTGGTATAGAAATTGAAATCCGTCGCGGTGTCGCCGACGGCGCGCCACATCGCGTCCGCCGTGCGCCAGACCAGCTTCGCGCCGAGCGCCGCGTGCGGCGGCAGCGTGAGGAAGGCGGCGGCCCGCCGCGCGGCTTCCTTGTGCGGGCGCAGCGCCTCGATGCGGGCCATCACGGCGGCGACGATGCGGGCGCGGATCTTCATTGCCTTCAAGTCCATCGCGGCCAGATGCTTTTCCATGGCCGCGTCGGCGTCTTCCGAGAACGCCTCGACCAGACCGAGCGCGCCTTCGGGGAAGAGCCGCGCCAGCCTGTCCTTGGCGACGCCGGCCTCCTTGGCCGCGTTCGCCAGTGTCTTGTCGGTGAAGCCGTCGAACACGATGTGCGGCAGCGCCGCCGCGAGCACCTTGGCCTTCAAGGCGGAATCGTCGAGCGGTTTCTTGCGCGGCGCCATGGCGGCCTTCGAAAAACGGACGCCGGCAGTATCGGCGCCTCGCGGGCAAAAGTCAGCAGCGGCGTCAGCCGCCCGACGTCCAATGTTTCGCTTCGCTCTCGAAGATCAGCTTGCCGAGGTCGGTCATGCGGCTGGGATAGAGCCGCCCGTCGAGATGATCGCATTCGTGCTGCACGACGCGGGCGTGGAAGCCCTTGGCGGCGCGCGACACGACGCGGCCATCGAGGTCGTGGCCGCGATAGCGGATGTGGAAAGGCCGCTCGACGTAGCCGCGCAGCCCCGGCACCGACAGGCAGCCCTCCCAGCCGCCGTCCAGCTCGGGTCCGACGATCTCGATCTGCGGGTTGATCAGCACGGTCAGGGGCGCGGTGTGGTCGAAGCGCTCGGCCTCCGACAGGCCCGGATCGCTGCGCCCCTCGGGCGCCTGGAACACCACCACGCGCAGGGGGACATGCACCTGGGGCGCGGCGAGGCCGGCGCCGTTGGCGTCGATCATGGTCTCGATCATGTCGGAGATGAGGCGGCGGATTTCCGGCGCCCCCGGATTGGCGACGGGTTGCGCCATTTGGGCGAGGACGGGATGGCCCATCCGGGCAATTTTTAAAATAGCCATATTTTTCAAACACTTACCTAAGTTTCGGCAATATAATTGTTTTCGACTTCGCGATTCTGAGGCTTTTTCCGCCGATCGCAACCGCTTTGCGGCCCCGGGGTCCGAAGTAGGAATGCAACGGCCGTCGCGCAAGGGCGGTGGACAGGCCTGGGGCCTTCTGATATCACCCGCGCCTCCCAAAAACGGGCCCCAAGGAGCGGAATTTGCAGATCATCGTTCGCGACAACAACATCGACCAGGCGCTGAAGGCGCTGAAGAAGAAGATGCAGCGCGAAGGCATCTTCCGCGAGATGAAGCTTCGGGGCCATTACGAGAAGCCGAGCGAGAAGCGCGCCCGCGAGCGGGCCGAGGCGATCCGCCGCTATCGCAAGCTGCAGCGCAAGCGCCTGCAGCGCGAGGGCCTCTTGCCGCGCTGAGCGGGACGGCGATACGAATTCGAAAAAGCCGCCGGGCCGTCCGGCGGCTTTTTTGTTGGAAGGGACATCGCGACATGACCGACATCTCCGACCGCGTGCGGATCGAGGACATCAAGATCCTCTCCGACAATTGGTATGTGCTGCGGAAGGTCACGTTCTCGTGGCGGCGCAATGACGGTAGCTGGCAGAAGAGCGAGCGCGAGGCCTATGACCGCGGCAATGGCGCGGCGATCCTGCTCTACGACCGGGCGCGGCGCACGGTGGTGCTGACGCGGCAGTTCCGCATGCCGGCCTATCTCAACGGCTATCGCGAGATGCTGATCGAGGCGGCGGCGGGATTGCTGGACGACGCCTCGCCGGAAGACCGCATCCGCGCCGAGACCGAGGAGGAGACCGGCTATCGCGTGCGCGACGTCGTCAAGCTGTTCGCGCTGTTCATGAGCCCCGGCTCGGTGACGGAGAAGCTGCATCTGTTCGCGGCCGAATACGATCCGAAGGACAAGGCGGGCGCCGGCGGCGGCAAAGAGGACGAGGGCGAGGACATCGACGTGCTCGAACTCTCCTTCGACACGGCGATGGCGATGGTCGAAGACGGCCGCATCTGCGACGCCAAGACCGTGGTCTTGCTGCAATGGGCGGCGGCGAAGGTGTTCGCGCCGAAGGCCTGAGCCTTCTATCTCGCGCGCGCCGACGCCCGCGCCAGCCGCGGCAATTCGAAATAGGCGCGAAAGAAGATCAGTCCGCTGGCCAGGGCCGCGAAGGAACACCAGACCGAGAACAGCGTGAAGTAGAAGAACCCCGCCGACACGATCAGCCCCACCAGGACGGCGATGCCGAGCAGACGAAGCGTCCGGACGGTCGACAAGAGCAACGGCGCGCAGGTGCACAGGCAGTACAGCGCTCCGGCCCAGAGCGGAAACGTCCTGCCATTCGAATAGGCGATACTGTGGCCGGCGATATGCGCCGCATAGGGGTGGCGAACCATCTCGCCGAGATAGAACGCGGAAAAGATCAGTCCGGCCACCAGAAGACAGCCCATCAGCGCGCGCCGCGTGCCGTGGCCCTCGAGCGACAGCGCCGCCAGAGGTGCAAGGCTGGGCCAGACGACGAGCGCCACGAAAACGAAGGCATCGGCGAGCGAGGCGTCCAAAGCGAGATGCGCGCCGCCGGGAAGGGTGAGCCATATGGCTCCCTCGATGGCCTGCTGCACCGCGAAGAGAAGCGGAAATCCGGCGAGGATCGATTCGGGACCGCCCTCGACCTTGGGCAGAACCGCCGCGCCGGCCGCCGCGTTGATCCCCGCCGCGATGAAGCTGCCCGTCGCCGAAAAGCACATGTCAGCCTCGCTGCCCCACGGCTCGGCCTATGCGCGATAACGGGATGCAGGACCGCCGGGGAGCGACGCTACGCCCAACGATCAACCCCGCGCAACCGGAAGAGAGCCGAACACAATCGGTCCCGACGATGCGCATCGCCATCGATGCGCCGTATTGATGCCCGTTATTTCTCCGCGATCGCGGCGTCGCTCCAGCCGCCGCCGAGCGCCTGGTAGAGCGTGACGGCGGCGGTGAGGCGGTCGGAATCGACCTGGACCAAAGCGAGGTCCGCCGCCAGCAGGCCGCGCTCGGCATCGAGCTGGTCGAGCAGGGGCGAATAGCCGGAGCGGTAGCGGCTGGTGGCAAGCCGCAGCGCGCGCGCCAGCACATCGCGCTGGGCGGCGATCGAGGCTTCCTGCTCCCGCAGGCGCCGCAGCGCGGCCAGCGAATCCTCGACCTCGCGGAACGCGGTGAGCGCGGTCTTGCGATAGGCGAACGCCGCCTGGTCGCGCCGCGCCGCGACCGTCTCCTGCTGCGCGTCGAGACGGCCGAAGTCCAGGATCGGTCCCAGGATGCCGCCGCCGAGGGTGAAGACCCCGACCGGACTGGAGATCAGCGTCGAGCCGACAAGGCCGCCCTCGGCGGACAGCCGCACATCGGGCATGAAGGCGGCGCGCGCGGAATCGAGCGCATGATCGGCGGCGACAAGCTGTTCCTCGGCGGCGATCACGTCGGGCCGCCGGCGCAACAGCGCGGCCGGCACCGCCGCCGGCACGCCGGGCAGCACGATCTTGTCCAGTTCGGCGCCGCGCTCGATGGCGCGCGGATTGTCGCCGAGCAGAAGACTGAGCCCGTCTTCCTGGCGCGCGATCGCCAGTTGCACGGCCGGGATCTGCTGCTCGGCGGTGCGGTAATCGGCTTCGGTCTGCGCCAGATCGAGCTGCGAGGCATAGCCCGCCTGGGCGCGGCGGCGCGCGATGCGCAGCGAATCGGCGCGCGCCGCGAGCGTCTTGCGCAGCACGTCGAGCCGCGCGTCGAGCGCGCGCAACGCGATATAGCCGCTCGCCGCCGAGGCCGCGACGGCGAGGCGGACATTGTCCCGCGCCGCCTCGCTCGACAGCAATTGCGCCCGCGCCGCCTCGCTCGCCTCGGACAGCCGGCCGAACAGGTCCAGGTCGTAGGCGATCGAGACCTCGCCCTGCCCCGCCGTCTGGTTCTCCGGAATGCCGAAGCCGGGATTGACGTCGCGCTGGCGCCCGCCCTCCGCGGCACCGGTGACGTCGGGCCAGCGTTGCGCCTGCGCATAGTGGAACTGGCCGCGCGCCTCCGCGACGCGCTGGACGGCGATCGCGACATCGACATTATGGGCCAGCGCGGTCTCGACCACGCGGGTCAGCGCCGGATCGCCGAAGGCCTGCCACCAGGCGGCGTTCACCTCGCCCGGCGCCGCGCCGGGATCGACGCGCCAGGCAGCCGGCGCGGTGACGGCGGCCTCGGGCGGCACCTCGGGCCGCGGGCCGGCGCAGGCCGCGAGCAGCGCGAGCGAAAAGATGGCGGCGCGCTTCATGGGCCGCCGCTGGTGTCGATGCGGGTTTCCACCGACATGCCCGGACTGAGGCGCTCGAAGCCCGGCTGGTCCGGATCGAGCACGATGCGCACGCCGATGCGCTGCGGCACTTTCACGAAATTGCCCGTCGCATTGTCGGGCTTCAGCACCGCGAATTCGGAGCCCGTCGCGGGCGACAGCCGGTCGACATGGCCAAAAAAGCGCATGCCGTTCAGCGCGTCGACGCGGAACGTCGCCGGTTCGCCGGGCGCGATATGCGCGGTCTGGCCTTCCTCGTAATTGGCGATCACCCAGCGGTCGCGCGGCACCAGCGAGAACAATTGCGTGCCGTTGGTGACGTATTGGCCGAGCCGCACGCCGACCTCGCCGAGCTGGCCGGCTTCCGGGGCGCGGATGACGGTGTGTTCGAGGTCGATCTCGGCGAGCCGCAATTGCGCCCGGGCGGCCTCGACCTGCGCCTTCAACCCGTCGCGCCCGACATCGACGGTGCGCACGTCCTGCACCGCGATCTGTCCGCCGGCCTGCGCCTGGGCGAGGGCGGCGCGCGTCTGGTCGCGCTCGCGGATCGAGACCGAGCCGTCGCTGACCAGATCGTTGACCCGCGCCATGTCGGCCTGGGCGCGCTGGAGCTGGGCCTGCGCATTGGCGAGGGCGGCGAGGCGGGCGGCATGCGCCTGGTCGCTGTTGGCGAGCGCGGCGACGGCGGCGGCGAGCGCCGCCACCGCCTGGGCGACGCGGGCGCGATAGATGCTGTCGTCGATCTGGACCAGCACCTGGCCGGGGGCGACATGGTCGTAGTCGTGAACCGGCACGGCGGCGACATAGCCGCTCACCTGCGGCGCGATCACGGTGGTGCGGCCGCGCACATAGGCGTTGTCGGTGACCGCGACGCCGGCGCCGAAGGGCCAGAAGCCCCAGGCCCAGAGGATCGCGAGAACCCCGATGACGGCCAACACGGCGATCGCCGCCGTCGTGCGCGTATCGCGCAGCGGCGGGCGCCACACCGGCGCCGGCGGCGGCGGAACTGTTTCGGTCTGTCCGGTAGCGCTCATGCTTCGACCATTGCCTCGTGTCGTCTTCGCCTTGCACCCGTGGCTATCAGATATCCGAGATAAAGCGCCGTCGCGAGCGAGAGCCACATCACGAGGCGGAATACGTCGTTGTAGGCCAGCGTGTTCGCCTCGTTCGCCAGCGAGCGGCCGAGAAGGCCGGCGCCCTGCGCGCCGCGCAGCGCCGGATCGGCCAGCACGCCGGACAGCGCGGCGCCGCCGCCCTGGATGCGCCCCGCCACCAGCGGGTTGGCGGCCATCATGTCGTCGGACAGCGGCGCGGCATGCGACTTGGCATAGATGACCTGGGCGGAGCCGAGGAACGCCGAGCCCGCGAGGCCGCCGATATTCTGCGTCATGCTGAACACCACGATCAGGCTGACCAGATGGGTGGGGCCGCGCCGCAGCATCTGGATGAAGCCATAGGCCAGCGTCGGGCCGATGAACAGCGTGGTGCCGAAGCCGATCAGCGACTGGCTGAGATAGAGCTGCTGCGGCCGCGTGATGCTGGTGGAATAGCCGTCGAGCCAGGCGCCGAGCGCGATGATCAGCGCCGCGACCAGGACCTGATAGGGCAGCCGCTGCTCCGACAGCGTCGCGCAGGCGACGGCCGCGCCGAGCACCATGGAGACGAGGACATAGAGGAACAACGTATGAAGCTGGTCGTTGGTCAGCCCGCCCGAAGTGAGGAAGCCGACCGAGCCATAGGTCTGTTCGGCCAGCGCGAGACGCACCAGCAGCGCCACCGCGATGAAGCGCAGGATGTCGCGGCTGCCGAGCCAGGTGGTCTGGATGAGCGGCCGCTCGCGATTGTGCTCGATGGCGACGGCGATGGCGACCAGGGGTATGGCGCAGACCAGCGACCAGCCGAGCCAGGCCCGGTCGGCCCACCACAGGAGCCGCCCCTCGCCCAAAACGATGCAGATCAGCAGGAACGCCGGCACCATCAGGCCGATGGTGACGAAATCGAGCGGCTCGAACGCCTTGCTGCGCTCGCTGGGCGGCAGCGGCACGGCCAGGATCGCGGCGGCGATGAGGAGCGGCGCGGCGAGTTCGATCAGCGACAGGCCGTGCCAGTGGTCGGTCGTCAGGACGTCCAGCGGAACGAGCCGCGCCAGCGGCGTGCCGAGCTGGGTGAGGCTGATGCCGATCACCAAGGCGAGCGGCCGGAGCGGCACCGGCATGATCTGGATCAGGTAGTAGATCGTCAGCGTGGTGAGACCGGCCGCCATGACGCCGCAGGTCGCGCGCGTCGCGATGGCGGCGGCATAGCTCGGCGCGACGAGCTGGACCAAGGCGGCCAGGGCATAGATGCCCAGAAGCACCAGCGTGACCTCGGGAATGCCGAATTTGGCGCGGGCGCGCACCAAGGTGAGATTGGCGGTCGCGTTCATCGCGATATACAGAGCGGGCAATACGCTCACCTGCGCCAGGGTCAGGCCGAGCGAACCGGCCAGATTGCCGGCATTCACGTTCACCAGCGCATTGGTGAAGGTCGCGGCGCAGCCGATGAGCGCGCCGACGCAGGCATAGGCGACGCGGCGGCCGACCGAAAGGCTCGGCGTGAAGGCCGAGCCGGGAAACATCGGCCGCTCGGTCGGCTTGAACTGATAGTCCATATCGGCCGCGCTCACGCGTCCCTCTCCTGCGGCCCAACCGTCCGAACTTGCCTTGATCCGAAGAGACAGACAAGCGCGTCCATCCGCCGAAACGGGCACGAATTTGCACAAGCTGGCGGCGATTTGCGCGAAGTGCGGCCGCCCTTACCAAGGCACGACCGGCCGATCCTGCCAAACTTCGTTTCGCGAGGGACGAGGAATATCTCTTCCGGGACAATGCGTCCTACTATGCGACAGCTCGGCCTGGCGAAGCAGGCGGGCGCAAAGCACGACGTTAGTGGCGACTCTGAGGTTCGCACCACTCGGTGTCATCCGCCGCGAATGCGGCGGACCCAGGTGAAATCGGCGCCGCCACAGCAGGTTTCACCTGGGTGGCCCGCATTCGCGGGCCATGACATCGATGTTGCGATCGCCGCTACGCCGTCGCGGCTTTCGGCTGGGGGGCAAGGATTTCGCGCTTCGCCTTGGCGAACATCTCCTTCGCCGCCGGGCGGTCGTTGATGCGGCGGAGCCAGTCCATGATGCGCGGCGTGTCCTTGTCGTTCACCGTGTCGGAAAAGCCGCGCTCCATGCCGTTGGCGATGGCGAAGTTGCAGATGTCGGCCAAGGTGTAGTCGGGACCCGCCAGCCAGGGGCTCTCGGCCAGCCGCCCTTCCAGCCGCGCGATCGAGACGCGGACCTTGCGCATCTCCTCCTCCAGGATCTCCTTGGGAAAGCCGTTGCGGGCGTTGCGCCATTTGGTGACCTGCTCGGGGATCGGAATGTGCTTCATCTTCTCCTCGAACTCCTCGTCGGAGATGGCGCGCGCCATCGGGCCGATCGCCCGCTCCCAGCCGATGGTCGAGACGCACCAGCAGAAATATTCGTCGACCCATTTGGTCCACACCCGCATCTGCGCGATCAGATAGGGATCCTTCGGCCGCAGCGGCTTCACGTCGGGGAAGACGTCTTCGAGGTATTCGCAGATCACCGTCGATTCGGTGATGATCTTGCCGTCGTGGTCGAGCGCCGGCACCTGGCCGCGCGGATTGATCTTCTTGAACCAGGCCTCGTGATGCTCGAACACCGCCGGATTGAGGAAGTGCGGGTTGAAGGGCAGGCCCTTCTCGTAAAGCGCCAGCATGGGCTTCAACGAATTGGCGCCGGGGCCGAAGCTGTAGAGCGTGAGCATGGGTCGTCTCCTGTGTTTTTTTTGATCAGAAGTCCTCGGCCGGGACCTTGGTCTGGGTGTCGTAGATCGGGTTGTACATCAGCGAGCCGAACTGCTTGACCAGCGCGGCGCGGGCCACATTGGGCTTCTCGTCGGGGATGGCGCGCAACAGCGCTTCGTTGCGCGCGACGATGCCGCCCTTGAATTCCGGATGGCTCATGATGAAGAGATCGTTGCGCAATATGCCGCGCAGCACGCGCTTGCCGACTTCCTCCGTCGTCATGAACAGGCTGGTGTCGTAGCCGGGCCCAGGCCGCGCGTCGCGCTGGCCGGGGATGTTGGTCGCGGCGGTCTGGTTCTGCAGATGCGCCGGCCGCACCTCATGCGTCGTCAGGCCGAGGCTGGTCTGCACCGGACCGGGGAAGAACACCGAGGCGCCGATGGCGGTGCCCTTCAGGTCGGTGGCCAGCGATTCCATCATGCCGGCGACGGCGAATTTGGACGTGCAGTAGAGCCCCGCGCCGCCGACCGCCGAGAAGCCGCCGGTGGACGATGTGGTGACGACGTGGCCTTCCTCGCCATGTGCCAGCATGCGCGGCAGCAAGGTGACGAGGCCGTTGACCACGCCGCCGATATTGACCGAGAGGTTGAAGTCCCAGTCCTTATACGTCGCCGCCTGCATCGGGCCGAGCACACCGACGCCGGCGTTGAGCGCCAGCACATGGACCTTGCCGAAATGGCGCTCGGCCTCGTCGGCCGCCTCGACCCAGCGGGCGCGGTCGGTGACGTCGAGCAGCACCGGCTGCACCGCGAGATTGGTATTGTCGAATTTCTTCATCGCCTCGGCGAGGGCGACCTCGCGCACATCGGCGATGATGACTTTCATGCCGGCCTCGGCGAACACCGTCGCCATGCCGAGGCCCATGCCGCTCGCGCCGCCGGTGATGAAGGCGGTCTTGCCGCTGACGTCTTTCATGACTTGGCTTGCTCCTTGTTGAACACCCGCGCG
Source organism: Rhizomicrobium sp. (assembly GCA_037200045.1). NCBI lineage: Bacteria > Pseudomonadati > Pseudomonadota > Alphaproteobacteria > Micropepsales > Micropepsaceae > Rhizomicrobium > Rhizomicrobium sp. The sequence continues at coordinate 1,779,283 of JBBCHM010000001.1, forward strand.
CGATCCGCCGCCCAGGCCTGCAGCGCTTCGGTGCGCTTTTTCGCGCCTTCGGGATCGGCTTCCATCGGCAGCACGGAGTCGACGATGGCGTCGAAATGCTTGCGCAGCCCCTCCTTCGCCTCGGGATAGGGGATGATGTAGAGCTGGTTGGCCTCGATGCCGCGCTTGACATGGCCGGCGAGCTCGACCGGCTCCATGCCGTGAATGTAGATCGAGTGCAGCGAGGCGATCGACGCCTCGTCCTCGACATAGCCGGACTTGCCGAATTTGGCCGGGCGGATGCGGACGGCCTCCGCGATGTTCGACTTGATGTTGGCCGGGCACAGCACCGAGACGCCGATGCCGTATTTCTCCAGCGACATGCGGTAGCCTTCCATCAGATTGATCACCGCCGCCTTGGCCGCCGAATAGGGCGCGGCCAGCGCGCTGCCCTGCAGGCCGCCGAGAGACGACACGGTCACGATATGCGCGGGCTTGCCACGCCTGATCATGCGCGGCACGAAAGTGACCATGCCGTTGATCACGCCGCCGAGATTGACGCCGATCAGCCAGTCGAAATCGTCATAGGTCGAGTTCTCCACGGGGCCGAAACTGTTCACCCCGGCGGTGTTGAACAGCAGCGTCGGCGGGCCGCCGAACACTTTTTCGACTTCGTCGGCGGCGCGGGCATAAGCGGCGCGGTCGGTGATGTCGAGCACGATGCCATGCGCGGCGATGCCGTCCTTCTTGAGATCGGCCAGCGCCTTCTCCACCGCCGGCGCGCGCACATCGGCGATCACGATCTTCGCGCCGGCGCGGCCGAACACTGTCGCCTGGCCGAAGCCGGCGCCCGAGGCGCCGCCGGTGATGAAGGCGATCTGATCCTTGAAGTCCTTCACTTCCGTCTCCCCGAATGTTTTCGGGCGCGATCCTGCAAGATCGCTTCGGCTGCCGCCCTCGCCGGGGCGAACTAGCTATGTCCGATAGGCGAACTCGCCGTCAGGTGCGCCGCAACAATCCGCGCAGCAGCGCGCCGAGCGAGGGCGGCCGCTCGGTGGTGAGCACATGCTTGGCGAAGACGCGGCCGGTCCACAGCACCATCAGCACCGTCGTCGCCAGCGCCAGCGCCAACGCGCCCCAAAGCTGCCAGGCGGGCGGATGCGAGGCGATGCGCAGCATCATGAAGAACGGCGTGTAGAGCGGGATCCAGGTCAGCGCGGTGGCGAAGGTGCCGTTGGGATCGTGCATCACGCCGCCGATCATCACATTGGGCAGCATCAGGATCAGCATGGCGGGCCCGAGCAGGGACTGCGCGTCGGCGAGGCTCGCCGCCATCGAGCCGATGGCGAGGAACAACGAGCCGTAGATCAGAAGCCCGCAGAGGAAGAAGACGAGCAGGAAGGGCAGCGTGTCGATCCCGGCGATCGCCTTCAGCGAGGCGAAGACCAGCGTCACCGTGTCGTGACTCGCCAGCGCCATCAGCACGAACAGGACCAGCGCCCAGATCACGAGCGTCGTCAGCGCCACGGCGATGACGCCGATCAGCTTGCCCGAGGTGATCTCGCGCGGCGTGGCGCAGGACAGCAGCACCTCGATCATGCGGGTGGATTTCTCCTCGACCACACCTTGCAGCAAGACCGAGGAATTCATCACCGAAACGACGAACAGGATGATGGCGAGCGCGATGGGCACGATGGAGGCATAGGGCGAAGCGCGGGCGCCGTCGCGGCTGGGATCGTGGCTTTGGAGCGTGACATTCGCATCCAGGATCGCGGCATCCGTCAGCTGCGGCGCGTAGACGTGGATGGCTTTCAACTGGAGAGCGCGCGCAAGTGCGGTCTGGATGAAATCGCGAAACTCGGGATCGGAGCGATCTTCGCTCCAGAAGCCGGCGACATCGATGCCGTCCTTGCCGAAATCTTCCGGGATTACGATTACGGAATCGAGATGCGGCGTGTCATCGAAACCGGGTGCGGATTGCGTGGCGAAGGCATGGCGGACGGCCGCGGGAAAGGTCGGCCCAAAGGAGCGCCCGAGATCGTTCGGGGGATCGATATAGGTGAGGTCATAAGACGGCTCGAAGAATGCCCCGGCACCTGGGTTGGCAGCCTGTCGCAAAGCATCCAGAACCGCGAATTCGCCGTCGCCGGTACAGGTGCGTGTGTTGGATGCGCCTCCGGCGGTGGCCGCTGGCGCTCCGTTGCTGTTCAGCGCCTGGAAGGCGGCGACGGCGCCCGGCGCGTCCGGATCGCGCAACAACGCGGCGATGTGCGGCGCGACGCGCGCGAGCTTTGCCATGTCGGCATTGGCGGCGGCGTAGCGCGCCAGCGCCTGAACGTGCTTCCTTTGGTACCGGCGTTCGGCGGCGCAGAACAACGCGTCGCGATATGCACCGCCACTGCGATCGACGACGGTGAAGACATGCACCTTGGACCCGCTCCCGCCGGTCCATTGCGGCACGAAGATCACGACCATGATCCACAGCGGGAACATCAGGATCGAGATAAGGAAGCCGCGCCGCGTGACGTATTTGATGAACTCCTGCCGCGCGATGAGAAAGACGTGCCTCATGCCGCCTCGCTTTGCGGATGCGGACCGACCAGGCTGACGAAGACCTCGTGCAGGCCGGGCGGCGCGACGTCGAAATGGGTGAGCGGCACGGAGCGCGCGAAACAGGCGGCGAGCAAGGCGCGGCCGTCATCGCCCTCCGTCAGGTCGAGCGTCCACCAGGGCTGGCCCGGCGAAGGCGGCGTGGCGCGTTCGACGCCGGGCACGCTCGCCAGAAAGCTCAGATCGGCGTCGGCGCCGATGCGGGCGCGGCGCGGCAAGAGCCCGCGCGCTTCGTCCAGCGTGCCTTCGAACACCTTTTTGCCCTTGGCGAGCACCAGCAGCCGGTCGCAGAGCCGCTCGGCATGCTGCATCGTATGGGTGGAGAACAGGATCGTCTTGCCCTCGCCCGCGAGGCGGCGGATGAAGGCTTCGAGTTCGCTCTGGTTGACGGGGTCGAGGCCACTGAACGGCTCGTCGAGGATGACGAATTCGGGATCGTGCGCGATGGCGGCCAGCACCTGGACCTTCTGCGCCATGCCCTTGGACAATCCTTCGATGCGGACGCGGGCGAAATCGCCGAGGCCGAAATCGGCCAGCAGCACGCGGGCGCGGGCCAGCGCCGCCGCGCCGTTCATGCCCTTCAGCGTCGCGATGTAGGCGATGGCGGCGTCGGCGCGCATGCGCTTGTAGAGGCCGCGCTCCTCAGGGAGATAGCCGATGCGCTCGCGCACCTGCGCGATATCGCGGCCGAGCACGCGGATCGTGCCCTCGTCCGGCGGGAAGATGCCCAGCATCATGCGCAGCGTCGTGGTCTTGCCCGCGCCATTGGGGCCGAGGAAGCCGAGGATCGAGCCCCTGGCGAGGCTGAAGGACAGATCGCTCACGGCGGTGAAATCGCCGAAACGCTTGGTGACGTGGGAGAGCTCGACGATGGGCGTGGTCACGGCGACGTCCCTTGGATCGCGCAGACTAGCCGAGCGCGGCGGCCGAGGAAAACCGGCGGCCCCGACGCGGCGACGACGCGATCGCGCGACCCCATACCGGAAACCGCGCGCAAGTTGCAGGACGGCGAAGGGAGTTTTCATCGCGTCATTTTCCTGCCAAGCTGGTGGGGTAGTTTCATGCGACCGGCGTGCTCTCGGTAATTTGCGAACGACTTCGCGCGAGGGGGGCGCATGTCGGAACCGTCCAAGAAGCCTGGCGCTGGCCTTTCCGCTTTCTTCGGCGGCTATATCGGTTTCGTGGTGCTGGGTTCGGCGCTTCAGGCGCTGTTCTGGATGGCCCTCATCCTGATCAATCCGTTCGGTATCTCGTCGGCCGCGGACCGGGTCTCCGAATCGATCTTCCTCAAATTCTACGCCTTCGCCTATCCGAGCTTCACGCATGCCTCGGCCCGGGACCAGATCCTGGTCGTGCTGTACGACGAAAAAACCGGGCTGCCGAAAGAGGGCGAGTGGCCGCTGCCGCGAAGCACCCATGCCGAGCTCATCCGGCGCATCCTGGACATGCAGCCGCGGGCGGTGTTCCTCGACATCCTGTTCGACACGCAAAAGGGCGGCGACAGGTCCCAGACATCGGCGATGCTGGACGCCGCGCGCGGCGCGCGGGCGCGCACGAAGCCGACCGCGCCGGTCTTCTTCGCGTCTTATGCGGAAGACGACACGCACAAGCTGGTCGACCTGATCGCGGCGCTGCCCGTCACGCGTACGGGCACGAAGGTGCTGCCCGGCCAGGCCTATCGCGCGCCGGTCGAGTATACCGCGCTCACCAATCACTATCCGTTGACCGATACGCACAAGGAGAACGGCGCGCTGACCGCGGCGGCGGCGCTGTACAACGCGTACAAGCCCGGTCCGTTCGACAAGAAGCTGGCGCCGCTCCATCCCGGCGAGGACGACATGCTCGTCGCCTGGGGCGCGGCGCTGCCGTCCAAGCACGGCCGCGACGCAAAGGCCTTTCCCGGCTGCCTGCACTATTTCGAAGACAGCAGCGACCGGTGGCACGGCATCGGCTATGCGCTGGGGACCGCGATATTCGGCCGGTTTCCCGACCAGGATTTCGGCTGGGACAAGCTGCAGCCCTGCGCCTATCACCAGATGGTGTCCGCCGCCGATTTCTTCGACACGAAGCCGGCGCGGGAGGCCGAACTCGAACGGCTGGTCGAGGGTTCCTATGTCCTGATCGGCGCGCGCGTGGCCGGCATCGGCGACGAGATCGTGTCGCCCGTCAACGGCAAGCTGCCCGGCGTCTATCTGCACGCCATGGCGCTCGACAATCTGCTGAGCTTCAATGCCAAGCCCATCGTCTTCTCGTCGGCCTATATGCCGATCCAGACGGTGCTGATCTTCCTCGCCTTGGTTTGCGGCCGGCTGCTTTACGAGCGCCGCATCCTGCCCAAGACGCGGCCGGGCGCGGCGCTGGCGCTTGCCGAGCGGCTTGGCGTGATCGCGCTGTTCGCCATCTTGTCGGCGCTGTTCCTGTTCGTGATGCTGATCGAATGGCACTGGCCGCCCTACAATTGGGGCGCGGTGTTCGCCGTGTCGACGACGGAAGTCCTCGCCGGGACCGGCCGGCTGTTCCTGATCCTGGTGGCCGGCGCGGCCGGCGCGCGATGGGGCGAACATGCGCCCGCGAACTGACCGGACCGGCGCGGCGCGCGCGTTCCTGCTCGCGGCCTGCATGGCCGCTAGTCTGGTCTGGCCGGCCAGCGCGGGCGAGATCAGGGCGTTCAAGTTTCCGGTCCCCACCTTCGACGAGGATGGCGGCGAACTGGACTATGAGATCGACGAGGACAACGCGCCGCCGGCCGACGGCGTGATCGTCTATGGCTGGCGGCCGGACATGAAGATGCTGCTGATCCAGCTTCGCCCCAACGATCCGCAATCCGCGGTCTATATCAGCTACGCCGCCGTGGAGATGCGCGATCAGGCGACGTGGGACGGCCGCATGCGGGCGACGGGCACGCTGTTCTGCGCGCGCGGCGGCAATCGGACGATCCTGGCCGCCGGCGCCAATCCAAACCAGTCGACGACGGGATCGAAGGGCTTCAAGAATCCTTGCTAGGGGGTACGCGCATATGCGCCGATTGTTGATGACGGGCATCGCCGCGGCGGCGCTGTGCCTGGTGCCGGCTGGCGTCTCGACCGCCAAATCGTCGAAGCCCGAGGTCAAGAAGTGGCAGGATTTGCGCGATCATCCGGTCGACTATTCCCGCTTCGAGACGCGGCGGGCGGACATCGCCAAGGAGAACGGCGCCGGCGCCATCGGCCCGCTCGCGCTCGGCCTGGCCGGCCGCAACGACATCGGCAACGACCCGGTCATCGAGGATGCGAAGCTGAAGGCCGCGGTCGAGGCCATGGTCAACAAGTTGATCCCGCCGGACATCAAGCCGCCGCACATCGAAATCATCCTGGTCGACGATCTGGGCATCTTCTCGCGCCTCAAGCTCATCCCGCCGGAGAACGCCGAAGACACGCTCGAGGATCTGAGCGCGAAGCTCAGCTCGGATTACGGCGCCGCGGCGACGCCGGGCGGCGCGCTGGTGCTGAGGCTGGGCACGCTGCGCGCGACCAAGAGCCCGGACGAGCTCAACTTCCTGCTCGGCCACGAGCTGTCGCATCTGCTCTACGACCATTTCAAGAACGAGGACCGCGAGAAGGCGATACAGAAGCTCGCTTCGATCGGCCTGATCGCCGCCAGCCTCATGTCGCGCCAGGGCTCGGCGGATTCGGCCAAGTCGACGGTCGAGGCGTCGCTCGGCCTGGCGCTCATCAACACGCTGTTGGCGCGGCAATGGGACCGCGAGCAGGAGGAAGAGGCGGACGAACTGGGGGCCGAGCTCGCGATCGAATTCGGCGGCTATGCGCCGGGCGGCGTCTACAATGTGATGCAGAAGCTCGAAGACCAGGAGAAGGAGCAGGAGGCGGCGCTCGACAGGCTGTGCGGGCCCGAACACGGGCTCGGCCATCTGGCCGAGGACGTCTTCGGCGGCATGACGGGCGTCAAGATCCCGCCGCGCGGCTCCAATCCGAACAGCCCGGCCTGCGCCGCCCGCAAGAACTTCGTCAGCGAGTTGCTCGACCAGCATCCCCCCGCCAAGGATCGCGACGACAATGTGCGCAAGCATATCGCGCTGTGGTACGCCGATCTCGACAAGCATCGCGTTCCGTCGCCGTTCCTCGACGCCAAGGGCAACAAGGTCGACAATTTCGTGGCCTTCGCCTCGCCGGGGGGCGACGCCAACCGGCTGGCGCTCGCCTATGACGGATTGACGGCGCTGCGCGAAGGCGACATGGCCAAGGCCAAGCGCATCCTCGCCTCGCTGGTCGGGAAAAAGGCCAAGGGCGAGAAGCTCGCGCCGGTCTTCCTGCTGCAATACGGCATCGCGAAGAAGGAAGGCCGGATGGCCGAGGCGCTGGAGGCGCTCGAGGGGGCGACGCGCACGCCGCAGGTCTATCTTCTGGCCTTCGACCTGCTGGCGCAGGAGTACGAAGGCGCCAAGCGCTGGGCCGACGCGGCGCGCACCGTCGCGCGCTGGCGCGAGAAGAGCGACGACGACACGCTCTATCCGCGCCTCATCGCCGATTGGCGCGAGGCGAAGGATACCGACAAGATGACCAAGGCGCTGAACGGCTGCCGCAGCAACAGTTCGGGCCAGCTCGTCGAACTCTGCGAGAAGGCGGCCCTGCCGCCCGACCCCGACAAGGACCACGATCCCGGCAAAGACCACGACAAGGACGCGGACAAGCCGTTCGATCCGAGCCGCCTGCTCCCCTGACGCGGCCCGCGCGGGCGTTCGCCGCAGAAGCGGCGCGGCCGCGGCGACGGCCGAGACGCTCTATGGCGCGCCGCAATCGGCGCAGACCGCGACCTCGACCGTGACGTGGCTGAGATCGGGGAAGTGCCGGCGCAGGCCCGTCTTGATCGCTTCGGAATCGGTATGCGCCGGGCTGACCAGCGAGACGATCAGCCCGCGATGGCCGGGTCCCAGCCGCCACAGATGCAAATCGCAGACGCGGGTGCCCTCGGCCTGTTCGAGATGGCCGCGAATCTCGGCCGCCAGGTGCGGGCTGTCTTCCGCGTCGAGCAGCACCAGCGCGCTGTCGCGGATCAGGCCATAGGCCCAGGAGGCGATGACCACGGCGCCGATCACGCCGACCAAAGGATCGAGGAAGCCGATGCCGAAGAACAATCCGGCCGCGAGCGCGACAATCGCGAGCACCGACGTCGCCGCGTCCGCCAGGACGTGGACATAGGCCGCGCGCATGTTGTGATCGGCGTGCTCGTCGTGATGGTGATGGGCGTGGCCGTGCTCATGGGCGTGTTCGTCGTCCTTCAGGATGAAGGCGCTGACGATGTTCACCACAAGGCCCAGCGTGGCGATGCCCAGCGCGTCGCCATAGTTCACCGGCACGGGCGCGGCGAGCCGCGCGACCGATTCGAACGCCACCCCGAGCGCGATCAGGCCGAGCACGATGGCGCTGGCGAAGGCCGCGAGGTCGCCGAACTTGCCCGAGCCGAAGGTGAAGCGCGTATCCTTGGCGTGGCGGCGCGCCAGCCAATAGGCGCCGGCGGCGAGACCCAGCGCCCCGACATGCGTCGCCATGTGGAAGCCGTCGGCGAGCAGCGCCATGGAACCGAACAGCAGGCCGCAGGCGATCTCCACCACCATGAAGGCGGCGGTGATCAGCGTGGCGAGCCGGGCGCGGCTTTCGGCGCGCGCATGGCCGGCGCCGAGGAAGACATGGTCGTGCGTCCAGATGCCGTGCTCGTGATGGTCGTGGATCGTCATGATCCTAGAATACGCCTCCGCGCGGCCAAAAGGAAAAGGGCCGCGCTGGGATCGCGGCCCTTTTCCCAACGGAGGAGGATGAAACTTCGTTTAGTGGCTGAGGACCACTTTGCGCTGGTCGGCGAAAGTCTCGCCTTCGAGCGCCTCGCCATGCGGCTTGAGCACCGCATAGATCTCGCCCGAGGCCGAGATGAGCTGATAGCCCGTGCCGGTCGGCGCCCATTTGATGAGCCTGGTGCTGCTGGAGCAATCGGCGCCCTGGGCGATCGCGCCATCGGCCGAGATCGTGAGGTCGCAGGGAGCCTTGGCGCCGACGGCGAGCTTGTAGGTGCCGGCGGCCAGGGCGGGCGCCTGGGCGTAAGCGGAGCTGAAACCGGAGATCGCGAGGACGAAGGAAAGGGTCAGGAGGCGGGACGTGTTCATGTGAATAATTCCTTCAAGGTTCAACATTCAGAAGATTAGTATCAGCCGATCCAATTTCAAGGATATTTTCTTCGCAGATGCAACAATTCGTTCTGCGGAATTTTGCGGCTGTAATTTAATTCAATTATATCAATGCATTATATGACGAAAAAATTTTGATGACTGGCCGGTTCTTCTCGCCCGCGCGGCATGCATGCCTGCAGTGCACAAGAGCGTTGGCGTGGGGTGGGCCTCTCCCCTGCGGGAGGGGAGAGGCGGAAAACCGCTACTTCGGCTGGGGCACGATGCGCAGATAGGGGCGCGGGGCTTTCCAGCCGCCGGGGTAGAGCTTCTCGGCTTCCTCGTTGGTCACCGTGCCGGCGATGATGACATCGTCACCCGGCTTCCAGTTCGCCGGCGTCGCGATCCGGTGCTTGGCGCCGAGCTGCAGCGAATCGATGACGCGCAGCACTTCGTCGAAATTGCGGCCCACCGTCATCGGATAGACCAGGATGAGCTTGATCTTCTTGTCGGGGCCGATGATGAAGACGTTGCGCACCGTCTGGTTGTCGGCGGGCGTGCGCTTCAACGGATCGCCGGAAATTTCCGCCGGCAGCATGTTGTAGAGCTTGGACACGTTGAAATCGGTGTCGCCGATGATCGGATAGTTGGGCGCGGTGCCCTGGGTCTCGGCGATGTCCTGGGCCCATTGCGCGTGGCGGTCCACCGGATCGACGCTGAGGCCGATGATCTTCACATTGCGCTTGTCGAATTCCGGCTTGAGCTTGGCCATGGTGCCGAGCTCGGTCGTGCACACCGGGGTGAAATCCTTGGGGTGCGAGAACAGCACGCCCCAGGAATCGCCGAGCCATGTGTGGAAATTGATCCGGCCTTCGGTGGTGTCGGCGTCGAAATCGGGTGCGGTATCGCCGATGCGCAGGGACATGGAAGCCTCCGTCTAGTGTTTCACTATACAACGGCGGCGAGCTTAGCCAAGTTTCATGTCAGGCGTGAGGGCCTCTTTGGGAACCGCGAAGAGCCAGGCGGAGACGAGGCTTGCCGCCAGCGCGCCCGCGATCTGCGCGGCGATGAAGGCGGGGACGTCCGCCGGACGGATGCCGGAAAAGGTCGGCGTCAGGGCCCGCGCCACCGTCACCGCCGGATTGGCGAAGGCGGTCGAGGCGGTGAACCAATAGGCCGCCGCGATATAGAGGCCGACGGCGAAGGCGATGACGCCTTCGCCCCGCGCCCGGCAGGCGAAAATCGCGAGCAGCAGGCCGAAGGTCGCGACGAACTCCGACAGCCAGATCGGCGGACCGCTGCGCGCGGCGGTGCCGGCCGCGATCAGCGGCAGGGCGAACATCGCATGGGCGAGCCAGGTACCGGCAAGGCCGCCGGCGAATTGCGCGAGCATATAGGCGGCGGCGGTCTTTCCATCGAGTTCGCCGCGCAATGCGAATGAGACCGTGACCGCTGGGTTGAAATGTGCGCCCGACACCGGCGCCAGCGACAGGATCAGGACCACGAGCAAAGACGCGGTCGCGGCGGTGTTGCAGAGCAGCGCCAGCGCGCTGTCGTGCGTCAGCGCCCGCGCCATGATCCCCGAGCCGACGATGCCGGCGACCAGCAGGCACGTCCCGAGCGCTTCGGCGAAGACGGCGCGGCGAAGATCAGCCACGGCCGATGGCGTCGACTTGGCTCTTCAAGGCAAGGCGATCGAGTTTGGCGATCGGCAGCGCGGCGAAGACGCGGATGCGGTTGGTCAGCAGGCGCAGCGTGTCGCGGAAGGCCTGGGCCTTCACCGCGTCGCTGCCCTCCACGGCCGCCGGATCGGGCATGCCCCAATGGGCGGTGACGGGATGGCCGGGCCATACCGGGCACACCTCGCCCGCCGCGTCGTCGCAGACCGTGAAGACGAAATCCATCACCGGCGCATCGGGCCGGGCGAACTCGTCCCAGCTTTTGGAGCGGTAGCCATCGGCAGCGAGACCGGCCTGCTTCAGCGTCGTCAGCGCGAAGGGATTGACCGCGCCCTTCGGGTAGCTACCCGCCGAGAAGGCGCGGAAGCGGCCCTTGCCTTCGGCGTTCAGCACGCCCTCCGCCAGGATCGAGCGCGCCGAATTGCCGGTGCAGAGGAACAGGACGTTGTAGACGCGCGCGCTCATGCCTAACCGCGACACGGGGCGGCCGGCGCGCAGGCATCCAGCGCGAAATCGCAGATCTCGGGGCGGCCGGCGCAGCAGTCTTCCATCAGGAAGGCGAGCAGCGCGCGCATGCCGTCGTAATGCGCGGCATAGATCAGGCTGCGGCTTTCGCGCCGCTGGGTGATGAGGCCGGCATGTTCCAGCTCTTTCAGGTGAAAGGACAGCGTCGGCGCCGGCGTCGCCAGCGCCTCGGCGATGGCGCCGGCGCTTTCGCCCGCCGGGCCGGCTTGGATGAGCCGGCGGAAGATCGCCAGCCGGGTTTCCTGGGCGAGCGCGGATAGTTTCGCGAGGGCGACGTCTGATTCCATATTTCCAGAATAATGGAAATGAAGAGTTTGGCAAGGGCCGATCCGGCCGGACACCTTGGCGTGAGCGCGTTGCCCTATCGGGCCGGGCGGGCGACAGTCGAACGCTTCGCGACGGGGACTTCGATGAAGACAAAACTTGCCTGGGCGCTCGGCGCCTTGCTGTCGGTCGCGTGCGTCGCGCTGGCCGAGGATGCCAGGCCGGTCTACGGCGATTTCGGGCTCGACCTCGCGGGCGGCGATCCGGCGACCAGGCCGGGCGACGATTTCTTCCGCTATGGCGGCGGCACCTGGCTCGACCACGCCACGATCCCCGCCGACAAGCCGGCGATCACCCTGCGCCTGATCGCCGCCGACCGCACACAGACACAGCTCCACGACATCCTGGAGCAGGCCGCGGCCCATGCGGAGCATGAGCCCAAGACCGTCGAGGGCAAGGTCGGCGCTTTCTACAAGGCGTTCATGGACGAAGCGCGCATCGAGACGCTGGGCGCGGCGCCGCTCGTGCCGCTGCTGGCGCGCATCCGCGCCATGACGACGAAATCCGACATCGCCGCCCTGATGGGCGAGAACGGCTTCGAGTTCGGCGGCACGGTGTTCGGGCTCGGCACCGATGTCGATCTGAAGGATCCGTCGCACTACGCCGTCTATGCCGGCCAGAGCGGGCTGACGCTGCCCGACCGCGACTATTACCTGCAGCCCAATTTCGCGGACACCAAGGCGAAGTTCGAGGCCTATGTCGCGGGGCTGCTCGGCCGGATCGGCTGGCAGGATCCGGCCGGCAGCGCCAAGGCCGTGGTCGCCTTCGAGACGGCCATCGCCGAGGCGAGCTGGACCAAGGCGCAGGACCGCGATCCGGTGGCGACCTACAACAAGATGAGCATCGCCGAGCTTGCCGCGCTCGCCCCCGGCTTCGATTGGGCGGCGTTCCTGAAGGCGGCGAAGCTGGGCAAGCTCCAGACCATCATCGTCGCCGAGAAATCGGCGTTCCCGAAGCTCGCCAGGATCGTCGCCGATACGCCGCTCGACACGCTGAAGGCGTGGCAGGCGTTCCGCACCGCCGACGACGCGGCGCCTTATCTGTCGCAGCCATTCGCCGACGCCTATTTCGAGCTGCACAACAAGACGCTGTCGGGCCAGGCGGAACAGGCGGTGCGCTGGAAGCGCGGCGTGCTCGCGGTGTCGGGCCAGAGCGACGGCGCCGACCGCATCGAGACCTTCGGCAATATGGGCTGGGCGGTGGGGCAGCTCTACACCGCGAAATACTTCCCGCCATCGGCGAAGGCGAAGATCGAGGCGCTGGTGCGCAACGTGAAGGCCGCGTTCCACGCGCGGATCGAGACGCTCGACTGGATGAGCCCGGCGACCAAGATCGAAGCGCTCAAGAAGCTCGACACCTATGTGATCAAGGTCGGCTATCCCGATCATCCGCGCGACTACTCCAATCTTACCATTCACGACGACGATGTGATCGGCGACGTGCGGGCGGCGGCGCGGCGCTCCTATGACTTCTACATCGGCCGCCTTTATGGGCCGGTCGACCGCGACGACTGGTCGATGACGCCGCAGACCAACGACGCCTATAACGGATCCTTGCGCGATATCGTGTTCCCCGCCGCGATCCTGACGCCGCCGATCTTCGATGCGGCCGCCGACGACGCGGTCAATTACGGCGGAGCGGGCGCGGTGATCGGCCACGAGCTGACGCATGGCTTCGACGACCAGGGCCGCCAGTTCGACGCGACCGGCGCCTTGCGCGACTGGTGGGCGCCGGCCGACGCGGCGATCTTCAAGGCGCGCGCGGCGATGCTGGGGGCGCAGTATTCGGCGTTCGAGCCGGTACCCGGCGCGCATATCAACGGCGATCTCACCATGGGCGAGAACATCGCCGATCTCGGCGGCGTCACGCTGGCGCTGGCGGCCTATCGCGCCTCGCTGAACGGCAAGCCGGCGCCGGTGCTGGGCGGGCTGACCGGCGATCAACGCGTGCTGCTCGCCTGGGCGCAGGCCTGGCGCGGCAAGGCGCGCGACGACTTCGTGCGCCGCCAGGTGGTGAGCGATCCGCATTCGCCGCGGCAATACCGCGTCAACGGCGTGGTGCGGAACGTCGATGCCTGGTACGCGGCGTTCGGCGTGACGCCGGGCGACAAACTTTACGTAGCGCCGGACAAGCGCGTGCACATCTGGTAGGCCGCTTACAGCGTTGACTATATCGATTTAGTAGAGTTTAAAGCGGGATCGGGCTTGCCCGGGCGTTTCCTCCCTGAACTTGGACCGCGGGCCGGAGGAACGAAATGCGGTGCGGCGCAGCTCCCCTTTTGCGCCGCCTCGCCGGCCGTCTTAAGCTCCGGCCCGCGCTTTTTCGGAGCAGACCATGGCGAAGATCACCACGCGCAAGCTGACGCCCACGATCGGCGCGGTCGTCGAAGGCGTCGACCTGTCGAAGCGGCTGGACGAGGAGGAGATCGGCCAGGTGCGTGACGCCCTGCTGAGGCACAAGGCGATCTTCTTCGAGGACCAGCACATCACGCCGGTGCAGCACCGCGACTTCGCGGCGCGCTTCGGCAAGCTGCACACCCATCCGCTCTATCCCGGCGTGCCCGAGGCGCCGGAGATGTTCATCCTCGACAACCACGGCGGCAATCCGACCGACAACGACGCCTGGCACACCGACGTGACGTTCATCGAGACGCCGCCGCTCGGCGCGATCCTCTATGCCAAGCTGCTGCCGCCGGAAGGCGGCGACACGGTGTGGGCCGACATGCAGGCGGCGTATGAGGGCCTGTCCAAGCCGCTGCAGCGGTTCCTCTCCGAACTCGACGCGGTGCACGATTTCGCGCGCGGCTTTCCGGCGCGCGGCGTGGTGGCCAAGGGGGCCGGCGCGGAGAAACACGCCAAGACGGTGGAGGAGCATCCGCCGGTGATCCATCCGGTGGTGCGCACCCATCCTGAGACCGGCGCCGACGGACTATTCGTGAATTACGGCTTCACGGATCGCATCAAGGGCCTGCGGCGGGAAGAGAGCAACGCGCTGCTGAGCCTGCTGTTCGCGCATATCCAGAAGCCGGAATACCAGGTGCGCTGGAAGTGGAAGGAGAATTCCGTCGCCTTCTGGGACAACCGCGTCACGCAGCACTACGCGGTGAACGATTATCTGCCCCACCGCCGCATCATGAACCGCGCGACGATCCTGGGCGACCGCCCGTTCAACCGCGCGCGCCGGCCGGCGGATGTGCGCCAGGCGGCGGAGTAGTGCCTACAGAACCAAGGCTCGCGCCGTCGGTTCGGATGCTCGATGGTGCGGATTTCACCTGGGTCCGCCGTTCGTACGCTGCCGCTGCGAACTCGCGGCGGATGACACCGAAGGATTGGTCCCGGAACCCTATGTCGGCGGCGGGGCGTGGAGGTAGCTCTCCACCAGGCTGCCGGCGACCAGACGCCAGCCGTCCACCAGCACGAAGAAGATCAACTTGAACGGCAACGAGATGATCACCGGCGGCAGCATCATCATGCCCATGCTCATCAGGATCGAGGCCACCGCCATGTCGATGATCAGGAACGGCACGAAGATCAGAAATCCGATCTCGAAGGCGCGCTTGAGCTCGCTGAGCATGAAGGCCGGCGCGATGGTGGTGACCGCCACGTCCTGCGGCTTGGCCGGCGGCTTGGAATTGCTCATGTCGAGGAACAGCTTCAGATCCGCCGCGCGGACATGGCCCAGCATGAATTTCTTCATCGGCGTGGCGGCGCGGTCGAACGCCTGCTCGGTGGTGATCTGGTTGTTCACCAGGGGCACGATGCCCTGGTTGTAGGCGTCCTTCAGCGTCGGCGTCATCACGAACAGGGTCAGGAACAAGGACAGCGAGACGATCACGCTGTTGGGCGGGCTCTGCTGCAGGCCCATCGCGGTGCGCAGGAGCGACAGCACCACGACGATGCGCACGAAGCTCGTCATCATGATGAGGATCGAGGGCGCGATCGAAAGGACCGTGATCAGCGCGATGATCTGCATAATCTTGTCGGTGAAGAGCCCGCCGCCCGACAGATCGATGTTGAGGCCGCCCGCCGCGGTCGAGGTCGCGCCGGCCGTTGCCGTGGCGATCGCGTTCGCCGCCGGCGAGGCGGCGAAGGCCGCGTGCGGCACCGCGAGCGCGGCCAGCACGACGGCGGCGAGAAGGAGGCCCGGGCGCTTCACGAATGCACCTCGGCGGTCATGAGCGACGCGGTGATCGGCATCGCCTGCGCCGGAATGCCGGATTCGATCACGCTGGTGCCGTCGGGACCCGAGAGCACGACATGTTCGACATTGTCGCGGCGCACGATCAGGAGGCGCTGGCGCGGACCGATCGTCAGCGTCTCGACCACCGCGAGGCGGCGCGTCGCGGCCGGCTTGACGAGCGAGCCCAGGCCGAAGCGGCGCGCCGCAAGCCCGGCGGCCCCGACGAGGCCGAGGACCAGAAGAAGGGCGCCGATGTAGCGCGCGAAATCCATGAGTTCCATGGGCGCATCAAACGTCGTCAACCTTAATCGCGCGTTAAAGCCGGGACGAAATTGCCGGGCAAGTTTTTCCATCAGCGTTAAGCGGCGCTTAATCGATCGGCGGCATCCTCGGTGCGGTTAAGGCTAATTTTCCGTATACGGAGAAGGACGAATGGCTCTCAACGTATCCGACATGCCGCTGATGGCGATGTTGAAGGAGCGCATGAGCTGGCTCAGCGCGCGGCAGAACGTGCTGGCGCAGAACGTCGCCAATGTCGACACGCCCGGCTATGGCGCCAGGGACCTCAAGCCCGTCAATTTCGAGGACATCCTGAAGGATTCCACGACGCCGTCGCAGTTCCAGGGCGGCATGGCGACGACCGATCCGCGCCACATCTCGCTCACCCCGGCGGGCGCCGCCGACTATACCGACTTCAACTCGCCCGACGCCGAGGCCAATCCCTCGGGCAACACCGTGTCGCTGGAGCAGGAGATGATCCGCGTCTCCGACACCCAGGCCGAATTCCAGGCCGCGAGCAACCTCTACGCCAAGGCGATCGACATGATGAAGACCGCCATCGGCCACGGCGGCTGAAGGAGCGCAAGATGGATTTCACCACCTCCCTCATCGTCGCCGCCTCGGGCATGCGGGCGCAGTCCGACCGCATGCGCGTCATCGCGGAGAACATCGCCAACGCCAATTCGACCTCGGCGACGCCCGGCGGCGATCCCTATCGCCGCAAGATCGCGACGGTGAAGAGCGAATTCGACCGCGAGCTGAACGCGACTCTCGTCACGCCGGGAAAGCCGGTGGCCGACATGTCCGACTTCACCACGCGCTACGATCCGGGCAACCCGAACGCCGACTCCAAGGGCTATGTCAAGCTGCCCAACGTCAACGCGCTGGTCGAAATCATGGACATGCGCGAGGCGCAGCGGTCCTACGAGGCCGACCTCACGGTGATGGACGCCTCCAAGTCGATGCTGTCGCGCACCGTCGATCTGCTGAGAAAGTAAGGAGCTAAACCATGGCCGTTCTTCCAGCCGCCGCGGCCGCCGCCTATCAGGCCATCGCCAATATCGGCGGCGCCGGTGCCGCGGGCGGCGCGACCACGTCGGGCGCGCTCGGCGCGGGCGCCGGCGATTTCACCAACTTCCTCCAGACCGCCCTCAAGGACGGGTTGGGCACGATGAAGCAGGGCGAGACCATGGCGGCGCGCCAGGTTTCGGGCCAGGCCAACATCGTCGACGTCGTGAACGCGGTGAACCAGGCGGAGATCACGCTCGATACCGTGGTGGCGGTGCGCGACAAGGTCGTCGCCGCCTATCAATCCATCATGAACATGCCGATCTGAAGACCGGACGTGGGGGCTAGACCAATGACAGCATCGGATTCCATCGACTTTGCGCGTTCTTCCATCCTGGTGCTGCTGGCGGTCATCACGCCGTCCATGCTGACCGCCCTGGTGGTCGGCCTGGGCATCGGCCTGCTCCAGGCGCTGACCCAGATCCAGGAGATGACGCTGGTCTTCGTGCCCAAGATCGTGGCGATCTTCGTGGTGCTCTTGATCACCCTGCCCTTCGCCGGCTCGGCGATGAACGGGCTGATGGTCGATATCGCGCAGCGCATCGCGGCGTACTAGCCGTGCACATCCACCTTCCCGCGCTTTCCGGAATGATCCTCACCTATCTGCTCGTCTTCGCGCGGACCGGCTCGCTCATGATGCTGCTGCCGGCGCTGGGCGAAGGCGGAATTCCCGCGAGCGTGCGCCTCGTTCTGGCGCTGGCGGTGACGGTGGCGCTGACGCCGATGGTGCAGAACCACTATCCGCCGACGGCGCCGTCCAGCGCGCTGCAACTGGGCCTTCTCATCGCGCAGGAGGCGACCGCCGGCATCCTGATCGGCGCCATGTCGCGCATCATCATGAGCGCGCTGCAGACCGCGGGCCTCCTGATCGCGACGCAGACCGGCCTCGCCTATGCCCAGACCGTCGATCCGACGCAGCACGACCAGGGCGCCGCCATCGGCAATTTCTTCTCGCTGCTGGGCGCGGTGCTGATCTTCTCCACCGATCTGCATCACGTCGCGATCGGCGCGATCGCCGGCAGCTACCGGATGATCCCGCCGGGCACCGCCCTTCCCACCGGCGACATGGCGGAGCTGACCGTGCGGCTGGTCAGCGCCTCCTTCGTGCTCGGCTTCCAGCTCGCGGCGCCGTTCCTGGTGTTCGGTTTCGCGCTCTATGCCGCGCTCGGCGTCCTGGCGCGGCTGATGCCGCAGCTTCAGGTGTTCTTCGTCGCCATGCCGATCAACATCATGTTCGGCTTCGTGCTGCTGGCGCTTCTGCTCGGCTCGATGATGACGCTGTTCCTGAATTTCTACGCGACGCAGATGGCGCAGTTCCTATGAGCGCTTGCAGGAAAAGTGTGCAGCGGTTTTCCGTCCGCAAGCGCGACCAAAAATAAGCCATGGCCGACGAGCGCGACGACTCGCAGCAGACCGAACAGCCGACACAGAAACGGCTCGACGAGGCGCGCGCCCAGGGCGACATCGTCAAGAGCCCGGAAGTCTCCGCCTTCGTGCTGCTGCTCGGCGGCACGGTGGCGATCATGATGTTCGGCGCCTCCACCGCCAAGTCGCTGGGCGGCGCGATGCGCATGTTCCTGGAGCAGCCCGACCGGATCGGCATCGCCGCTCCCGCCGACATCATGGCGCTGGCGCGGCAGGTGACGACCACGCTGGGCACGATCCTGGCGCCGGTCTTCGCGGTGATGATCGTCGCCGCGCTCGCCGGACACGTGTTGCAGGCGCGGCCGAGCATCACGCTGGAGAAGATCAAGCCCGACTTCTCCAAGCTCAACATCTTCGCCGGCCTCAAGCGCATGTTCGGCGTCGAGGGGCTGATGAACCTCGTCAAGGGCCTGCTCAAGATCGGCGTCGTCGGCTTCGCGGTGTGGACCCAGATCTGGCCCGAGCGGAACATGCTGCAATCGGTGCTCGACCAATCGCCCGTCGCGGTGGCGGGCGACATGAGCCATCTGCTCTACAAGGTGCTGTACGCCGCGCTGGGCGCGCTGGCCGCCATCGCCGTCGCCGATTATGTGCTGCAGAGCTACCGCTTCATGCAGCGCAACAAGATGTCGCGGCAGGAGATCAAGGAAGAATACCGCCAGAACGAGGGCGATCCCCAGATCAAGGCGAAGATCCGCCAGATCCGGATCGAGCGCGCCAAGAAACGCATGATCGCGGCGGTGCCGGAAGCGACCGTCATCATCACCAATCCGACGCATTACGCGGTCGCGCTGAAATACGAGCAGGGCAAGATGGCGGCGCCGATCTGCGTCGCCAAGGGCGTCGACGCGCTGGCGCTCAGGATCCGCGAAGTGGCGAAGGAGCACGACGTGCCGATCGTCGAGAACCCGCCGCTCGCCCGCGCCCTGCACGCCACCGTCGAGGTCGACGAGGTGGTGCCGGCCGAGCACTTCAAGGCCGTGGCGCAGGTGATCGGCTATGTCTATCGCCTCACCGGCAAGATCAAGGCGAAATAGAATCGATTCGCGCGGAGCCGTGGAGAAAGCATCACAGCAATCACACAAACAACTGTCATCCGCCGCGAATGCGGCGGACCCAGGTGAAGCAGCATAGCTTTGTCGATCAGGGGTCTCGTTCAACGCGCTCCGCCGGCGCAGATGTCAGCTGGGTCCGCCGCATTCGCGGCGGATGACACCGTTTTTTGATTTCGAAATTCTTCCGTCTTGGGACGCTACCGGCACAGCGTGTCGAAGGGCAGGACCTTCACGAGGCGCGGCGCGAAGCTCACGCCGCGCGCCACCAGCGCCTGTTCGAGATTCGCCGGCGTCGGCGGCAGGCGCGGATCGAGCTGCGCGGCGTAGAACGGATCGCGCTCGGCCTCTTCCAGCGGCACGTAGCCGACGCCCCGGCTCTTATAGAGATCGAGCAGGCGCGGCATCATCCGCGCGTCGAAGGCGCCCAGATGCATCAGGAGCACATAAGGGATGTCGCGGCCGAAAAGCTGCATCGACAAAGCGTGGTAGTAGGCAAGACTCGCATCCGCCGCCGATAGGAAGGCGGTTTCCATCGTCGCGATGGTCGCGTCGTCGTGCCGGGCTACGCAGCGCGCATAGGTGTCGTTCCACTGATAGTCGTCGAAGCTCATCGTCACCGCGGCGATGCGGTAGCCATGCGCCGCGAGGAAGGCGCGCGCCTCCAGATGCTTGGCCAGCGTGTCGCCCTCGGCGAGATAGGGATAGCGCAGCCAGTGCCAGTCCTGCCCCGTCATCAAGGGCGTGATCGCGGCCTCGCCTTGCAGCGTGTCGGCGCTCCACTCCGCCAGCGTGTGCATGTCGAGGCTCATATGCGAATAGGTATGGTTGGCGAGCGGAAAGCCGGCGTCGCGCCACAGTTGCAGCACCGGCGCGGCGGGCGGATCGTCCACCAGCCGCAGACCGTTGACGAAGCCGTAGACCGGCCCGGTATTCGCGGCCTTGAGAGCGGCGATGATCTTCGCCGCGATCTCGACCCGCGTCGTATCGGCGGGGAGCGCGGCGTGCGAGGGCAGATCGTCGAAGGTGATGGCGATCTTCATCTCGGCCTCCGCCGGCGCGGCGAACAGGCAGAGCGCGGCGGCCAGGATCAGCTTTCTCATTTCCGTTTTCCCCGAGGCGCCGGACGGGCGGGCGGCGCGAAGAAGGCGAGCGGGATCAACTCGGCCATCGCCTTATAGCCTTCGACCGAAGGATGGATATGGTCGCCGCTGTCGAACGCCGGCAGGAGATGATCGGGCGCGGCGGGATCGCGCAATGCCGCGTCGAAATCGACCACGGCGTCGGCATTGCCCGTCCCGCGGATCCAGGCGTTGAGCGCCTGGCGGTCGGCCTCGTTCGCGGCGGCCGGGTGGTAATAGGTGAAGCCCATGAACGGCATGACGGTGCCGGCCATCACCTTGATGCCGTGATCGCGCGCCCGCTGGACGATCTGGCGATAGGCCGCGATGGCGCGGGCCACCAGCGCCTCATGGTCCGGCATCGGCGCCGCCGCGTCGCGCGTCAGCATGCCGATGTCGTTGACGCCTTCGAGCAGGATCAGCCAATGCACGCCGTTCTGGCTGAGCACGTCGCGGTCGAAGCGCGCCAGTGCGTTGGGGCCGAGCCCGTCGAGCAGCATCCGGTTGCCGCCGATGCCCATGTTGAGCACGCCGATGCCGCGCGTGGCCGGATCGGCCTGGAGCCGGCGCGCCAGATCGTCGGGCCAGCGGTTGTTGGCGTTGGGGATCGAGCCGCGCCCATCGGTGATCGAATCGCCGAGCGCGACGACGGCGCCCCGCGCCCCTTGAACCTCGACGGCTTCGACCATGTACCAATGTTCGAGCATGGCGTAAGGCGCGAGCGTCGCCGCCGTGAGCTGGTCGCCCGGCGCCAGGAACGTCGCGGCCCGCGCGCCGGGATGGCCAGTCGGCTGGAAATCGAGCCGGTCGTAATGCAGCGTGATCGTCAGGTCCGACAGCGGCGCGACCGGGAAGGCGAGCGGATCGGACAGGAAATCCGCCCCGGCGGGCACGGTCACGTCGGCCTGGCCGGCGAAGGTCAGGGCGGCGTCGCTTTGCGGCACGATCGCGCCCAGCACGCCGGGCATCGGCCGGGCGATGTGCACCGCCGTCAGATGCAGCGGAGCGGTGCCGTAGGCGTTGGAAATCCGTACACGGATTACCGGCCCGCCGACCGAGAGATGCACGGTCTGCCGCAGCGTGGTGTCCTGCAACGCCTCGGCCGGAAGCTGGTTCGAGGGTTCGGGCAATTGCTGGGCCGCCGACCAGGTCCCGATCCATCCCAGAGTTTGGGCGGGCCGCGCCGGCCCGGGCGCGTGTGCCGCTCCCGCGACGACTCCGTGCGCCGGAGCGGCCGCCACATGCGCGCTCACCAGGACGGCGAACAGCGCCGCCGCGATCCCTAGCCGTCTCAACGCTTCCGCCCGCCCGTTCCTGGTACCGATACCAGAAGGCTATCCATTGGCATTTATCAATGCAATGCGACGGCCCGTTAACGGAGATTGCCGATTAGGCCCGGGCTCGAAAAGAGCCTACCTTGAAGGGGTACGAATCATGATGGCGACCCGCGTTTTCAACAGCAGTCTGGGCATACCGGCCGGCGCCTGGCGCTGGGCGGCGCTGGGATTCGTGTTCCTGGCGCTCGGATCGGCGGGACTGGCGGTGGCGACGCCGCACGCAGTCGGCTGGGCCGGCGTCATGCTGCTGGCGGCGATCGGCGCGGTCGCCAGCCTGTTCCTCTTCGCGGTCTGGCCCAAGGACAAGCTCTCCGCCGCCGACGCAAGGCGCGTCGCCGAGGCCGCGGCGCGGGCCAATATCGCCTGGGCGATCACCGCCACGGACGGCGCCGTGGTCGACTGCAACGACGTCTATCGCCGCATGTCGGGCGCCAAGGAGGGCGAGTCCGCCCCGCCGCCCGAACTGGCGCTGGCCGGCGAGCCTTCCGCCGCCGTGCTCTATCGCCTGACGCGCGGCGCCGCCGACGGCGTGCCGCGCGAGGAATCCTTCGCGGTCGGTCCGGGGATCGAACTCGTCGCCGCGGTCAGGCCGCTGTCGAACGGCCAGACCGCCTGGTGGTTCACGCCGCGCCTGTCGAATCCGGCGGTGCCGGCCGCACCCGCCAAGCCCACCGCCGCGCCGCCGCCGGTCACCGCGCCGGCCGCCGTCGGCGACATCTTCCGCGACGCGCCGGTCGGCGTCGCCTTCGCCGGCAGCGACGGGCGGGTCGTCGACGCCAATCCGGCCTTCGCGAAATTCTTCGGCGTGCCGGGCGCGCTGGCGGGGCGGCCGTTCGGCGAACTGGTCGAGGCCGCCGACCGCGACCGCGTGGTCGAGCTCATCGCCCAGGCGGCGCAGGGCGCGCACAATGTCGCCAGCGCCGAACTGCGCGCCGCCGGCATCGACGAGCGCACCGCGGAACTGTTCGCCAGCCCGATCAGCGGCGGGCGCGCCATTCTCTATCTCGTCGACGTCTCCGAGCAGAAGGCGCTGGAGACCAAATTCGCCCAGAGCCAGAAGATGCAGGCGGTCGGCCAGCTCGCCGGCGGCGTGGCGCACGATTTCAACAACCTGCTCACCGTCATCATCGGCAATTCCGAATTCCTCCTGATGCGCCACCAGGCGGGCGATCCCTCGTTCAAGGAGATCAACGAGATCCACCAGAACGCGCTGCGCGCCGCCACGCTGGTGGGCCAGCTTCTCGCCTTCTCGCGCAAGCAGACGATGCAGCCGCGCGTGCTGGCGGTGCGCGACGTGGTCGGCGAACTGGCGCTGATGCTGCGGCGCCTCTTGCGCGAGGGCGTGGACCTGAAGCTCGAGCACGGCGCGGATGTGTGGCCGATCCATGCCGACGAGGCGCAGCTTTCCAACGCGATCATCAACCTGGTGGTCAACGCGCGCGACGCCATGCCCAAGGGAGGTACGGTCACGATCCGCACGGCGAACGAGGCGGTGACGGCACCGGTCGCCTTCGGCACCGGCGTGATGCCGGCCGGCGATTACGTCCGCATCGAGGTCGCCGACACCGGCACCGGCATCGCCAAGGAGCATCTGGGCAAGATCTTCGATCCGTTCTTCACAACGAAACCCGTGGGCCAGGGCACGGGGCTGGGCCTCGCCACCGTCTACGGCATCGTCAAGCAGACCGGCGGCTTCATCATGGTCGATTCGGAAGTCGGCAAGGGCACGACCTTCCGCATCTACCTGCCGCGCCACCGCATCGACGCCAACGCGGCGCTGACCGCCGAGCCGGAACGCGCCGGCCCGCGCGACGTGACCGGCCAGGACACGATCCTGCTGGTCGAGGACGAAGAGGCGGTGCGCAGCTTCGCGGCGCGGGCGCTCAAGATGCGCGGCTACAGCGTGCTGGAGGCGAGCGGCGGCGAGGAAGCGCTGGAGATCGTCAAGAACGCCAAGGCGCCCATTGACCTGCTTATTACAGATGTCGTGATGCCGAACATGGACGGGCCGACCCTGGTGCGCGCCGTCAAGCGGATCAAGCCCGATATGGCGGTGATCTTCATGTCCGGCTACGCCGAGGAAGCCTTCCGCCGCAACGACGAGAAGGCCGAGGATTTGCATTTCCTGCCCAAGCCGTTCGGGCTGAAGCAACTCGCAGCCAAGGTGAAGGAAGTGCTGAGCGGCGCGCCGGCGCCGAAGCGGGTTGTTGGCGAGTAGCGCTTTGCAAATCCCCGTCATCGATATCGCGCCGTTTTCTTCCGGAGCCGGACCCGCGTCCGTCGCGGCGCAGTGGGACGCGGCGATGCGGGGGATGGGGTTCGCGCTGATCGGCGGCCATGGCATCGACAAGGAATTGATCGACGGCATCTACGATCATGCGCGGGCGTTCTTCGCGCGGCCGCTCGCGGAGAAAGCAAAGCTCACTTTTCCAGACAAGGGCCGCGGCCAGGGTTATCTACCGCTGCGTAGCGAGGTCGTCGGCGGCGGGCGCGATCCGGACGCGCGGCCCGATCTCTGCGAGTCGCTCACCTTCGCCAATCCGCGCTTCGACCGGGCGGCGCCAGACAATGCGCTCGACGCGCGGCTCTATCGCGCCAATCTGTGGCCGCACGTCATGCCGGGCTTTCGCGAGACGGTGGAGGCCTATATCGCGGCGGGCCGCGACCTGGCGCTGACGCTGATGCGGCTGAGCGCCGTGGCGCTCGGCCTGCCGGAGGACTATTTCGCGCCGTTCTTCGATCACATGGAACTGAACCTGCGTTGCGTGCTTTATCCCGACCAGCCGGAGGCACCGGACGCGCACGAACTGCGCTACGGCCCGCACACCGATTTCTCCGGCTTCACCATCCTGCGCCAGGACGCGGCGCCGGGCGGGCTTCAGGTGAAGAGCGGCGCGGACTGGATCGACGTGCCGGCGGTGCCGGGCACGCTGGTCATCAACGCCGGCGATCTGATCCAGCGCTGGACCAACGACCGCTGGGTGTCGAACGTGCACCGCGTGGTGAACCCGCCGCGCGATCGGACGAGCGGCACACGCCGGCTCTCCATCGTGTTGTTCACCGGTCCGAACAGCGATGCCGAGATCGCCTGCCTGCCGGGTTGCGGGCCGGCGCATTATCCGCCCATTCTCGCCGGACTCCATTCCGAAGAGAGGATGCGGCAGACCTATGGGAAGACTTCGGCCTGAGCGCTTGCGGCCCTGGATTCCCGCTTTCGCGGGAATGACAATTGTGTTTGTTGCACTGGCAGCGCAGGCCGCGCCTTTACCATCGCGCGAGGATCGCGTCGCGGCGGTGATCGCGCGCGCCGCCGCCTCGCCGCCGGCCTTGCGCATCCTGCTGCAGCCGATGCCGAAGGGCGGCGACCTGCACAACCATCTCGACGGCTCGGTCTATGCCGAGGACTATCTGAAATGGGCGAGCGAGGACGGCGATTGCATCGCGCGGGCGGCGCGGGCGATCACCCCGCCGCCCTGCGCCGCCGACCAGGTGCCGGCCAAGGACCTCGTCGGCCGCGATCCGAAATTCTACCAGGAGACTATCGACGCGCTGTCGATGCGCAACTGGTCTCCCGGCGGCGGCACCGGCGAGGCGTCGGGCCACGACCACACTTTCGCGGCCTTCGCGCGGTTCATCCCGGCCGGCGCGGGGCATCTGGGCGACATGCTGGCGGCGACGCGGCGGATCGCGGCGGCCGATCATGTGACCTATATCGAGCAGATGACCGATCCCGCCGGCGCGTTCTCGCTTGCGCTGTTCGGCGACGATGTTTCGTTCGACGCCGCCGATCTGTCCAGGAGCTTCGACGCGGTGGCGCCGAAACTGCCCGCCCTGGCGGCGGCCGCGCGCGCCGAATACGACGCGGCCGAGGCGAAGATGCGCGCGGCGCTGGCCTGCGGCACGCCGGGGGCCGACGCCGCCTGCGCCGTGACGGTGCGTTATCTCTTCTATGTCGTGCGCACCCTGCCGCCCAAACAGGTGTTCGCGCAGATCGCGCTGGGCTTCACGCTGGCCGCGACCGATCCGCGCTTCGTCGGTGTCGATCTGGTGGCGCCGGAGGACGATCCCGTCAGCCTGCGCGATTTCGAATTGCAGATGGAGATGTTCCGCTTCTTTAAGACCTGCTTTCCCGGCGTGAACCTGTCGCTGCATGCCGGCGAGCTGGCGCTGGGCCTCGTGCCGCCGACCGAGCTCGGCTTTCACATCCGCGACACGGTGGAGATCGCCGGCGCGCGGCGGATCGGCCACGGCTATTCGATCCCCTATGAACGCGACGCCGCCGGCCTGCTGGCCGAGATGGCGGCGAAGAAGATCGCGGTCGAGATCAATCTCACCAGCAACGCCATAACGCCGGGCATATCAGGCGCGGAGCATCCGCTGGCGCTCTATCGCCGCGCCGGCGTGCCGGTGACGCTGTCGGCGGACGACGAGGGCGTGTTCCGCATCGACCTCACCCACGAATATGTTCGCGCGGTGACGGAGCAGAAGCTCGGCTATCTCGATCTCAAGCGAATCGCGCGCAACGGGCTGGAATACAGCTTCCTGCCGGGGGCGAGCCTGTGGACCGGCGGCGACTATCGCAAGCCGGCGCCTGCCTGCGCCGGCAATGTGCCCGGCGCCGCGAAGCCGACCGCGCCTTGCGCGGCGTTCCTGGCGGCGAACGAAAAGGCTTCGGTGCAGTGGCCTTTCGAGCATGAAATCGCGGCCTATGAAGATGCGGTCCTGGCCGGTCCGTTCGCGAAGCCCTGACCCGTCCCGGCGGGTGCCTACGCCTCCGCCGCGATGTACATGTCGACATGGGAGCCCTTGCGCATCGGCTCGAAGTCGGAGGGGTAAAGTTCGAAGTCCGGCGCGGGGACCGTCTTGAGGCCCGAGCGCGGCAGAAGTTCGCCCCAGATCTTGCCCATCGCGGCCTGCATCTGCGGATGCAGGGCGGAGCCGTCGAGCGTCAGGCGGAAGACCGCGTGGACATGCGCGTCCAGCGCGATGCGCTCGAAGCCGTCGGGCAGCGGCGCGTCGCCCGTCACCTCCACGCCGGCGATGTATTTGAGGGCGCCCTCCTCCTTGTCCTCCATCCGGCATACGCCATAGCTGCGCGCATCGGCCTGGCCGGCCAGCGGCAGGACGCGGATGAGCCGTGGCCACAACCCGGGAATGCCGCTCTTGTTCTCGTCGGTGAACAGGGCGCCGACGCCGGCCACGGTGAAGGCGGCGCGCGGCACGCGATCGGCAAGCAGTTCGACTTTCGCGGTGGCGGGCATGACGGTCTCCTTCCTGGGTTGCTCGAGGGCTTCGCGCTTGAACTGGCCGGGCGGCACGCCATAGCGTCGATGAAAGGCGCGGGTGAACGCCTCCTGGCTTTCGTGGCCGCAATCGAAGGCCAGCTCCGCCACCGTGAGCGGCCCGCCCCGGTGCGCCTCGATATAGGCAAGGATATCGGCCAGGAAATCGGGCTCGGACATCGGCGGATCATGGCAGGCGGCCGAGGCGCCGTCCTGACGGGCTTGCGGCCACCCTTTGCCGCCCGATACGTTTGCTCAAGGACGCGCAGCCAGGAGACGCCGATGGCAGAGCCCAACGAGTCCAATTCCGCCCAGGAAAAGCAGGATCGGCGGAAACCCAAGCCGGTTGCGCTCGACCCGCTGGCCAACCACACGGTTCCGGTGGCCGACGGCGCGGTCCATGGCGGCGAGGAGACCAAGCCCGGCCAGATGGACGGCGACGAGGACATCTCGCCGAGCGCCCCGCAAAGCGAGGTCGAACGGGCGGTGCGGCGCTGAGCCGCCCGGCTTGGGAACGAGCCAAGAACAACATGTGGTATTTCCGCGGAAAACCATTGCTTTAACCAGTATCTTGCAAATGAGAACAAATCGTGTACTTTGATCGCCTCGTGGCGGCGGCTTGGGTTTTCCTTGCCGCTCTGAAATAAGGAGGCGCATCTCATGTCACAGGCGGCTTTGCGGGTAGTGGCCAAGGACGACAAGGAAAGTTCCGATCGCAAGCGGGCGCTCGACGCGGCGCTGAGCCAGATCGATCGCGCCTTCGGCAAGGGCTCCGTCATGAAGATGGGGGCCCGGGACCTGGGGGTCGCGACCGACGCGGTCTCCACCGGCTCGCTCGGGCTCGATATCGCGCTCGGCATCGGCGGGCTGCCGCGCGGCCGGGTGATCGAGGTCTATGGCCCGGAAAGCTCGGGTAAGACGACGCTGGCGCTGCATGTGGTGGCGGAGATCCAGAAGAAGGGCGGCATCGCCGCCTATATCGATGCCGAACACGCGATGGACCCCGGCTACGCCAAGAAGCTGGGCGTCGACATCGACGAGATGCTGATCTCCCAGCCCGACACCGGCGAGCAGGCGCTGGAGATCACCGACACGCTGGTGCGCTCGGGCGGCGTCGACATCGTGGTGATCGATTCGGTCGCGGCGCTGACGCCCAAGGCCGAGCTTGAGGGCGAGATGGGCGATTCGCTGCCCGGCCTGCAGGCGCGGCTGATGAGCCAGGCGCTGCGCAAGCTCACCGCCTCGATCTCCAAGTCCAACACCATCGTGCTGTTCATCAACCAGATCCGCATGAAGATCGGCGTGATGTTCGGCAATCCGGAGACCACGACCGGCGGCAATGCTCTGAAATTCTACGCCTCGGTGCGCCTGGACATCCGCCGCATCGGCGCGATCAAGGACCGCGACGAGGTGATCGGCAACCAGACCCGCGTGAAGGTGGTCAAGAACAAGGTCGCGCCGCCCTTCAAGCAGGTCGAGTTCGACATCATGTACGGCCAAGGCATCTCCAAGACCGGCGAACTGCTCGATCTGGGCGTCAAGGCGGGCGTGGTGGAGAAGTCCGGTTCCTGGTTCTCCCATGACGGCGACCGCATCGGCCAGGGCCGCGAACAGGCCAAGACCTTCCTTTCCGCTCATCCCGATATCGCCGACAAGATCGAGGCCGCGATCCGCGGCAATGCCGGGCTGATCGCCCAGAACCTGGCGCTGGGCGGCTCGGACAAGGATGACGACGACGAGGAATAGGCCGGTCCGGCAAGGCCGGCTTGTTGATTATCGCGCGGCTGATGCTGCGCTTTGTGTTCGTTCCTTTATTGGCATGAGGGAACGACTCCGGCGAAGGGGCGCCCCGCCACGGGCGCCCCTTCGTTTTTCTCCACCCTCCCTCGAGGAGAGGGTGAGGATTTCTCCGGATCGACCGCTATTCCGCCCCTGGGGATGACAGAAAAAGGCGCGACAGCTACATAACCCCCATGACCAGCCTCGCAGACGTCCGCACCTCGTTCACCGACTTCTTCCGGGACCGCCAGCATTCGGTGGTGCCGTCCTCGCCGCTCGTGCCGCGCAACGACCCGACCTTGATGTTCACCAATGCCGGCATGGTGCAGTTCAAGAACGTGTTCACCGGGGCGGAGAAGCGTCCTTACGTCCGCGCCACCTCGGTGCAGAAATGCGTGCGGGCCGGCGGCAAGCACAACGATCTCGACAATGTCGGCTATACCGCGCGCCACCACACCTTCTTCGAGATGCTGGGCAATTTCTCGTTCGGCGACTACTTCAAAGAAGTCGCGATCGAAAATGCCTGGGACTACATCTCCAAGACGCTGGCCCTGCCCAAGGACAGACTGTGGGTGACGGTCTATCCAACCGACGACGTCGCGCGGAACCTCTGGAAGAAGATCGCCGGCCTGCCCGAAAGCCGTATCGTCGGCCATGAGAGCAATCTGTGGGCGATGGGGCCGCTCGGCCCCTGCGGCTACTGCTCCGAGATCTTCTACGACCAGGGCGAAGCCGTCGCCGGCGGCCCGCCCGGCTCGCCGGACGAGGACGGCGACCGCTTCCTGGAATTCTGGAACCTCGTCTTCATGCAGTTCGAGCAGGTGGACGCGGACACCCGCATCGACCTGCCGCGCCCCTCGATCGACACCGGCATGGGGCTGGAGCGCATCACCGCGATCCTGCAGGGCGTCACCAACAATTACGACGTCGACCTGTTCCGCCACCTGATCGGCGCCTCGGTCGATCTTTCCGGCGCCAAGTCGGAAGGCGATGCGGTGTTCAGCCACCGCGTGATCGCCGATCACCTGCGCTCGACCTCGTTCCTGATCGCCGACGGCGTCCTGCCGTCGAACGAAAACCGCGGCTATGTGCTGCGCCGCATCATGCGCCGCGCCATGCGCCACGCCCATCTGATCGGATCGAAGGACCCCTTGATGCACCGGCTGGTGCCGGCGCTGGTCGCCGAGATGGGCCAGGCCTATCCCGAGATCAAGCGCGCCGAGGCGCTGATCGGCGAGACGCTGAAGCTGGAAGAGATCCGCTTCCGCGAGACGCTGGCGCGCGGCCTCAAACTGCTCGACGAGGCGGCGTCCGGCATTCCCGCCGGCGGCAAGCTGGCGGGCGATGTCGCCTTCAAGCTCTACGACACGTTCGGCTTCCCGCTCGATCTGACGCAGGACGCGCTGAAGGCGAAAGGCATCGACGTCGATACCGAGGGCTTCGACGCCGCCATGGCGCGCCAGAAGGCCGAAGCGCGCAAGGCATGGGCCGGAACGGGCGAGGCCACCACCGACGCGCAATGGTTCGCGCTGAAGGACGAACTGGGCTCGACCGAATTCCTTGGCTACGACACCGAGCATGCGGAGGGCGTCATCCTCGCGGTCCTGAAGGACGGCGCGCGGCTGGCCGCTGCCGCGAAGGGCGAGACCGTCCGCATTATCACCAACCAGACGCCGTTCTACGGCGAATCCGGCGGCCAGGTCGGCGACCAGGGCGCGATGACCTCGCCCAAGGGCGCCGGCCGGGTGATCGATACCGAGAAGAAACTCGGCAGCCTTTTCGTGCATGTCGTGACGGTCGAGCATGGCGCGCTGAGCGTGGGCGAGACCGTCGACCTGGCGGTCGATGGCGAGCGCCGCCGCGCCACCCGCGCCAACCATTCCGCGACGCACCTGCTGCATGCCGCGCTCAAGCGCGTGCTGGGCAACCATGTGCAGCAGAAGGGCTCGCTGGTCGCGCCCGAGCGGCTGCGCTTCGATTTCAGCCATCCCAAGCCGGTGACGCATGACGAGCTCGAACGCATCGAGCAGATGGTCAACGACGTGATCCGGCAGAATTCCGACGTGACGACACGGCTGATGGCGACGGAGAAGGCGATCGACGCGGGCGCCGAGGCGCTGTTCGGCGAGAAATACGGCGACGAGGTGCGCGTGCTGTCGATGGGCACCGATCCCGAGGCCGGCAAGGACTATTCGGTCGAATTGTGCGGCGGCACCCATGTGCACCGGCTGGGCGATATCGGGCTGTTCACGATCCTGGCGGAGAGCGCGGTGGGCGCCGGCGTGCGCCGCATCGAGGCGCTGACCAGCGAGGGTGCGCGCAAATATCTCTCCGGCCAGGCCGAGATCGCGCGCGAGGCCGCGGCGGCGCTGAAGACCACCGCGCCCGAACTGCCGGCCCGCGTGGCGCAGCTTTCCGAGGAGCGGCGCAAGCTCGAACGCGAGTTGGTCGAGGCGCGCAAGCAGCTCGCGCTGGGCAAGACCGTCGCGCCGCAAGCGGCGCGCGCGGAAGCGAAGGCCGGCGACGGCCCCGCCGTCGACGCGCGGATCGTCGAGGGCGTCGCGCCCAAGGACCTGAAATCGCTGGTCGACGGCGCCAAGGCGCAGATCGGCTCGGGCGTCGTCGCCTTCGTGGCGGTGGCGGACGGGCGAGCCTCGCTGGTCGTCGGCGTGACCGACGATCTCACTTCGCGGATCAGCGCGGTCGACCTCGTCAAGCTCGGCGCCGAGGCGCTGGGCGGCAAGGGCGGCGGCGGGCGGCCCGACATGGCGCAGGCCGGCGGGCCCGACGGCGCCAAGGCGCAGAGCGCGCTCGACGCGATCGCCGACCGCGTAAAGGCCCTCCCGGCGGCATGAAGATCGGGGCCGGCGAGAGCCTGCGCCGGCGCGCCTATCTCGCGCTGGAAGGCGGCCGGCTGGGCGGGCCGTTGGGCGCCGTCGTCGAGGGCACGCTGATCGCGCTGATCGTGCTCAACGTCGCGGCCTATACGATGCAGAGCGTTCCGGCCTTCGAGGCCGCGCACCGCCACACGCTCCACTGGTTCGAGCTCGTCTCGGTCGTCGTGTTCGCGGTGGAATATGCGACGCGGATCTGGACCGCGCCGGAAGACCCCATCGCGAGCGAGCGCGGGCCGGTCTTCGGGCGGCTCTATTTCGCGAGCCGGCCGGTGATGATCATCGATTTCCTGGCGATCGCGCCCGCGATGGCGGCGCTGTTCCTGCCGATCGCCGATCTGCGCGTGCTGCGCCTGTTCCGGCTGCTGCGTCTTCTGAAGATCGCGCGCTATTCCCCCGCCCTGTCGGCGCTGTCGCGCGTCTTGGTCGAGGAGCGCCGGGCGCTTTATGGCAGCCTGCTCTTGTTCCTCTGCGCCATGCTGCTGTTCGCCGCCGCGATGCACGCCATCGAGGCCGAAGCCCAGCCGGAGGCCTTCGGCACGATCCCGCGCGCGATGTGGTGGGCGGTGACGACGCTGACGACGGTCGGCTATGGCGATGTCGTGCCGCACACCGCGCTGGGCCGCTTCCTGGCCGGCATCGCGATGATCGTCGGCCTCGGCCTTGCCGCGCTGCCCGTCGGCATCGTGGCGACGGGCTTCGCCAATTCGATCCACCGGCGCGACTTCGTGGTGACCTTCGGCATGCTGGCCCGCGTGCCGCTGTTCCAAGGCTTCGACGCGCGCACGGTGAGCGAGATCATGGACCTGCTGCGCGCCAACACGGTCAGCGCCGGCGACATCATCTCGCCGGCGGGCGAGCATGCCGCCGCGATGTATTTCGTGGTGGCGGGCGAGGTGGAGGCGCAGATGCCGGGCACACGGCTGCGCTTCTCGGCGGGCGATTTCTTCGGCGAGCTCGGCCTTGTCGAGCACAGCATGCGCGACGCGACGATCGTCGCGGTGCAGACCTCGCGGCTGCTCGAATTGTCGGCGGCCGATTTCGAGGGGCTGCTGCAGAAGCGGCCGGGCCTGAAAGAGACGATCGAGAAGATGACGCCAAAATCGGCGCTCGATCCCTGGCTGTCGGAGTCCGAAGTGGACAAGGCGCATGTCTTCCAGCCGCCGGATCGAAAGCGGTAGGGCACGGACCCGTCCGGGCCGCCATTCCGGTCGCCGCAGCCCGCGCCGTCTATGGCGTGAAGAACACCGCGACCTTGTTGCCGGTGGGATCGCGCAGATAGGCGCCGTACCAGCTTCTCTTCTCCGGCGGGCGATAGCCGGGCGCGCCTTCGTCCGTCCCGCCATTGGCGAGGCCGCCCCGGTACGCGGCATTGACCGCCGCTTCCGAATAGGCCTTGAAGGCGATCATCATGCCGTTGCCCGGACAGGCCGGCTCCCTGTTGTAGGGCGGGCAGAGATAGACGCAGTGCGAATCCTTGCCCTTTGGGCCGTAACCGACCCAGCCGCCGTCGAAAAATTTCCGCTCATTGCCGCAGGCACCCAGCACCGCGTCGTAGAAACGGCCCGACGCCTCGCAATCCAAGGCGCCGATCGTGACATAGCCAATCATCGTCCCTCTCCCAAAATTGGCGCCTGAGCCTAGGGCAAAAATCTGGAACGAATCAAGAACGATTTTGCGCGACAGCTTCGCGGCAATCGCATGCGAACGACTGGCGGTCAGGCCGGCTTCGCGGAGGCCGGGTCGAGCGCGAGGGTGAAGGAGACCACCGTCCCTTTGGGCGTGTTGGGCGACACCCACAGCGTCCCCTTGTGCTCGCTGACGATCTGGCGGCTGATCGGCAGGCCGAGGCCCATGCCGATCAGCGTGGTGCTCGCGAAGGGCTCGAACAGCCTTCTGCCGACATCCTCGGGCAGGCCGGGACCGGTGTCAGCGACATCGAAACGCAGCGCGTTCTCCTCCAGCCGCGCGGTCAGGGCGATCTCGCGGCGCTCCCGGCCGGTGACGGCCTGCGCCGCGTTGGTCACCAGGTTGACGAGAACCTGCTGGACCTGGGTGCGATCCATCGGGACCGCGGGGAGTTCGGGCGCGACGGCGACGGCGAGCGTCGCGTCGGCGCGGCGGACGGCGGATTCGAACAGGCGCACCGCGTCGGCCACGACCGAACCGACATCCTCCCGGCGGTGGACCGTGGTGCCCGCCGACATGTAGCCGCGCAAGGTCTTGACGATGTCGCCGGCGCGGTCGATCTGCTGTGCGAGCTTGCCGAGCAGCTCCTCGGGCTTGGGGCCGGTGGGCGAGCCGCCGCGCTTCAGGGCGCTCAGATAATTCTTCGCCGCCGTCAGGGGCTGGGAGACGTCATGCGCCAGCGCCGACGCCATCATCGCCATCGTGCTCAGCCGCGACATCTCGAGCAGGGCGCTGCGCAGGGCGTCGACCTGCGCCAGTTCCTCGTTGCTCCTCTGCAGCTCCAGGATGAGCCTTTCGTTGTTCCGGGCGAGGCGGCGGCGCGCCTCGTCGGACTGCGGATCGGTGACGGCGGACGTCACGTCATAGACGCGATGGACGATCCAGCGGATCTCGCCGGCATCATCCAGGATCGGCACGTTGCGCGGGCTCCAATGCCGTTCCGCCCGCCCGCCGCCTTCGCTCGGCGGCAGGCGGATGTCGTAGCGGCTGATGGGCATCGAGTCGGAGCGGCGCAGGCGAAACACCCGCTCGATCGAGGCGCGAAACTCCGCCACGGCATTGGCGCCTTCGCCATCAGGATTTTCGGGAAACACGTCGAGGACGTTCAGCCCCAGAACCGCGTCGCGCGCGATCCGCATGGCGTGGCAATAGGCATCGCTCGCCGCGACGATGCGCAGGTCCGGATCGAGTACGAGATAAAGGCCAGGCGACTTCTCGAATAAAGCCTTGAAATCGACGGGCGCGGGTGAGTTCTGCGCCATGCAATTATACTCGCAGCGAACACTGGAACCGAGCACGCCGTTCCGCGCGGAGCGATACGGAATTGTACGTACCGCCGCATATGTTCGATACCGGACAAAGGCCTGGCCATTCGGCGCGAGCCGCGTCAGGCCATCGCCGCCTTGAGGTTCTCGTCGACCTTGTCGAGGAAGCCTTCGGTGGTGAGCCATTTCTGGTCCGGGCCAACGAGCAGCGCGAGGTCCTTGGTCATGAAGCCGGCCTCGACCGTTTCGACGCAGACCTTCTCCAGCGTGTGGGCGAACTTGTCGAGCGCCGCATTGCCGTCGAGCTTGGCCCGGTGCGCCAGGCCGCGCGTCCAGGCGAAGATCGAGGCGATGGAATTGGTCGAGGTCGAGCGGCCCTTCTGGTGCTCGCGGTAGTGGCGCGTGACCGTGCCGTGGGCGGCTTCGGCTTCCACCGTCTTGCCGTCGGGCGTGAGCAGCACGCTGGTCATCAGGCCGAGACTGCCGAAGCCCTGCGCCACGGTATCGGACTGCACGTCGCCGTCGTAGTTCTTGCAGGCCCAGACGTAACCGCCGCTCCATTTCAGCGCGGCCGCCACCATGTCGTCGATCAGGCGGTGCTCATAGGTGATGCCGGCGGCTTTGTACTTGTCGGCGAATTCAGCGTCGAACACCTCCTGGAACAGATCCTTGAAGCGGCCGTCATAGGCCTTGAGGATGGTGTTCTTGGTCGAGAGATAGAGCGGATATTTGCGCGCCAGCGCGTAGTTCATCGAGGCGCGGGCGAAATCGATGATCGACTGGTCGAGATTGTACATCGCCATGGTGACGCCGGCGCCGGGCGCCTGGAACACTTCGTGCTCGATCACCTTGCCGTCCTCGCCGACGAATTTGATCGTCAGCGTGCCCTTGCCGGGGAAGCGGAAATCGGTGGCGCGGTACTGATCGCCATAGGCATGGCGGCCGATGACGATCGGCTGGGTCCAGCCCGGCACCAGGCGCGGCACGTTCTTGCAGATGATCGGCTCGCGGAAGATCGTGCCGCCCAGGATGTTGCGGATCGTGCCGTTGGGCGACTTCCACATCTTCTTGAGCTTGAACTCGGCGACGCGCGCCTCGTCCGGCGTGATGGTGGCGCATTTGACGCCGACGCCGTGCCGGGCGATGGCGTGGGCGGCGTCGACGGTGACCTGATCGTCGGTGGCGTCGCGGTGCTCGACGCTGAGGTCGTAATATTCCAGGTCGATGTCGAGATAGGGCAGGATCAGCTTTTTCTTGATGAGGTCCCAGATGATGCGGGTCATCTCGTCGCCGTCGAGCTCGACGACCGGGTTGGCGACTTTGATCTTGTCCATGGGGGCCTCGAAAGTGCTGCTGGCGCGGGGTATAGCGGGGGCCCATAGACCCGTCAAAGCCGCAAATGACCGCCCCCGCCATCATCCTGTCCCATCCCCAGCTCGGCGAGAACATCGGCGCGGCGGTCCGGGCGATGAAGAATTTCGGGCTGGACGACCTGCGCCTGGTCAAGCCGCGCGACGGCTGGCCCAACGAGAAGGCGCGCCACATGGCGGCGGGGGCCTCCGACCTGCTCGACAAGGTGCGGTTGTACGACACGGCGGCCGCCGCGCTCGGCGACCTGCAGCTCGTCTTCGCGACCACGGCGCGCGAGCGCGGCGTCGCCAAGCCGGTCGTCACCCCGCCGGAAGCGGCCCGGCAACTGCACGCGGCGGTGGCTCGGGGAACGCGCTGCGGCGTCCTGTTCGGCGGCGAGCGGGCCGGTCTCGACAATGACGAGGTGTCGCTGGCGACCGCGATCGTGACGATCCCGACGGCCGAGTTCTCCTCCCTCAACCTCGCGCAATCGGTGATGCTGATCTGCTATGAGTGGTTCCGCACCATCGACGACAGCCCGCGCACCCGCATCGACCACGGCCCGGTCGCCAAGAAAGCGACACGCGAGGAAATGTTCCAGCTCTTCGAGCACCTGGAGAACGAGCTCCTGGCCTCGGGCTTCCTCTATCCGCCGAGCAAGGAGACACCGATGATCCGGCATATGCGGGCGCTCTTGAATCGCGCCGACCTGACCGACCAGGAGGTGCGCACCATCCGTGGCATGATCGTGGCGCTCGCCAAGGGCAAGTTCCGCCGCCGCCCGCCGGAGGGGGCATGACCGCTCTCGCCGTTTTCATCTTCGCCTTTGTCGCGCTGGTCGCGGCGGGGTTCGTCGTGGGTCCGGTGCTGCTGCGGCTCAAGAGCCGCCAGGGCCTGGTGCTGGGGGCCGCGGCGGTGCTGTTCGTGCTCGGCATCGGCGGCGCGCTGTACCTGACGCTCGGCCAGCCGGCGCTGGCGGTGCGCACGCTGAAGGGCAAGGACGACCGCAGCACCAACGCCCTGATCGGCCGGCTCGCCGCCGCGGTGAAGAAGCAGCCCGGCGATCCGCGCGGCTGGGCCTTGTTGGGCCAATACTATTTCACCGCGAACGACCCGCCCGATTCGGCCAGCGCCTTCGCGCGCGCCATCGACGCGGCGGCGGCGCAGGGCCAGCGTTATTCCTTCCTCTATTCGGCTTATGGGGAAGCGCTCACGCAAGCGTCCGCGGGAGCGGTGACGCCGGACGCGGAAGCCGCCTTCGCCCAGGCCCTCGCCATCGATCCCAAGGACCGGTCGGCGCGCTATTTCCTGGGGCTCGCTTCGGCGGCGCGCGGCAACGCGCCAGTGGCGCTGCAATACTGGAACAGCCTGCTCGCCGACACGCCGGCGAAGTCGGAATTGCACACCGACCTCGTGGACCGCATCGCGGCGCTCACGGCGCGCAGCGGCGGCGGCGCGCCGAACATCGCCGACATGGTCGCGGGGCTGGCGGCGCGGCTGAAAGCCAATCCCGACGACGCCGAGGGCTGGCAGCGGCTGATCCGCGCCTATGCGGTGCTGGGCGACAAGCCGAAGGCGCTCGCCGCCCTGGCCGACGCGCGCAAGGCATTCGCCGGCAGGGCGGACGCCCTCGCGATGTTCGACGCGGAGCGGAAGTCGCTGGGCCTCTAGGTGTCGGCGGCGTGGGCGCGCAGCTTGGACCAGTCGTCGTCGGTGTCCTCGACCACGATGGTGATGTAGCAATAGTTCATCACATATTTGAACAGGCGCGAGCGGACCTTGCCCTTCAGCGGCACGTTGCGCATGCCCGGATCGTCCCCCGGGATATCGACATAGTCGCCGACATTGGGGATCAGCGCGAACTGGTCGTGGTCGACTTCGACATCCACCGGCTGGGTATTGTCCACCGGCAAGGAGCCGCCCTTGGGCAAATAGCGATAGTCGATTCCGTATTTCACTGCGATGTCTCCATGCGACGGGAAAGCCTTGGTTGGCATACTTGCCGCGCCTACGTCCAAGTCAAGCGCGGAGCGGCGTCCGAAACGAAAACGGCGGCCTGAAGGCCGCCGTTCGGTACAAATTCCGCATTATTCAGCCGGAAACCCGGCCCTGCTTCCGCATTATTCAGCCGGAAACCCGGCCCTGCCAGACCGGCCAGCAATTGGTCTTTCCGGCGCGCTTTTCCGAATTGTAGAGCTTCATCTGGGCGTCGGCGGCGCTGGCGCCGGCCTGCATCGCGGTGAAATCCGTCCCGCCCGCGCACCAGACATAGAACTGATGCTGCCCGGAGGCGAAGAAATCGGCCTGCTTGGAGGAGGTGAGATTGGCCGCGAGCGCCACGCCCGCCACTGCCACCACGATGCCGCAAACGGCCGCGCCAATAACCCGCTTCATCGTCATACTACGCCCACTCCAAAAAAAGTTCGCGCGCGGGCCCTTGCCACGGGGCCCCATTCCTTTCGTCGGGCTCATCGCCCCTTGTCGTCTTGGTTCCCGCCCCGCGGGGCACGCCGTACATCGCGGCCTGCCTCTGTCCAGCGCGGGGAGGCTACACAAGGCGTTACACCTTGTCATGCTTAATGTCGCGTCTGGTGAACCGCCATCCGGGAAATTAACTTATGCGATTACCCGGAAAGCCTCGGCGCCAAGATCGCGCAGCATGGTCTCGATCTCGCGCGCCGCGGTCTCGACTTCGTCGGCATCGCGCCCGCGCGCGACAAGCTGAACGCCGGAGCCATCCTCGCGATAGAAGGGATAGCTGCCGATTGCGACATCTTTGTGAGCCTTCTGAATCGCCTCGAGGCCGGCGGCGAGGCGGCCTTCCGGAACTTTCGTCTGCACCGTCGCGGCGTGAACGACGGCGCCGCGCGCCAGCAGCGGCTCGATCGCATCGAGCATCGCGCGCATGATCATCGGCACGCCGGCCATGACGAAGACATTGCCGATATGCACGCCGGGCGCGGTGGAGACGCTATTGCGCACGAGTTCGGCGCCGACCGGCACCAGCGCCATGCGCTTGCGCGCCTCGTTGAACTCGCCCGGCTTGTAGCGCGCCGCCATCATCGCCATCGCCTCGGGATGGTAGTGCACGTCGACGCCGAAGGCCGCGGCGATCGATTCGAAGGTGATGTCGTCATGCGTCGGGCCGATCCCGCCCGTCGTGAAGACATAGGTGTAGCGGGCCCGAAGCGCGTTCACCGCGGCGACGATCTCCGCGCGGATGTCGGGCACCACGCGCGCCTCGCGCAGGTCGATGCCGAGCGCCGCCAGGAATTTGGCGATATAGGCGGTATTGGTGTCCTGGGTGCGGCCGGACAGGATCTCGTCCCCGATGACGAGGATGGCGGCGGTCACGGGCGCGGGCTGGCTCATGGGGCGAAGCCGGTGTAAGACTTTGTTGGTTCCGACGAGCCTAGAAAACAGGGCTTTTGCCCTTACATCAAGCGACCGAATAGACGGAATTGCAGCAATGTCCTTCATGCCCGACGCCGAAGCCTTCGAAGCCACCCGCCGCGCCCATTTTGCCGTGACGCTGCATAACCCCGCCGATTTCGAGGGCATGCGCCGCGCCGGACGGCTGGCGGCGGAAGTCCTGGACCTGATGGTTCCGGCGGTAAAACCGGGCGTCACGACCGAATATCTCGACAAGCTCGCCTATGATTACGTCGTCAGCCATGGCGCCATCCCGGCCTGCCTGGGCTATCGCGGCTATCGCCACACGCCTGTGCACCTCGATCAACCACGTCGTCTGCCACGGCATCCCGAGCGACAAGCCCCTGCGCGACGGCGACATCATCAACATCGACGTGACGGTGATCGTGGACGGCTGGCACGGCGACACCAGCCGCATGTATCTGGTCGGCGACGTGAAGCTGAAGGCCAAGAGGCTGGTCGACATCACCTATGAGTCGATGATGCGCGGCATCGCGGTGGTGAAGCCCGGCAACACGACCGGCGACATCGGCCACGCCATCCAGTCCTATGCCGAGGGCCAGGAGCGCTGCGCCGTGGTGCGCGATTTCTGCGGCCATGGCGTCGGGCGCATCTTCCATGCCCTGCCCAACATCGTGCATTACGGAAAGCCCGGGCACGGGATCGGGCTGAAGCCCGGGATGTTCTTCACCATCGAACCGATGATCAATCTGGGCGGCTATGGCGTGAAGGTCCTCAACGACGGTTGGACCGCGGTGACGCGCGACCGCTCGCTGTCCGCCCAGTTCGAGCATTCGGTCGGCGTGACCGAAGAGGGCGTCGAGATTTTCACGAAGTCGCCCAAGGGCTGGGACAAGCCGCCTTACGGCATCTGAGTCCGGCATCGCATTTTTGCCGCCGCCGGCTTCGTGGGCGGCGGGGCGCCTGATAAGCTTGGATCGTGGCGGGGCGAGCGATGGCGCGGAAGAACACCAAAGCTGCGGAAGAACGCGCGTCGGGTGCCGCCGACGCCGGCCTGCCGTTTCGCGCCGCGGAGACCGAGCCGCATCAACTGGGCCATCGCGAACGCCTGCGCGAACGCTTCCTCGAAGGCGGCGCCGGCGCCATGCCGGACTACGAATTGATGGAGCTGGTGTTGTTCGCGGCGATCCCGCGCCGCGACACGAAACCGCTCGCCAAGCAGCTCATAGCCCATTTCGGAAGTTTCGCCGAAGCCATCGCGGCGCCCCGCGCCCGGCTGCTTGAGGTGGACGGGGTTGGAGATGCGGTCGTCGCGCAGCTCAAGATCGTGGAGGCCGCGGCGCTCCGGCTGTCGCGCAATGCGATGCTGAACAAGCCGGCGCTGTCGTCCTGGGCCGCGCTGATCGACTATTGCACGGCGGCGATGGCGCGCAGCCCGAACGAGGAATTCCGCGTCCTGTTCCTGGACCGCAAGAACATCCTGATCGCCGACGAGGTGCAAACGCGCGGCACGGTCGATCATGCGCCGGTCTATCCGCGCGAGATCGTCAAGCGGGCGCTGGAGATCGGCGCCAGCGCGGTGATCCTGGTGCACAACCACCCGAGCGGCGATCCGACGCCCAGCCGCGCCGACATCGAGATGACCCGCGACGTGGCGGCGGCGGCCAAGGCGCTGAAGATCGCAGTGCACGATCACCTGGTAATCGGCCGCAGCGGCCATGCCAGCTTCAAGGCGCTGGGCCTGTTGTAGCCGGCTGCGCTACGATGGCGCGCACACGCCGCGGTCCGTCGTTTTCAACTCTGAAGCTTGGGCTTGTCCCGGCACCAGGCTTGCCCCGACAGAAAGCACAACGCCGCCCAATTGCTCCACCCAGGAAATTACGACATAGCCACGGTCTCGAACGGTAGGGCCCGAGAAGATCGTTCCGTCCATCGCCTCGCCGATGAGGCTTTGCAGCGCCGCGCCGATATTATCGCCTGCATCGTCGATCCGCGCGGCGCGAAAGACCGAAGGATGCAGAACACCCATGCCCGTCGACCACACGCGGCT
This sequence comes from Rhizomicrobium sp., assembly GCA_037200045.1. Taxonomy (NCBI): domain Bacteria; kingdom Pseudomonadati; phylum Pseudomonadota; class Alphaproteobacteria; order Micropepsales; family Micropepsaceae; genus Rhizomicrobium; species Rhizomicrobium sp. The sequence continues at coordinate 1,820,717 of JBBCHM010000001.1, forward strand.
CGGAACCGTGGTCGCGACCAAATACACATGATGAAGCGGAAGACCGGCGCGGCCCATCACGTCGGCGGCCTGCAGCTTGTCATAGTTGTCGCGCATAAAGTCTCCAACTTGATTTTCAGTGGGGTTGGGCCGGGCCAAGGATATCTTCGTTTCGCCGACGGGTATTAGCAGCGGGGCGACGTGAGCCGGATAACGCGTCGCCGACCGTATCGGCCCGGAGCCGACGCAAAGTACAGCCTTCAGCGCCTCATAGGTCTCGATCTGATCCGCGCTCTGATCAAAAAGAAGATAGAAATACAGCGGCGCATCCGCTTCCGACTGACCCTTGTGCCAATAATAGGGTTGCACGGTTTGGATACTGTAGGCCGCCGGCGCGGCATATTCCCGTTCGAGCGAGTCGATGCCCGACATGTCCGGGTCCGCCGACGAGCAGGCACAAAGGACCGTCAGCACTAGCGGCGTGGTGAGGCGAGGCCAGTTCATGGCGGAGTCCATTCCGATCTAGGGCCGGTCCTGTGGGGGATGGCGCAATCGCGCCCGCCAAATCGATAATGCGGCGATAGGAACGGCGACGATGAAGCTGACGCCCGCCTCCAATTTCGGTGAGGAGGATATGTGAAAATACTTTTGAACGAAGAAGACCACCAACACCGTGATCACGAAGACCACGGCGCCGACCGCCGCCGATAGACCGGCATTCTTAAGCCACGCCAGTACGACGCTCATCTTTCGCCACCTTTTGGCGCGGGCAATCGATGTGGTGACTTGGATCGGAATCGGGGCCGCATGCCCGTCCCGTACGCCGCTAGGACGACAGAGTAGCGCGCCGAATTCCCCTTGTTAAGCGAAGCCCAGAGATACCAAGCCTTGGGCAGCCGGCATTTACTCCCACTTAGCACCCACTGCTATAGTCGCCGTCAAATCGGGGATTTCATGCTGCGTTTCGTGCTGCGCGAGGCCGGGAGGACGGGGCTGGGCCTGGTGGGCGCCGTTCTGCTCGCCGCCGCCATTTCGGCGCTGGCCGCGCCTGACGCCGCCGGCGGGCTCTGGCATTTCCTGGTCGCCTGGGGACGCGCCCTCGACGCCTTCGCCCATCTCGATTTCGGCCACAGCGCCATGACCGGCGCCTCCGCCCGCGCGGAGCTCGCCGATCGCCTGCCGCTGACCCTGGGCCTGGTGCTGGAAGGCTTCGTGGTGGCGCTGATCGTGGGGATTCCGGTCGGCTTCCTGTTCGGCGCCGGACCGGCGCGGCGCGCGGCGGCGCCCTTGGTGCAGGTCCTGTCCGCGGCACCGATCTTCTGCGCCGGGCTGGCGCTCGCCTTCGTGGCGGCGAACCTGCTGCACTGGCCGGTGCCGCGCGGCACCGGCATCGCGGCCGGATTGGCGCTGGTGCCCAGGGACGCACGCGGGCTCGAAACGCTGCTGCTTCCCGTCCTGACCGTGGGCCTGTCGGGCGCGGCGGCGGCGCAACTGGCGCTGCGGCGCGCCGGCGCGGAATCGGCGCGCCAGCCCTGGCGGACGCAGCTTCGCCGCATGGGCCTGCCGGCCTGGGAGATCGAGACCGTCTATGGCGTGCCGCAGATCTTCGCCGGCCTTCTGACCGATCTTGGCGAGGTGATGCTGGCGCTGTTCTCGGCCGCCGCGGTGGCCGAGTGGGTGTTCAACTATGCCGGCGCCGCGGACCTTTTCGTCAAATCGGTGGCGCTGCACGACTGGGCGATCGTGTCGCCGATCCTGTTGAGCTTCGCCGGGCTGACGATGATCGCCGATCTCGTCGGCCGCTGCGCCGCCTATCCGCTGGTCGCGACGGGGACCGCGCCATGACCATCGCGGCAACCTCGCAGGCGCCGTCCGGCCCCACCTCGCTGCACGCCATGCTGCGGATCGTGGGGTGGATCGGGCTCGGCCTGATCGCGGTGGCGGTGAGCCTGTCGGACTTCCTCGCCAGCGCGCCGGCCGACGCCACGGGCATCGGGGCGCTGCTGGCGCCGCCCTCGGCGGACTTCCGCTTCGGCACCGACATCCTGGGCCGCGACATGCTGAGCGAGACGCTGCATGCGCTGAACGCCACGGTGCGCAGCGCCCTGCCCGCCACCGTGGTGACGCTGATCGCCGGCGCGCTGTTCGGCTTCGTGGCGGCGCGGCTGCCGCGGTCGCTGGCGCTGGCGGTGAGGAGCCTGGTCGGTATCCTCGCCTCGCTGCCGGCGCTGCTGCTGGCGGTGCTGGTCATCGGGCTTTCGACCCGCGACTGGGCGGCGGTGGCGGCGGGATTGTCGGCCGCGCCCTTCACCTTCGTGCGCGCCTTCGACCGGGCGCGGATCGAGGAGCGCGCGACGCATTCCGAATACGCCCGGGCCACCGGCATTTCCGCCTCCACGCTGCTCAGGCGCGATCTGGTCTACGAGTTCAGCGACACGATCCTGTCGAGCGCGGCGCGCGCGCTGGCGGCGGTGACGCTGGTCCTGTCGACGGTGAGCTTCCTCGGCTTCGGCGCGGTGCCGCCGCATCGCGACCTCGGCCTGATGATCGCGGCGGCCAAGCCCTATTTCCTGCATGCCTGGTGGACGGCGGCGTTTCCCGCCGCGGCGCTGACGCTGCTGATCCTGTTCGCGCGGCTGGCGGCCGGGCTCGATGAAGGCGAGCGCGCATGAGCGAGGCCCGGCCCATCGTCGAAGTGCAGGATCTCGGCGTCGTCCATGACGGCGCGGTCGAGCTGGAGAAGCTCTCCTTCCGGCTCGACGGCGGCGAGACGCTGGTGCTGCTCGGCGATGCGTCCAGCGGCAAGGACGCGCTGCTGCGGGTGCTCGGCGGCTATACGCGGCGCGGCGACGAGTGTTCCGGAACGGTCAGGTTCGGCGACGGCATGGCCGTATCGGCGGCGAAGCGCGTGAAGGCCAATCTGCGCATCGTCTATCTGGCGGCCGCCGCCGACGCGCCCCTCAATCCGCATGCCAGCGTCGTGACACAGCTTTCCCGCGTGATCGCGCGGCGCCATGCGAGCCCGCGCGCCAGCGCCCGCGAGGAGCTGCGCATCGCATTGGAACGCTTTCCCGCCGCCCCGCTCTTCGCGGAGATGAAGAAGCGGCCCGGCGAGCTGGATGCGATGGCCCTGTCCTGGGCGCTGCTCGCCGCCGCGATCGCGCAGGCGCCGGATCTGCTGATCGCCGACCACGCCTTCGGCGACCTGACGCCGCGCTCCATCCGCGCCGTCGTCGCCGCGCTCATGGAGGAGCAGAAGCGGCTCGGCTTCGCGCTGCTCTATGCCGCGCGCGGGCTGAAGGCGGCGTCGCGGCTCGGCAGCCGCGTGATCGTGCTGCGCCAGGGCAAGGTGATCGAGGAAGGCGCCTTCGCGAAGCTCGCGAGCGGCCAGAGCCACGCCTATACCCGCACCCTGTTCAAGGCGCTGCCCAAACCGCTGGGCCTGCCGCCGGGGCGCAACGCGACGCGCGGCGAGCCGCTGTTGCAGGTGCAGGGTCTCGATCTGGCCGGAGCCAAGGGCAAGGCGAGGCGCGACGGCATCACCTTCGAGCTGCGCCGCGGCGCCGCGCTGGCGCTGATCGGCGAGGAAGGCTCGGGGCGGCGCGCGCTGGTGCGCGCGCTGCTCGGGCTCGATCATGTCGCGGGCGGGCGCGTGGTGCTCGACCAAGTCGATATGAGCATCCTGTCGGCGCCGATGACCTCGCGCCTGCGCCGCCGCATCGCCTTCATCACCGGCGCTGACGACGCGCTCGATCCGCGCATGACGCTGTGGGACACGGTGGACGAGCCCTTGCGCGCCCATCTGCGTCTGTCGCGCGAGATGGTGGCGGGGCATCGCGAAACCGCGCTGAAGCGCGTCGGCCTGGCCAGCCATGACGGGCGGCGCGCCGTCGCCACCCTGTCGCCCTTCGACAAAAGGCGCCTGCAGGTCGCGCGCGCTATCGTGAGCGCCCCGTTCCTGGCGGTGATCGACGAGCCCTTGCGCGGGCTCGACGCCTTCGCCCAGTCGATCCTGACCGAGCTCCTGGAGGATTTCCGCCGCCAGGAGGGGCCGGCTTTCCTGGTCATCACCGCCGATGTCGGCGTGGCGCAGGCCCTCGCCGAGGACGCCATGTTCTTCAAGGACCGCAAGGTCGTGGAGCGCGGCCCGCTTAGGGAAATCCTGAAAAACCCGAAGGACGAGGAAACCCGCCTTCTGATCGAGGCCGCGATTCCGCCCGGCCTGTGACCGATTTGGCGGCGGCGTGGATTTGAGGGCAGGTTGGACCTATAAGGCCCCGTAACGAACCGGTTGCCGCGATGATCCCCCGCTATTCCCGCCCCGAGATGGTTTCGCTCTGGTCCGACGAAACCAAATACCGCATCCATTTCGAGATCGAAGCCCATGCCGCCGAGGCGATGGCCGAGCTCGGCGTGATCCCGAAAGAGGCCGCCGCCACGATCTGGGAAAAGGGCCGCGACGCGAAAATCGACGTCGCGCGCATCGAGGAGATCGAGAAGGAGACCCGGCACGAGACCATCGCCTTCACCACCCATCTGGCCGAGCTGATCGGCCCCGAAGCGCGCTTCGTGCATCAGGGCATGACCTCGTCCGACGTGCTGGACACCACGCTGTCGGTGCAGCTCGCGCGCGCCACGGACATTCTCATCGCCGATGTCGATCTGCTACTGGCGGCGCTCAAGAAGCGCGCCTTCGAGCACAAATACACCGTCACCATCGGCCGCAGCCACGGCATCCATGGCGAGCCGACGACGTTCGGGCTGAAGCTCGCGGGGTTCTATGCCGAGTTCGTGCGCGCCAAGGACAGGCTGATCGCGGCGAAGGCGGAGATCGCGACCTGCGCCATCTCGGGCGCGATGGGGACCTTCGCCAATGTCGATCCGCGCGTCGAGGAACACGTCGCCGCCAAGCTCGGCCTGAAAGTCGAGCCGGTCTCGACCCAGGTGATCCCGCGCGACCGGCACGCGGCCTATTTCGCGGCGCTGGGCGTGGTGGCGAGCTCGATCGAGCGGCTGGCGACGGAGATCCGCCATCTGCAGCGCACCGAGGTGCTGGAGGCGCAGGAATTTTTCGCCGAGGGGCAGAAGGGCTCCTCCGCCATGCCGCACAAGAGAAATCCGGTGCTGAGCGAGAACCTCACGGGCCTGGCGCGCATGGTGCGGGCCTATGTCATGCCGGCGATGGAGAACGTGGCGCTGTGGCACGAGCGGGACATTTCGCATTCTTCCGTTGAGCGTTTCATCGGGCCGGACGCGACCATCACGCTCGACTTCGCGCTGGTGCGTGCGGCGGGCGTCGTCGACAAGCTGCTGGTGCGCGCCGACCGGATGAAAAAGAATCTGGAGTCGACGCAAGGCATCATCCATTCGCAGCGCGCGCTCCTGGCGCTGACCCAGGCGGGGATCGAGCGCGAGGCGGCCTATAAGCTGGTGCAGAAGAACGCGATGCGCGCCTGGGCCGGCGAGGGCACGCTGCTGGAGCTGCTGAAGGCCGATCCCGAGGTGGCGAAATCGGTGCCGGCCAAGGCGCTCGAAGCGATGTTCGACCTCGAATACCACACCAAGGAAGTCGACACGATTTTCAAACGGGTGTTCGGCTGAGCGCCTTGTTTTCGCCCTATCCATAGCCAACTGATAGCGTGCCACTGGTTCGGAGAGGGGTCATGGGCTTTTCGGAAATATTGCCCAAGTGGCTGATTCCGCTGGGCGTGGTCGTGCTGTGCGCGGCGGGACTCGGCGGGTGCTTCGACCTCGGCCAGAAGGTCGCCATCGGGCGCGACGGCTCCGGCGGCTACGCGATTTCGGTGACGGCGGACGGCATCGTCGGCGACGGCCTGCGCAAGAAGCACGCGGAAGTCGATGTCGGCGACATGCGGATGACGACCCGGGTCTCGACCGTCGACGGCAAGACCGTGCAGACCAGCGGCACCGGCTTCCACGACCTGTCCGACCTGAAGCTTTCCGACGAGACCATCAGCCTGCGCGTCAAAGGCAAGGCCCTGCTCGGCCTCGGCGACACCCATGTGAATTTCCATCGCAGCTTCCGCGTCGATCGCGCACGCGACGGCCGCGCAGATGACGACAGCGATATCGGCCGGGACATCCTGACCAGCATGTTCGGCGATCACACCTATACCTTCAGCGTCTGGCTGCCGGGGACGATCGACCACGCGGCGCCGGTCGATATCGGCGGCCGCCTCATCGCTCCCACCGTGGCCGAGGTGGGTGACGGCCACAGCGTGACCTGGCGCATGAAGCTGACCGATATGTTCCTGGCGGACCGGCTCGATTTCGATGTCGACTTCTCGTCGCGCGGCGATTTCCACGACGCGGCGAGCCGGCCGGCCACGCACCACCGGCATCACACCGAGGATATCTGACGCGGCGGCGATGGCCCGCCGCCGTGGGGCGTGACATCATGGGGCAAAGGGGGCCCCATGATCTCGGCGAAACTGGCCTATCGCATCAGCCTGGGTGGAGCAGCCGTCATCCTGCTGCTCGTGCTGGCCGGCCTGTTCCAGCCGGCGCCGGCTGCTTGCGGCGATCTGGCGAGGAATTATCCGGCGGTCATCGCGGAAGAATTGGCGCGCAGCGTTGGCGACCTTCAGGCCATTTTCGGCGATGCGCCAAGCGCCTGCCGCACGGCGCTGGCGGCGAAATTGAACCTCGTCACGCTGATCGACAGCCTGGTCTTCATTCCGGCCTATGGCGCCTTCCTGCTGTTCTTCTTCCTCGCCATGGTGCCGCGCGACGAACACGCCGCGTTCCTCGGCTTCGTGCTGTCGGCGGCCGCGGTGGTGGCGGACTATCTGGAGAATGTCTGCCTGTTCCAGATCACGGCGGCGCCGGATGCGCTCGGCCTTTGGCTCCTCGTGCTGCCCTGGGCGACGGGGGTGAAATGGCTGGGGCTGGGGCTCGCCGGCGCGGTCGCGGGCATGATCCTGATCAAGTCGGGGCGGGTGAACTATCCGGCAGCGGCGGCTTGCGGATTGGCGTTCCTCGGCACCGTGGTCGGCATCGCCAATCCGCATTTGTTCGGGCCGTATATTTCGAACGCGGTGACGCTGTCCTGGATCGTGTTCCTGATCGTCGACATCCGCGGCGCGTTCTTCGCCTCAACCGTGCCGCAGTTTGAAGTAGAGGATGGTGCCCGATAGCACAAAGGTCGCGCCATTGGCGGCGATCAGCGGTATGTCGCCGATGATCGCGCCATAGACCAGCCACAGGAAGATTCCCGTGGTGAAGACCGCGAACATCGGCAGCGACAAGTCCTTGGTCGAGCGCGTGCGCCAGGTGTGAATCACCTGCGGCAGGAACGCGACCGTGGTGCAGAACGCGGCGGCCAGGCCGACAAGCGTGACCGGCGTCATGCCGCCCGCAATTTGTAGCGCACCGGCAGGGTCTTCAAGCCGCTCACGAAGGTCGCCTGCACGCGCTTGGATTCGCCGGTCATCTCGATTGCGTCCAGGCGGCCAAGCAGTTCCTTGAAGAAGGCGCGGATCTCCATCTTGGCGAGGTGCTGGCCGAGGCACAGATGCGCGCCATAGCCGAAGGCGACATGACGGTTGTTTTCGCGGTCGACGCGGAAGTCGAACGCGTCGGGCCACACCTCCTCGTCGCGGTTGCCGGAGATGTAGAGAAGCTGCACCGCCTCGCCGGTCTTGATCGTCTTGCCGCGCAGGATATAGTCGTCGCCGACATTGGTGCGCATGAAATGCTGCACCGGCGTGGACCAGCGGATCATCTCATCGATCGCCGTGCCGAGCAGATCGGGATTGTCCTGAAGCTTCTTGAGCTGGTCGGGATGCTCGATCAGCGCGCGCATGCCGCCGGCAATGGACGAACTGGTCGTGTCGTGGCCCGCCGTGGCCACGATGACGTAGTAGGACCCGGTCTCGATGGGCCCGAGCGGCGCGCCGTTCACCTGGCCGTTGGCGATGACGGATGCGAGATCCTCGCCGGGATGAGCGCGGCGCTCTTCCGTCATCTTGTTGAAGTACATGAAGAAGTCGGCGATGACGTTGGTGTTCGGATCGCGGTCCTTGCGCTGCATGTCCGGATCGCCACCGCCGAACAATTCCTGCGTCAGCTTGAGCATCAGGGGCTCGTCGCTCTCCGGCACGCCCAGGATCGACATGATGACATGCAGCGGATAGTAGACCGCGATGTCCTTGGCGAAGTCGCATTCCGGCCCGATCTCCATCATGCGGTCGACATAGCGCTTGGCCAGTTCGTGGGTGCGCGCTTCGAGGTTCTTGCGCAGGTTCGGCGGCATGAACCAGGACTGGGCCAGCCCGCGATAGGCGCGGTGATCGGCGCCGTCCATGTCGATCAGGGTGCGGAAGGGCGAGACACGGCCGGTCTTGGGATCGGGCCCGCCCCACATCGCGGCCATGTCCTGCTCGGCCTGCTTGCTCGCCAGCACCGAGCGCGGCTCGTTGTGGAACTGGTCGTTCAGCTTCTCGATCTCGAGGATGTCGGCATGCTTGGTGAGCGCCCAGAACGGGCGAAATCCGTCCGGCTCGGTCCAGTGCACCGGATCGTTCTTGCGCAGATCGGCGAGCAGGCCATGGATTTTCTTATCGTCGCCGAAGACGGCGCTGGAAACGAGGTCGTTGTCGAGGGCGGTCGCCATCGAAAAATCCTTCACGAAATTCGGCAAAGCTAACTGCGCCGATTTCCGCGACGGAAGTCAATTCCGTCCCATTTGTCACGGCCCGCGACTGCGGGCCGCCCAGGTGACGCCCGTTCGGCCGATTCAGGTTATGCCGTGATCAACTTTCAACACCGGCAAGATTTCAACTGGATGGCCCGCAGTCGCGGGCCATGACAACAAGGGAACGTCAATTCGGCAACGCGAACGCCAGTACCTGATCGCCGCGCTTGGTGTTCAGCTTGGAGTGGCCGCCGGCGGCGATGACGACGTATTGCCGGCCCTTCCAGACATAGGTCATCGGCGTCGCCTGGCCGCCAGCGGGAAGCCGCCCGCGCCACAGTTCCGCGCCGCTCTTCGCATCGAAGGCGCGCAGATAGTCGTCCATCGCGGCGCCGATGAAGACCAGGCCGCCGGCCGTGACCATCGGCCCGCCGAGATTGGGCGTGCCGGTCTTGCCGAGCAGATATTCGCTGAACGGCGCCATGTCTTCCGTCGTGCCGAGCGGCACCGACCACAGGATGCGGCCCGTATGCATGTCGATGGCGTGAAGCTGGCCCCAGGGCGGCGGATTGCACGGCATGCCGATGGGCGACAGCAGCATCTCGCGCATCATGCCGAACGGCGCGCCGTCGTTGGGCGAGACCTCCTTGTCGAAGAAGCGCTCGCGCGCCGCCTGGAATTGCTTCTGCTGGATCAGCGTCACCAGATGCATCGCGCTCGACGTGTTCACATAAACGACATCATGCGCCGCATCGAAAGCGAGGCCGCCCCAATTGGTGCCGCCGCCGGTGAAGGGATAGAGGATCGTGCCCTGCGTCGAGGGCGGGGTGTAGAGCCCGTCATGGCGCGCGCCGGCGATTCTGTCACGGCACGCCCCGCGATCCCAGAAGGTCAGGCCGAAGGCGTCGTCCGGCGAGATGCGGTTGGGCGCCAGCGGCCCGGGCGCGATGGGAAAAGGCTGCGTCGGCGACAGGTGCTCGCCCGGCACGCCGCCCTGCGGCACGGCACGCTCCACGACCGGGATCACCGGCGCGCCGGTGTCGCGGTTCACGGTGAACAGCAGGCCCTGCTTGGTCGGCTGCAGCACGGCGGCGACGGTCTTGCCGTTATAAGTCACGGTGCCGAGCGTCGGCTGGGCCGGGATGTCGTAGTCCCACACATCGTGATGCGTGGTCTGGAACGACCAGGCGACGCTGCCGTCGGCGACATGCAGTGCGACGATGGAATTGGCGTATTTGCCCGCGCCGGCGCGCAAGCCGCCGAAGAAATCGGGGCTGGCGCTCGACACCGGAAGGATCACCAGGCCGCGCGCCTCGTCGACGCTCATCGGCGCCCAGACATTGGCGGCACCGCCGCGGAAGGGCGGCTTCTGGTCGGACAGCGGATCGAAGCTCCATTTGAGCGCCCCGGTCACGGCGTCGAAGGCATGCACCGTGCCGCGCAATTCGTCGACCTTCTGGTTGTCGTCGATCGCCGAACCGACGATGACGAGGCCGTGCGTCACCACCGGCGCCGAGGTCGTGTGGATGCGGCCGAAGCGCTTGGTCCTGCCCTCGCGCTGCTCGCCGGGCGGGATCACGACGGTGCCACCGCCGCCGAAGCCGGCGCAGGGCCTGCCGCTCGCGGCGTCCAGCGCGATCAGGCGGCGGTCGGCGGTGTTGAGATAGATGCGCGCGGCGCAGGCGCTGCCCGGCGCGGCGAGATTGCTCGCATAGGCGACGCCGCGGCAGATGTAGTCGTTGGGATAGCGGATGTCGTCGTTCAGCCTGGGATCGAAGCGCCAGAGCTGCCGGCCGGTGCCGGGATCGAGCGCGCTGACCTCGTTGAACGGCGAACAGACATAGAGCCGGCCGTCGGCCAGGATCGGGGTGTTCTCGAACGAGGCGCGCTTCATCGCGCCGGCATGGCGGACCATGTCGCCGGTGGAATAGCTCCAGGCGACGGCGAGGGTCGCGACATTGGCCGGGGTGATCTGGCGGGCCGCGGAATAGCGCTGGCCGCCTTCGTCGCCGCCATAGGCCGGCCAGCCCGGCTCCCCGCCATGGGCCAGGCCGGGAAGGATGGCCAGGGCCGCGACCGCCGCACCGATAAGGACACTGCGCATTTTCCGCTCTCCGCTCTGCCGGCCCGACGGCCTATAGTGGCTTCATGTCAGGTTCCGATGCCCCTCAATCTGGTTCGCTAGGCCCCGCCGGAAAAGAGGCGCGGGGCCGGACGCGCCGGATTGGTGATATCTGGCAAGGGCTTGGGATAAGCGGCGACAAATCCGGGACGGACGGAGACGGCTGGAGGGCCTTCCTCTACGGGTTCGGCGCCATGGCGACCGTGGTCGGGGCGGTCAACATCATCAACGTCATCACCATGGGCCATGAGCGGCCGCAATACGGCCTGGCCGGGCCGATCGTGTGGGAGGGATCGAGCTGGATCACCTTCAACCTGTTCGTCTGGATCCCCTGGCTGGCGCTGCGCCTGGTGCCGCTGGGCAGCCGGCCGCGCTGGCGCGTGCCGCTGGTGCATGCCGCAGGGGCGGTGGCGTTCTCGTTCTGCCATGTCGCCGGCTTCGTGGCGCTGCGGGAACTTGTCTATGCGGCGTGGGGAGAACGCTATGAGTTCGGGCCGTTCGGGCTGCATTTCACCTATGAGCTTGGCAAGGACGTGTTCGGCTATGCGCTGGCCGTCGCGGCCTTCACGATCGCGGGCTTCATCGTGGAACATACGGCGCCGCGCCCGGCCGGCGGGAGCGACGCGGCCTATTCCATCCGCGACGGCGCGCGCATCCTGCGCGTGCCGATCGCCGATATCCTGGCGATCAGTTCGGCGGGGAACTATGTCGAGTTCGTGCTGCGCGACGGCCGCAAGCCGCTGATGCGCTCGGCGCTGAGCGGGATCGAGCTGGAATTCGCGCCTTACGGCTTCGTGCGGGTGCACCGCTCCTGGCTGGTCAATCCGGCGCGCATGACGGCGCTCAAGCCCGAGGGCTCGGGCGACTACACGGTCGAGCTGGGCGCGCTCAGCGTGCCGCTGTCGCGGCGGTTTCCCGAAGCGCTCGCGCGCTTGCGCGCGGCTTAATCAACCCGAAGCTGCGCGCGGCGTGGCTCAGGATTCCTTCAGGATCTGCTCGGCGGCGGTATCGAGCAGCTCGGCCATCTTGTGGCGGATGGCGTGGTCGGAGACCTTGGCGGCATCGAGATCGCCGCGCACCTTGCGGTAGACGTCTTCCTCGCCCGGCTCCTCGAAATCGGCGACCACGACTTCCTTGGCATAGGCGTCGGCGTCGGTGCCGGTCTTGCCCAGTTCGCCGGCCGCCCACAGGCCCAGGAGCTTGTTGCGGCGGGCGATGATCTTGAACTGCTTTTCGGCGTCGTGGGCCCATTTGCCCTCAAAACCCTTGCGGCGATCCTCGAACGATCCGCTCATGTCCTAACCCCTTGAATTGGAAAGATTTACCAAGCGCGCGCCGGCGTCCGGCCCGCACTTTAGCGCAAGCTTGTGGACAGCGCAGAGATAGGGGCGTATGCGCGCTTTCGCAACGTTGCCGCAGCCGGACGCGGTGGGTATTTTGCCGCTCCGACGGCCCCACGTTTCGCGTCATTGGCGGATTAAGGACACAAAATGAAACGCCGGCGCATGATCTATGAGGGCAAGGCCAAGATCCTCTATGAGGGCCCCGAGCCCGGCACGCTGATCCAGTATTTCAAGGACGACACCACCGCGTTCGACGCCACCAAGAAGGCGGTGCTCGACGGCAAGGGCATCCTCAACAACCGCATCAGCGAATATCTGATGACGCAGCTCAATGCGATCGGCGTGCCGACGCATTTTGTGAAGCGCCTGAACATGCGCGAGCAGCTCATCAAGGAAGTCGAGATCATCCCGCTCGAGGTCATCGTGCGCAACGTGGCGGCGGGATCGCTGTCCAAGCGGCTGGGCATCGAGGAGGGCACGGTGCTGCCGCGCTCGATCATCGAATATTGCTACAAGAACGACGCGCTGCACGATCCGCTGGTCAGCGAGGAGCACATCACGGCGTTCGGCTGGGCCAGCCCGCAGGACCTGGACGACATCGTCAACCTCACCATCCGGATCAACGATTTCCTCTCCGGCCTGTTTTTGGGCGTCGGCATCAAGCTGGTCGACTTCAAGGTCGAGTTCGGGCGGCTGTGGGAGAACGACTATATGCGCATCGTGCTGGCCGACGAGATCAGCCCCGATTCGTGCCGGCTGTGGGACGTGACCAGCAACGAGAAGATGGACAAGGACCGCTTTCGCCGCGATCTCGGCGGCGTGGTCGAGGCCTATTCCGAAGTCGCCCGCCGGCTCGGCATCATGCCGGAATCGGTGCAGGGCGAAAGCAAGGGACCGCAGCTTGTTCGTTAGTGGAAGTGAATGGCGATGAAGGCCCGCGTATTCGTCACCCTGAAGACCGGCGTGCTCGACCCCCAGGGCAAGGCGATCGGACACGCGCTGAACGGGCTGGGCTTCGGCGCGGTCGGCGAAGTGCGGCAGGGCAAGGTGATCGACCTCGAACTCGCGGAGACGGACGCGGCGAAGGCCAAGGCCGATTTGAAGGCGATGTGCGAGAAGCTGCTCGCCAACACCGTGATCGAGAAATACGAGATCGAGTTGAAGGGATGATAACCCCCACTTGTCATGGCCCGCGAATGCGGGCCAACCAGGTGAAAACGATCCGGCGCCCGTTTTGTGCGCGAAATCTCTCTCGCGCTTTCGCCAGTGCGCAATGTCCAACTGGATGGCCCGCAGTCGCGGGCCATGACAGTTTGGGTGTGGAGGCATCGAAATGAAATCCGCCGTCGTCGTCTTCCCCGCCTCCAATTGCGACCGCGATGCGCAGGTCGCGCTCAAGCAGATGACGGGCCAGGACCCGCACATGGTCTGGCACCAGGACAGCGAATTGCCCGATGTCGATCTCGTCGTGCTGCCCGGCGGGTTCTCTTATGGCGACTACCTTCGTTGCGGTGCGATGGCGAGCCAGTCGGCGGTGATGCGCGCGGTCAAGGAGCATGCGGATCGCGGCGGCGCGGTGCTCGGCATCTGCAACGGCTTCCAGGTGCTGACCGAGAGCCATCTGCTGCCCGGCGCGCTGATGCGCAATGCCGGCCTGAAATTCGTCTGCCGGCCAGTGGCGCTGGAGGTCGACGAAACCCAATCGGCGTTCACGCGCAAATACGAGAAGGGCCAGCGCGTCAGCTTTCCCGTAGCGCATGGCGAAGGCAATTACGTCGCCGACGAGGAGACGCTGAACCGGCTGGAAGGCGAAGGCCGCGTCGTGTTCCGCTATGCGGAGGGCGACAATCCCAACGGCTCGGCGCGCAACATCGCCGGCATCCTCTCCGAGAAACGCAACGTGCTGGGCCTGATGCCGCATCCCGAGCGGACGGTCGATCCCCTGCTCGGCGGCACCGACGGGCGTGCGCTGTTCGAGAGCCTGATCGAAACCCTGTCATGAGCGAGATCACCGCGGAGATCGTCCGCGAACACGGCCTTACCGACGAGGAATATGGCCGCATCAAGCGGCTGCTCAACCGCGATCCCAATCTCGTCGAGCTCGGCATCTTTTCGGTGATGTGGTCGGAGCATTGCTCCTACAAATCCACCCGCGTGCATCTGGCGAAACTGCCGACCAAGGCGCCCTGGGTGATCCAGGGGCCGGGCGAGAATGCCGGCGTGATCGACATCGGCGACGGCGATGCCTGCATCTTCAAGATGGAATCGCACAACCATCCCAGTTTCATCGAGCCCTATCAGGGCGCGGCGACCGGCGTCGGCGGCATCATGCGCGACGTCTTCACCATGGGCGCGCGGCCCATCGCGATGATGAACGCACTGCGCTTCGGCGAGCCCTCGCATCCCAAGACCCGGCATCTGGTGTCCGGCGTGGTCAGCGGCATCGGCGGCTATGGCAATTGCATGGGCGTGCCGACGGTCGGCGGCGAGGTCAATTTCCACAAGAGCTATAACGGCAACATCCTGGTCAATGCGATGTGCGTCGGCTTGGCGCGCACCGACAAAATTTTCCGCTCGGCCGCCAAGGGCGCCGGCAATCCCGTCGTCTATATCGGATCGAAGACGGGGCGCGACGGCATTCATGGCGCCACCATGGCGAGCGCCGAGTTCAGCGAGGACTCCGAAGAGAAGCGCCCCACGGTGCAGGTCGGCGATCCCTTCACCGAGAAGCTCCTGCTCGAAGCCTGCCTCGAACTGATGGCGACGGATGCGATCATCGCGATCCAGGACATGGGGGCGGCGGGGCTCACCTCGTCGTCCGCCGAGATGGCGGACAAGGGCGGCAGCGGCATCGAGCTCGATCTCGATCATGTGCCGCAGCGCGAAGCCAACATGACCGCCTACGACATGATGCTGTCGGAAAGCCAGGAACGCATGCTGGCGGTCCTGAAGCCCGGGCGCGAGGCGGAAGCCGAACGCATCTTCAAGAAATGGGAACTGGATTTCGCGGTGATCGGCGTCACCACCGACACGCACCGGCTGATCGTCAAGCACAAGGGCGCGGTCGTCGCCGATATGCCGGTCACGGCGCTGTCGGACGAGGCGCCGAAATATCAAAGGCCGTTCGAGCCGGCCGAACCGGCGCACGGCACGCCGGCCCATGACGCGTCGCGGCCGGTCATCGCGTCGCTGAAGACGATCCTGGCGGCGCCGGACATGTGCTCGCGCCGCTGGGTGTGGGAGCAGTACGACCACACCGTGATGGCCGACACGGTGCAGCGCCCCGGCGGCGATGCCGCCGTGGTGCGCGTCCACGGCACGAACAAGGGCCTCTCGATCACCACCGACGTGACGCCGCGCTATTGCCTCGCCGATCCGTTCGAGGGCGCCAAGCAGGCGGTTGCGGAAGCCTGGCGCAACATCACCGCGGTCGGCGCCAGGCCGTTGGCGGTGACGGACAACCTCAATTTCGGCAATCCGCAGAAGCCCCACATCATGGGCCAGATCGTGCGCGGCATCGACGGCATCGGCGAGGCCTGCCGCTTCCTCGACTTCCCGGTGATCGGCGGCAATTGCTCACTCTACAACGAGACCAATGGCGAAGGCATCCTGCCGACGCCGGCGATCGGCGCCGTCGGGCTGATGCGCGACGTCTCGAAGATGGCGACGATCGGCTTCAAGCGGAACGTCGATGTGATCATGCTGGTGGGCGAGACCAAAGGTCACCTGGGCCAGTCGATCTATCTGCGCGAGATCGAAGGCAAGGAAGAAGGCGCGGCGCCGCCGGTCCACCTGCCCAGCGAAAAGCGCAACGGCGATTTCGTCCGCCTGCTGATCGAGGCCGGCGGCATCGACACGGTGCACGACATCTCGGACGGCGGACTGGCGGTCGCGCTGGCGGAGATGTGCCTGGCCGGCGGCTGGGGTGCGAATATCCGCCTGCCCGAGGGCGCCGATCCGATCTCCTTCCTGTTCGGCGAGGACCAGGCCCGCTATGTCGTTGCCTTCCCCTCGGCGCTGACGATGCGCGTATCGGAAACGGCGCGCAATCATGGCGTGCCGCATGTCCTGATCGGCTGCACCGCGCCGGACAAGCTGTTGATCGAAGGCGTGGGCGAGATCGCGGTCGCCGCGCTGAAATCGGCGCATGAGGACTGGTTTCCGCGCTATATGAGCGGCGAAGAAATCCCGCCGAGCAACTAGGATGTCGTCATGGGCATGAAAGCCGCCGAAATCGAGACATTTATCAAGGAGGCGTTTCCCGACGCGGACGTAACGATGACCGACCTTGCCGGCGACGACAATCACTGGGCCGCGGTCGTGGCCTCCTCTGCCTTCAAGGGCAAGACCCGGGTGCAGCAGCACCAGATGGTCTATGCCGCGCTCAAGGGCAACATGGGCGGCGTGCTGCACGCGCTGCAATTGACGACGCAGGCAAAAGACTGAAGAGTCGCCCAAGGCTAGCGTGTTGCGTGTGGCGGCCACCCGACACTGCAACACGGAGCGGTTCTGATGCCGAAGAAGATCATCATCCTGCGTCATGGCGAAAAGCACGACGCCTATCAGCTCTGTTCGACCGGCGTGGAGCGCTCGCTGGCGCTGGAGGCGCAATATCTCGGCAAGAACGCGACCAACGCGGGCGAGCTCTTCAAGCATGGCGAGGTGCCGGCCGCGTTCTTCGCCATCACCCTGCACACGATCGAACTCGCCAGCCCGTCGGCGCAGAGCTGGAACCTGCCGCTGATCGCCTATTCGGCGGTGCCCGCCGGCAGCAGCCCGTGGAGCGATTCCGACGCGGTGCTCGACGCACGCACCGTGCAGGCCGCGGCGGACGTTCTCAGTTCCGCCTGGGACGACAAGGTCGTGGTGATGGTGTGGGAGCACAAGCACATTGCCGACAAGAAGCTCAACAAACAGAAGGTGACGCTATACAGCCTGCTCGGGCTGGATACGCTCGGGAGCGACGTGCCGGACAAATGGGAAGGCGCCAACTACGATTTCTTCTGGGTCGTGGACTATGACGGCAAGTCGCCGACCAAGTTCCGCAGCGTGCTGCAAACCTATACGGCGCCCTATGCCGACTTGCCGCAGAACGCCTGGGGCGTCGCCGCGACGCTGCCGTCGGATTGCCAGTCCTAGACGACGTCGCCCCATTCCGCCTTGCGCACCGCGGCGAACGTGTTCTTGTCGCGCTTGGTGACGAATCGGCTCTCCAGACCGGAGGGCGCGCAAAGCTTCAATTCGATTCCCGGTTTTGAATCCTTCGGCGGCGCCAGGACGCGTGCCTTGTCGTCGAAGGCAGAGCGGCGCGTGCGGCTGACGGCGAGCCAGGAATAGCGTTCGTCCTCGTAAGGCACGGAGGCCCCCTTGGCATGCATGTGGTCGCGCGAGCGCGGCAGGCGCTGCGAGAAATGGCACCAGTCCGGCGCAACGATGGGACAGGCATTGGCATGGGTGCAGGGACCGAGCACCTGGGCGCCGCCCGCGATCAATACGTCGCGCGCGGCGCGGATGCGGGCGAAGCCGTCCGGTGTGCCGGGCTCGACCAGGACCAGCACGTCGTTCGCGGCGGCGTATAGCCGCTCGACGACGGCGCGCTGCGCGGCGGTGGGAATTTCCGCCAGCACGAAACCCGCGACGACGAGATCGGCCTTCGGAAGATCGTCGCGGCGAAGATCGCGCGACAGGAACTCCGCGTCAGCCGCCGGCGAAAGCTTTCGCGCCAAGGCGAGGAAATGCGGATTGGAATCGGTTAGCGTCAGGCGCGCGATGGCCGGCCAGACCTCCCGCGCGGCCCAGCTCGCGGTCGCGGGACCCGCCCCCACATCCAGTAGGGAATTGGGCGCAAAATCGGATACCGCGGCGTGGGTATCGTTCAGCACGGCAAGCACGACCGCATAGGTCGCCGGCAACCGCGCAACCACATAAGCGAGCGTGTCCAATTCCTCCGCCACCGCGAGGGCCGAGCCGGAACCGCCGCGATAGAGCTTCGAGATCGCCTGCGCGCGCGCCGCCAAATCCTTGCGCGAGACGCCTTCGAGCAAGGCGTCCATCGCATCCCGCAGGCGTGCCGGAAGGGCCGGATTCACGGGCGTTTCCGCGGCTCTGCGGGCGCAAACCTTGACGCATTGCAGCATCGGGCATACATGGGAAGCGACCGATCAAACCGAGGGCGCCTCGCGGCGCGGCACCAGATGAGCGACATCCGCCAGCGTATCGACGCCGAAGTCAAAGCCAATCCCGTCATCCTCTTCATGAAGGGCACGCCCGTTTTTCCGCAATGCGGATTTTCGGCCGCGACGGTGCAGATTCTCTCGCATCTCGGCGTGAAGTTCAAAGCGATCGACGTCCTCAAGGATCCGGAGATCCGCCAGGGCATCAAGGAATACTCCGACTGGCCGACGATCCCGCAGCTCTATGTGAAGGGCCAGTTCGTCGGCGGCGCCGATATCGTGCGCGAGATGTTCGAGAACGAAGAACTCGGCGCCTTCTTCGCCGAGCAGGGCATCGCGCTCGAAACCGCCTAAGCCAGGCCCGAGCTTTTCATCACATCGTTCAAGGGCCGGCGCGGCGATGGCGGTGCCGGCCTTTCCGCATGGCCCAGGCGGAAGACAAAGGTCGGCTGCCAGCCCGGCGCTTTCGCCATCGCCACCAGCGCGCTCTGATAAGTGTCGGCGCGGCCCAGCATGGCGTCGCGGTCGATGCATTCCACCGGCTGGTTCAGCGGCTGCGCCGCGAGGCCGGCACCCGTGAGCGCGAGATGGATGCGCTGCCAGGCGCGGCCGGCGGCGATCGCCTGCGCCCTGTCGAGCCGGTCCTTCACCAGGATCGTGCCGAGTATCGGAGCATGAACCTGGATGTCTCGCGTTCCGGCGAGCCAGTATTGGTCCTGCGACGCGGGGCTGAGATCGGGAAGCAGCTTGGCCAGCATCACGGTGGCGAGGGACAAGCCCGCCGCGTCGACGGTGACGCCGTCGCGATGGTCCTCGACCTCGCGCCGTCCGGTGCGGATCCAATGGGCGCTGTCGGCCGACATCTGGGGATCGGCGACGATGCGCTCGGTGGCGGCGACGATCAGGTCGGCCATGTCCTGGCGTGCCTTGGAATCGTCGAAGAACACGACGCGGACGTCCAGATCCGCGACGAGCGCCGCGAGATCGACCAGCACGGCCTTCGCCACCGGCTTTTCGAGATACCGTCCGCGATTGGTGTGGCGATCGGGAATGGCTTCGTAGAGAAGGTCGCGGCCCGGCGCCCCCGGGTCCATCGTGATATGCGCGATCGCCTTGGGCTCGTTCGGTGGCGACACGGTCAGCCGGCCGCCGACGGGGCGCACATAGGCGGTGTAGCCGTAGACACCCGCGGCACGCACCAGGTTCTCGATCGCGGCGCCCAGGCCCAGATGCATCTCGCGGCGGAAGGGATCGAAGCTGCCGAGATTGCGCGCAAGGTCGGCATGGACGGTGATCGTCTCGTTGCCGATCTCGAACAGCCAGGGCTGGGTGTCGTGCGGATTGGCGGCGAGGATCGCGGCCGAGAGCGGACGGGCGATGCCGTCGATAACGCTGCCGCGCCATTGCGCCCAGGGTTCGTAGGCTGCACTGCCGGGGCCGGCGAAGACGCCGCGGTCCCAGACGCGATAGCCGAGACCGGCCGCAACGACGGCGCCCGCGCCGCCCGCAATCATCATCCGCCGCGAAACCATCCGGGCCTCCCCTCTCGTGCAGAAGGGACATAGTAGCGGTTCGCTGCGACCGAAGTGCGGCGCGCGCAACGAATTCGCATGGTCGTGCAACGGAAATAGGCGAGACCTAGCCGCCGAAATGGCGCCGCCAGACGGGTGCGATGGCGGGCCGTTCGGACAGGGACCTGGCGAGCGCGTTCAGTTTGGGCAGATGCGCGTCGCGCCATTCGCGGCCGATGGACCAGCGGCTGAACATCGCCGCGTAGATGTCGAGCACGGAGAATCCGTCGGGCAGGAACCAAGGCCCCGCCGTCATCCGCTCCACGATCAGGATGCGTTCGCGCACGCGCTCGCGCGCCCTTTGCTTGAGCGCATCGGCGGCGTCCGCCGGCGCGAAGCGTTCGGGATAATCGACGATCTCCACCATCGGATAGATTTCCGACGCCATGAAGGCGAGCCAGCGATAGGCCTGGGCCCGGGCCGAGCCGGCCTGAGGCGGCAGCAGCCGCGCATTGGGGAAGTGATCGGCGATGGTGAGCAGGATGGCGGCGGATTCAGTGATCACCCCGCCCTCGGGGAGACGAAGCGCCGGGATCTTGCCGCTCGGATTGATGCTCAGGAATTCCGGCTTCTTCTGCTCGTTCTTCTCCAGCGAGACGGAATAGAACTCGTAAGGCGCGCCGGCCTCGGCGAGCACCGCCTCGGCGGAGAACGCGCCCGAACCCTTGTCGCCGAAGACGGTGTAGGTCATTGATCTTTGCTCAAAGCCCGCCCCGCAAAGCTAGGGCGGCGCGCCACGAATACAATGCAAAAGGCCGCAGGACAGCCCCGCGGCCTTTCACGATTTGCTTCGCTCTGTCGCAAGGGCCGGGCCCCCGCCGCTCAGCGCGAATAGAATTCGACGATCAGATGCGGCTGCATCTGCGAGGCGTAGGGCACGTCCGACAGCTTGGGCGTGCGCAGCAGCTTGGCCGTCATCTTGTCGTGGTCGACGTTCACATAGTCGGGCGTGTCACGCTCGGCGCTCTTGGTGGCTTCGAGCACCAGCGCCATCTGCTTGGCCTTGTCGGAGAGCTCGATCTGATCCTTGTCGCCGACCTGGTAGGAGGCGATGGTGACGCGGCGGCCATTGACCTTCACATGGCCGTGGCTGACGAGCTGGCGCGCGGCGAAGGGCGTGGGCACGAATTTCGCGCGATAGACGACGGCGTCGAGCCGGCGCTCGAGCAGGCCGATCATGTTCTCGCCGGTGTCGCCCTGGCGGCGCGAGGCCTCCTGATAATATTTGCGGAACTGGCGCTCGGTGATGTTGCCGTAATAGCCCTTGAGCTTCTGCTTGGCCTGGAGCTGCGTGCCGTAGTCGGAGAGCTTTTTGGCGCGGCGCTGGCCATGCTGGCCGGGGCCATAGGAGCGCTTGTTGACGGGGCTCTTGGGGCGGCCCCAGACGCTCTCGCCCATGCGGCGGTCCAGCTTGTATTTCGAATTGGCGCGCTTGGTCATGCTTCTTCCGGTCTCAGGCGGTTGTCCGTGGTGCGGACAGGGGTCCGCGAAGGCGGCGCACTATAGTCAGGCACGTTGCCAAGTCAACGGCGCCGGATTTCCGCTTAAGCCTTGGAAAGACTTGGATTTCTTCCGCATACTCAACCGTGGATTGAAATCCCAGATCGCTATTTTCCGCGCCGGTAGGACAGGACCTGGAGGGCAAAGGCGAGGACGGCGACCACGAGTCCGGCCAGCGCGATGGTGGAGCCATGACCGTGCATGACGGTTCTCCCGCTCGACGACGCGGAATTTAGCGGCGAAGGGCCGGCCGAGGCAAGGCGGCGCGGATGTCTCTTAAAGAGCCGTCCGCTGCGCTATAGAACCCGGACGCGCCAGCGGGCGTGGCGGAATGGTAGACGCACCGGACTTAAAAACGGCATACAGAACAAAAATACTAATTGAAACAACGTACTAAGTCTGATATCTTTTAGCCCATAGCTAGCACAAACGGCTAGTTTAGCACGAGGCAGAAGGATGGACGCGACCCGCCATACGCTGTTGGACAACAAGGTTCAGGTCTACATACGGCCTGGCACGCCGCACTGGCAGTGCGCCTGCTCTATCGGTGGAAAGCAGCGCCGCTCAACGACCAAGGAAGAGAGCTTGGCGCGCGCGAAGGATGTCGCTCGCGATTGGTACCTGACCCTTCTGGGCAAATATAAGGCTGGCGGCCTGCGCGACGGCAAGACATTCCAAGAAGCCGCCGACCGCTTCATGGACGAGTACGAAACCCTCAATCGGGACCAGCGCAGCGCCATCTATATCAAGGCGCATCGCGACCGCCTCAAGAACCACCTCAAACCGTTCTTCGGCGAAATGGTCCTTTCGGAGATCACCGCTGGACGGGTGCAGGATTATCGCATCCACCGGACAAAGACTGGCCTATCTCGCCTCGATCAATTCAAGCTGGCGAATTGGGAAAAGGCCAAAGCAGAAGCAATTGAAAAGGCGAAGAAGAAGGGCCTGCCGCCGCCGGTCATCGAGCCCCTGAAAGAAGACCATAAGCCACCTGCACGCAGCTCCTTGCACCAGGAAATCGTCTGCCTTCGGCAGGTGCTCAAATTCGCCAACCGGCACGGTTGGCTAGAGCACTTACCAAACCTCTCTTCCCCCTACTCGGCTTCCTCGAAAATTTCCCACCGCGCGTGGTTTTCGCCGGAGGAGTACATAACGCTTTACACAAAGACCGGAAAACTAGCCGACGAGCCGCCCAGTGAACGGCTACGTTGGGCTTATGAGCAGCTGCACGACTTCGTGCTCTTCATGGCCAATACCGGTCTTCGGCCCGACGAAGCGCTCCGGCTTCAATTCCGCGATGTGGAAGTTGAGAAGGACGAGGCGACCAAGAAGACCATTCTGGTCATCACGGTTCGCGGCAAGCGTGGCGTTGGCTACTGCAAGAGCAGGCCTAATGCAGTAGAGCCATTTAGGCGCTTGGAGAAGCGCCGGCGTCCAACGCGGGTCCCTGAATTGTCGAAGGAGAAGTCCGCCGACAAAGCGAACGCGCCGAAGGGACCCGTTCTAACCACCCCGCAGCCGACCGACCTCGTCTTTCCGAAAACGCACCGCGACCTGTTAAGGGACATCCTCATCGACTTGGAGCTGGATGAGGATCGGGAGGGCAATCCCCGGACCAGCTATAGCCTCCGCCATACCTACATCAGCATGCGCCTCAGCGAGGGCGCCGACATCTACCAGATCGCCAAGAACTGCCGCACCAGCGTCGAGATGATCGAGAAATATTACGCCTCGCACATCAAGAACCGGCTCGATACGGCGGCCATCAACGTCGAGCGGCCCAAGCCGAAATCCTCGAAACGCAAGGCCAAGAGCGAGGGTGGCGAGGCTCGCCCATAGTCCCTGTTTTCAGTTTGTTCTTGGCGACTCATTGGCCTGTCGTTATAGACTTGGGCCACTAGCGGGCGTGGCGGAATTGGTAGACGCACCGGACTTAATCGATTGAGTGCTCGGCGGGAAACCGCAGATGCAGAACTGCTCAAAGTCGGGGAAACCTTTCAAATGGCAATCCCGAGCCAAGCCCCGCAAGGGGAAGGTGTAGAGACTAGACGGGCAGCACCTAACCTTCGGCGTATCGAAGCACGGTGAAGGGATAGTCCAGACCACGAATTTTCAGGCGCAAGCAACCAGCGCACTGAAAAGCGGCGAAAGCCGAAGTGGTACGAAAATCCGTAGGGCCGAAAGGCCTGTGCCGGTTCGAGTCCGGCCGCCCGCACCAAAGATGATAAGATATGAATTGCTCAGTCTGCGTCCACTAACGTCTAACTCCAAACGGTAATAGACATGGCTAACGACAAAGAAGCGCCACCGATCGAGATCGAGGACGAGTTTGAACTAGGGCTTGCAGCCGGAGTCGAAGACGAGAGCGCAACCGAATCCAGCAGCGGTAGCTTTACGATCACGAGCTACGGCGCGGACTATCCGGTAGATACGTTAGTAAAGCGGATGAAGGGCGAAGCGTTCTTTATTCCAGAGTTTCAGCGCAATTTCGTTTGGTCACAACGACATGCGTCGCGATTCATCGAATCACTTTTGATGGGGTTACCCGTACCTGGCATCTTTCTCTATAAGGAGGCTCAATCTGGCAAGCACCTTGTTGTTGACGGTCAACAGCGCCTCCGTACGCTGCAATACTTTTACGAAGGCGTTTTCGTTGAAAAGGCATTTCGCCTATTAGGTGTTCGGGCCGAGTGGGAAGGAAAAACGTACAAAGAGCTTCCGACAAATGAGCAACTCAAACTCGACGATTCGATAGTGCATGCCACCATCTTTCAACAAGACGAGCCGAAAGAGTCTACCAAGAGCCTCTATTTCGTTTTCGAGCGCATTAACTCTGGTGGAATTCGCTTGTCCGCTCAGGAGATCAGAAATTGCATTAGCGCTGGACCGGTCCTGAATACTGCAAAGAAATTGAACGATGACGTTAATTGGCGCGAGATCTTCGGTGAAAAGCGCAACAACCGCCTTAAGGACCAAGAACTTGTCCTGCGCGCATTGGCAATGATCCATGGACGCGCACATTATTCTGCGCCTATGCGCGATTTCCTGAACAATTTCACAACTAACGAAACTAACCCGATAAATGAAGGCACATTGAAGCAGCTTGGCGACCTTTTCTCAAAATCGATGGAGCTGATCTACGCGGCAAAGGGCAAACAGGCTTTTCGTCCGGTACGGGCGCTAAATGCTGCCGTGTTTGAAGCTGTCACCGTTGGAGTGGCTGAGCGCGTTCGAAGCGGAAAAACGCCGGCAGATACGGGCAAGCTTAGGCATGAGTACGAGCAGTTGCTACAAAATCCAGAATTCTTGAAGGCATGTAACAGCGCAACGGCCACTGACGAATCGGTGAAAACGAGGCAGCGGCTCGCTGTCGAGGCATTTGCGGGCATCTAATTGTCCTTCCCCATAGAAAATCGTTTCAATGCCGTTGAGAAGGTCGTCAATGCCGCTTGTGCGAAGGGCCTCGATGCTGAGATTGCTTCATACCACTGCAAGCTTGGCTGCGTGCTCATTTGCGGCGCAATTGAACGCTCCGTCGAGATATTGATTAGCGAGAGACTTGCGAGCAGATCGCCGCCACAAGTCGCAGAATTTCTGAAGGCTTACTTCAAGCGCGGCGCCAATTATGATTGCGAGGAAATTTCGCAGCTCCTTTTTAAATTCGACACGGCTTGGGGTAAGAAATTCGAGCTTTTCTTGATTTCTGACGAGCGGATCAAGTCAGGAGTGTCTTCTTGTTATGCCACAAGAAATTCTATCGCCCACGGAGGCGGCCAGTCGCTCGGGCCGAGGGCTCTTCGCGAATATTTTGATGCAGCGTTCGCACTCATTGCTGAGTTAGAGAAGATTCTTCGATAGCAATCGAGCCAACCTGGCGAAGTTCACTATCTATAGCCTTGCTGCTCTAATGAGCTGTGCCAACGCAGCAACCAGCTGCGCTAAGGCGACAAGTAGATAGGTAATCGTGCCGACAGTCACAATCGCCTCCGAGCGTGACCGCACGATCTGTCTGACGGTCGGGTCATTCGCGTGCGGACGCCCAAGCCATTCGCAGCTTGCAGCATCGATTCTCGTTGATGGTTCCATAAGTCCTCCTTCGGTTTTAGCCGCGACCATCGCGGCCATGCGCGAAGGAACTGCGCCGAAGGAGGCGGCTGCATCGCCCGCGACCGCAATCAAGAGGAGGAGTGCATCGCACTTGCTGCCCCAGCCGACGAAGGCGCTACCGATCAAGCCAGGCCGCACTATGGGCGCGCGTAACTCAAGGATGCCTGGACCGGTATCGACACGCTGCCGTGCTTCGCTTGGGTGTGTTGCCTCGGCCGAGCCGGTGGATTGGGCCGTTGAGCATTGCTGGCCCGTTCGCCGAGGCCTCCTCCCGACGCCAAGTTAGACCATTGCGTGCTTCTGTGTGGTGAGCGGTATGGCGCGGGCCCGCCGCCGATCAACCCAGCTCGCTTCCTCCGCCTTACTCCGTGCAGCTCCGCTCCCCGTGGGCGCGCATGCGCGCGGGGTGTGACCGCCGGCTCGGTGGCCCGCTCCCTTGGCTCCCCATGAAGCCGCGGAATGGTCCGTGGCGGAACTGGAAGGAGACCATCATGGCTAAACTGAAGAACCAACCGAAGCTGCCGGGGCGCAAGCCCACCCACCGGCTCTACCGCGTCATCGGCGAAGGCGACACCGCAAGCTGGACGCCCATCGGCGCAGCATGGGACCACAAGGACGGTCATGGCTTCTCGCTCGCCTGCGATGCCGTGCCGCTCCATGGCCGGATCGTCATGCGCACGATCCGCGAGACGGTCGAGGGAGGTCAGCAATGACCTCCACCGCTCGCAGCCGGGTCCGCGATCTCAACGACGCGTTCCGCACCGGCAGCCCCTCTTCGGAGGGGCGCTGGATGCTCACGCCGGGAGTGCTCGCCGAAGGACCCGAGTTCACCGCGCTGGCCATAGCGGCCGTGCGCGGCTTCACCGGGTTCGGACCGAACAACGATCCGTACGGCGAGCACGACTTTGGAGCCTTCAATCTGGCCGGACTTCATCTTTTCTGGAAGATCGACCACTACGACCGCGATCTGCGCTACGGCTCGGAAGATCCAGCCGACCCGGCCATCACCACGCGCGTGCTTACCGTTATGCTGGCCTCGGAATATTGACGCCGGCTTCCGCGCCACCTACGCACGCATAGGTGGCGCGTCTATCTTACCTTTCCAAGAAACACAGATGCTTACAGCGCGCAGAAGGTTAACGAGTTCTTAATATGCGCATGCGATGATAAGCACCAGTGGAGCTTTTATCGCCTTAGAGACTACACCGCCGCCAGAACCTTCCGGCAGGACAGAGCCTGCTCCTTCGGGCGACGCCGACTTGCTGATCTCGCTCGGCAATGCGCAGCAGCAAGTTGCGTCACATCTCGATGAGCTGCGTCTCGCCGACAGCCGTACCATGCGCGGCGATCTGATCGAGCAAGGCAATGCCCGGCTCCAGCAACTGAACCATCTGCGCGACCAGCTGGCCGGCGGTGTAAGCGGCCTGCCGGCGGCGGTTGTCCGTGCTATCGTCGCATCGGCCCTCGCGGACGTGCACGCCTTTGCATCGGAGGCGCGTAGCGCGACCGGCCAGAGCACCGCCGAGGCGCAAGCGGCGCTTCAGTCCGCCAGCGATGCCGCGCGCGCCGCCGTCGCAGGCTTCCAGGACGATTATTTTAACAAGCGCATCTTCGATCCTTACCTGCGATTTGCGTCCGACAAGGACGAGGAGGCCTATCGCCAGCGCGAGCAGGAGCGCCAGCGCGAAATCGCCGAGGCGTTGGCCGAGCACACGCCCGAGGGCGACTTGCGCGCGAACGAACTTGCCATCGACCAGTTGAAGGATGCGGGCGCGCACGGCGCCGACCGCAGCAAGGACTATCAGCCCAAGCTGGATGGGCTTGAGCACACACGCAAACAGCTGGAGGAAAAGCTTGCGGCAAGCCATAACGGCCCGGCGCACGGCAGTGCTGAGGCATCGACCGAAGCCGCGGCTGCACCGACCGCGGATTCGCCGGTGCCGCCCGATGTCGTGGCCATATTGCGTGCTGCCAAGGTCGCAGTCGGCGATCATTCCGCCGAGGGTCATGGCGTGACCACCGCGACGCCCCAGCAAGCGAACGCACTGATGCCGGGCTAAAGGCCCGCCAGCCCACACGTCGTTATGGTGCGGGCAAGATAGGTCCGGTCCTGCACGAACCTTGGTAGTTCTTGTGCCTGAGCCAGCGCGAAATCCTGATCCACCTTGGATTTCGGGTAGCCGAGAATGTCGGCTAGCCTCTCCGCAACGTCGTAGGCGCTGCGCGCACTCGCCTCGTACGCCGATGCTTGACGCAGATCGCCCACATCATGGCTATTGCCGCGCGCAGTCCCATACGCCACGAAACATTTGATGGCAGTGTTGTACGCCATTTCGTTGGCGCGCGTTGCCGGATTGTTAGCGCCGCGTGTCGCACCACCGGCAACAAGCAATGCGCATGCGATAGCAGCGGCAGCGATCTGCTTCGCTACACGCCTCATGGCCTACTTCTTGCCCTTATAGATGTAGAGCGTAATCAAAGCTGCAGCGGTGCCGCTTGCCGCGCCGCTCGCGCTGCCCTCGATGATCTTGTGCAGAATCTTCTTGAATTCGGTTTCCGTGTAGTCGCCGTGGTGATGATTGGTCTCGACCTGGTGCTTGCGGCCGTGGCTGGTATGCACCTCGTAGACATGCGCCATCTGCTTTCCCTGCCTTGAGCGACAAGGAATTCGTAACACTATGGCCAATTCGGTTGCGCCGAAGGCCGCATTGCTTCAGGACATGCACATGTCCTATGCGCTTGACGCTTTCGACCATCTTGAAGTTTTCCAAGCTTTCGGCGGTGTTTTAATCGGCCACTTGCAACACTATTGGCCAAAGTGTTTCACACGCCGGGATGCACCGATGACTTACACAAGCGGCCAACTAGGACTGTTCGACCGGCGAGGCGGTCGGAAATACCTTTCCGCTTCCGAGATTCCCCGCTTTCTTGACGCGGCAAGCGATGCCGATACCGGAACGCAGCTGCTATGCCGCATGCTGGCCTTCACCGGATGCCGGATCAGCGAGGCGCTGGCAATCACGCCGGCCCGCCTCGATGCGGAGACGAACCGCATCGTCTTTCGCACACTGAAGCGTCGCCGCACCGTCTATCGCGACGTACCCATCCCGCCGGAGTTGATGGACGCGCTGCGCCTCTATTGCCGCGAGCTGCCCGAAGGAACAGCTCTCTGGCCCTATTCCCGGCAAACCGCCTGGCGGCGCATCAAGGCCGTCATGTCAGCGGCCGGCATCACCGGTCCGCACGCCATGCCGAAGGGCCTGCGCCACGGCTTCGGCGTCGCCAACGCCGAAGAGAACGTGCCGATGGCAACGACGCAGAAGTGGCTGGGCCATGCAAAGCTGGAAACAACGGCCATCTATCAGCAGGCAATGGGACGTGAGGAGCACGCTCTTGCCAGCAGGATATGGACGAAGTGGAGTGAGTTCAGCGGTTGAGGCCATTGGCAGGGTCGATCCTGCTGGCCTGAACCCGCTCCCGCCAGTTGGCAGGTTCGGAATTCTTGCTTGGCCGTGTCAGCGCATAGACCGCTCCGCCGACGAGAACGACGCCTGCGACGATGGCGGTTATCGGTCCAGCAGAAGCCCTCAGGTCTTTGACAAGGCCGCTACCTAGGCTCGGCCGGGAACGCAACGCCTCGGACTGTTGCTGTAATAGCTGTTCCCTTAACGCTATGGTCGTCGGTGAATTCCGTTGTGCCAAGGCATAGGCGTCTTGAACCATCTCTGCAATCGGTCTGTCAGTCGGCGGAAAGATAAAATCCTCCAATACTGCATCCAGTTTAGCAGGCTGCAGAAATCTCAGTATTACAGTTTGAGGAAATTATGCGATCCGACCCAAAGAGCAAATCTCCTAACATCAGCAGGTTAGGCGGGCGGTAATTTCCGAATTGCCATCGGGCCGCCAGCCAATGCCTGGCGCGCCTCTAGGGCCTTATCGAGCGGACTCGTCTTGAGCAAATCCATCATCTTCATAGTCGCCGAGTGAGCCAGATCGTACTGCTCACGCTCTGTCCAGACATGCACGATCCGCTCAATCATGGCGACCTGTTCTGCGCGCTCCGAGTAAGCACGATCGAGAGCACTCATGATCTCATCGTGAACGTGCGAATTGACCTGCTCCAGATTTCTGTAGTGCAGATTTATTTCCTGGATATCGCGCTCAAGCGTAATTGTGAGACGATAAGCCTCCGCGACTTCTCGCAATAACGAAGTAACGTCGGTCGTTGAGGCGATGGCGTTTAGCGCCTGCACCATGTTTCCCGATGCGACATCCGATATACCCATTATTCTCTCCTATGCTGCACGCGCGGCGTGAACGCGCGCGAGAAGCGCGTAGCTGCAAAGACGCGTCAATTTTTGGCGAACTTCGTGCTCATCTGGCGCATCGGCATTTCGTATGCCGGCACTTCGACCACCATTGCCTTGAATCCAGTTGCGGCTGAAAAGTATCAACTCTCGCAGCTCCTCGGTCTGAGACGCCACCCTCGCGCGATATCACGGCGATCTCGCGATGTGCACGGCCGAGGGCCTCAAGGGTTTGTTCCGCCGATTGCATGTGTCTTCGCAGTAGGCCTGCCGATTCGTGCATTTCTCGCACCGATTTCTGAAAGAGAACAATACCCGCCGCCGCAGTGCCGACCACCGCCGCTCCGGCCACCAAAACATTGCCACTGCTCATCGCCGCTCGGTTCGCAACGGCCGATGCGCGACTGAGGCGGCCAAAGCGCTTTTCATAGTGCTGCTTGGTCAGCAGCGCAGGCGGCGCGACAGTTGGAAGCGGCTTAGCCTCGGGGACGGCCGTAAGGTCGGGCTTAATATCGGGAAATCGCTTTTGAATCTTGCGCGCCAGACCTTGGGCGATATGTGCCATACGATAGAGATCGATTTGCTGATTTTCGACTTCTGACCAATCTGATTCGAAGCGGGACACTACCTCTTGAACTTTCCAGTGTGTCCCCCATCGCAACTTGTTTAGCTGATCAAGATAGCTGGTCATTTCTCGTTCGTTACTGAGATATTCGAGCAAGCCGCTTTTCATTTCGGGTGGGTCGGGAGGAAGTGGCGGCAGACCTTCGCGCGCGAAGATCGTTGGGTTATCTTTGACCGCACCGCGCACCTTTGGCAGCGCCCGCAGCGCGACGGCGCGTCGGATTTTCCAAACCAATTTCGCTGAAGCAAGAAAGATTCCCACGAAGAATGAAATGACAGCGGCCAGTACGATTGGTCTGAAGAACTCTCCAACCAGAAACCAATCCGCAGGCCAGATATATGCCAAGACGGAAAAGGCTAGGGATACGGCAAATGCCGGCCATGCTGCCCGAGGCCTGGAATTGATCTTCCGCATCCCACTGGGTCTCTGAGCTATCGCTCTATATCGAAGCCTTGAGACTTGTGAAGCGCTTGGCCGTGCGAGCGGTCCGTTGGTGCCCACATTTCTTCTAGTGAAGGACGGTGTTCGCTGAGCCCGTCGCGAATGGTCGCGCGGTTACCCAAGCCGATGCCGTCGGGCCCTCCATGTCCTACTTCGATGACAGGAGCGGGCGTAGTCACGCGCCCGAACCAGCCTTCTTCCACGACGCGCTGGCGGATGTCCTGAAAGGCCGAGCGGATTTCGTTGAATAGAAACTCGCCAAGACCAGGAGGTTTGGTACGACTATTCTCGTTTCCGCTCATCAGTCCGCCCCGACGCCCAACAGCAGCTAATATTAAGCTGGTCTATACCTCCTTTTCTAGGGGCTTGTTTTTATTTACCCTGCCCAAAGCTGGGGGACTTTCTAGACAGCCGATGACCTACGTCAGCGACCTGGACACGCCGCTTCTTCAGATTTCGGCGAAGGACCGCTTTACCCTGCGCGATGCCTGCGCGGGCGTGCATATCTTTGGCGGGATCGGCAGCGGCAAGACCTCGGGATCAGGGCAGGCCATTGCAGCCTCCTACCTACGCGCCGGTTTCGGCGGCTTGGTGCTGGCCGCAAAGCCGGAGGAGGTGGATCTCTGGCTCCGCTATGCGAGGCAGCATGGGCGAGCGAACTCGGTGCTTCTCTTCGGCGAGCGCGCCGGCGGCGGCTTCAATTTCATTACTTACGAATTGGCGCGGCAGGGGGCCGACGGCACTGGCAGCGTTGTCGAGTGCCTGATGCGTATATTAGAGGCCACACGCCTCTCGAAGCAGAACAACAGCGGCGGCGAACCCTTTTGGGAGGATGCGACCCGGCAGGTCCTGCGCAACACCATCCCCATTCTCTACGCCGCCTTCGGAACGGTCGAGATTCCCGATATCATAAGTTTCGTCGCGTCCGCGCCGATGAGCCAGGATCAGCTGCAAAATCCCGAATGGCAGGCCGACTCGTTCATGTTCCAGACGCTGGCGCGTGCAAGGCGTGAGCCGGTCGCGCCCCTGCGCGATGACGATTTCGACAAGACGGCACGCTATTGGCGCTACGAGTTTGCACAGCTCGATCCCAAGACCCGAGGAAATATCTCGATCTCGCTATCCACCGCGCTCGACCGCTTCAATCGCGGGCGTCTCTTTCACGCCTTCTGTACCGAGACGACGCTCGTGCCGGAACTGACGTTCCACGGCGCGATCATCATCATGGATATGTCGGCGCTGACATGGAACGAGGACGGCATCATCGCGCAGCAGCTGTTCAAGTTCATGTGGCAGCGTGCCGTGCTCGCGCGCAACAAGCTGCCGCGCAAGCATGCGGACCGGCCGGTCTTCCTGTGGGCCGACGAAGCGCAGTATTTCGTCAACTCGTTCGATAGCGACTTTCAATCGACCTGCCGGTCCGCAAAGGCCTGCACGGTGTTTCTGTCGCAATCGCTGCCCACCTATTATGCGAAGATGGGCGGCGAGAACGCCAAGCACCGGGCCGATATGCTGCTCGCGAATTTTCAGACCAAGGTCTTTCACAACAACGCCGATCCCGAGACGAACCGCTGGGCGGCCGATACCATCGGCCGTGTTCTGCAGCGGCGCGGCACCTATAGCGAAGGCCAGTCCTATAGCCAGTCCATGGGCATGCAGGCCGGCGAGAACACGAGTTGGGGCAGCAATTCGAGTTATGGCGGTTCGAGTGACGGACACGGCCACTACTCATCGAGCTCCAGCGGAGGAAGCAATCGCGGCAGCGGCCAGAATTGGGGCCGCAACAGGGGCCGCAATACCGGCGAGAGCACCAGCGGCGGCTACACCGAGACGATGGACTACGAGATCGAGCCGGGCGCGTTCGCGCAAGTGTTGAGGACCGGCGGCCCGGCGAACAAGAACTGCGTCACGGCGGTTTGGTTTCAGGCGGGAAAGGTCTTCGCCGACAGTCGGCGCAACTACCTTGTGACGACCTTCCGCCAATGAATCGCCCGGCCATTTTCAACTACATCATCGGCAACCCCATCAGCCTCATCGCGCTATGGGTCCTGACGGCATTCCTCACCTATCGATGGTACGCGCTGAGCGGCCCGGTCCTGTTACCGATCATCACCGGGCTAGGCGCTCTCGCTGCATCAAATGCCGCTCAGCGCATCGGCAAATATCGCGATTGGAAGCGCGATTGGGATGCGATGAACGGCATCGCGCCCGCTCCAGCGGGCGCGTTTTTACGGACGCCCGCTGTCAGGCTGTTTGTGGGCGTGCCGCTTTGGTGCTTGTTTGCCTATGGCGCTGTCACCATGACGAATACGCTTGGCGGACGCGTCGCCGCCGCTCTGTTCTGGCTGGGATCTCTGTTGATCGTGGGAGGCTGGATTGTGCAGGGCCTGCGCCGCCGCCATGCGCGCGCGCCGAAGGTGCGACAGGTGAGGGATGTCCTTGTGACGCAATGCTTACGCGCGCCTATACGGTCGCCAGCGCTGCAACGAGCCCATGCTTCTATACCAGACTATTGTGCGGACCTTTTTGCAGATCGCGGGCGTGCCCCTCAACCACCCGCCGGCTCCTATCATTGAATGATTGATCCATAGGGGGCTCGTTTTTGCGTAAAATTGGTCTTGGGTTTTGATAGCCGCGGACTTGATCGGTTAGAGCTTTCGATTGTCCTGCTAGTTGGCATATATTGCCTTCTCGAAGCCTATTACCCACAAGTTCATTTAGAACTCCATGAACGGCAATCACTCTAAGAGCTGGCTGCGGCTTCTGGCGCCCATAGGCGTATATCTTCTATTTCTGCTCCAATTCTTGGTTCCAGCGGAATACACATCGGAGCTATTTACGCATGTGCTGAGCGCACATTATTTCGATACGCGGCAAATGCCGAGCAACGACAAGAACTTCTGGGTTGCAGTCGTTTTTTTCTTTCCCTATGTGCTTTGCGCGTGGATTTTCCAAAATGTCTTCGTCGCTGCCTACGGTCGACTGACGATGAACGACCGATTGGAGAGCTTTGATACCGCGATTGGAAAAATCGCACGCTATTGCGATAGACATCCGATTGCAGACATCCTCACGCGATTGAATGCGGGCAGCGCGGATAGCGCTGGGCAGGAATCACTGAGGGTAGTTTTGGTCATGATAGATCTAATGATTACGGACCTGCGGGACGCATTTCAGGATTTGTGCGCACATCCCGACATACGTGTGTCGATTTACATGGAGAGCGCTCAGGAGATCAATTATAAACAATCACCAGAGACCGTGCTGCACATGATGGCCACGACGGTTTTCGAAAAGGAATACGAGATGGCCACGAGATTTCGCCGCACCGGGCCCGACAAGCGTTACGAAGGCTTTTGTGGTGCTGCGTTTGATGGCGGCGGTGCGGTGTGTGGGACATATCGAAAGTTTGGCTTCGTCCACGATCCGAGATTTTCGCTCGGCAACGGCGAAACAGCAAATGTGCTTGAAAAGACCAGGTCTTTCCTTTGTTTACCCATAGCGAAGAGTTCTGCTCGCGGCGCTCCTGTTCGCGCCGTGCTCGCGATCGATAGCGGGCGGCGGTATGATTTTGTTTTGACACGCGACACGAGAGATTTGCTTAGCCTCAAGCTCACCCCGATAAAGACGAGGCTAAGCGGCTACCTAGACGCCCTCAAAAATCAGCTTGAATACATCGGTTCGGTCGGATAGGAAAATAAGGATATTTGAAATGTAGTGTTTCCAGGATGTATGCCGAAAGCCGTAAATTTCCTAAAGAGGCTCGTTGGTGTAAGAGATCATGCAGGTGATCCGATCCCTGCCTCGGATGACCAGAGGACCACTGTGACCAGGCCTGTTGTCAAAGAAGCGTACAAGCTGCCGCTGTCGCCGAATTATTCGATCAACGTGCTGTTTCCGAGAGAGCAGGGCGAGACGCCGATGGCTAGCATTCGACAACTTGGCAGTGACATGCGGGGTGTCGGCGAAGGCGACGCCAGCCGTAGCTATGCCGATCGGCTATCTTCAGACGAGGGTACGTCGAACCGGTCAAAATAGGCGAGTTTTTCTGGCTTAGGCTGAATAGGTGCATTTCACGTCGGCATGCCAATGTTAAGCGCTGTTGCGCCTGCTATCAGACCTAGGTTCGGGCCGCACTATCTCAATTTTCTCAACCACGGTCTCGCCCTTGGGCGGCATCGTCGGCCATACCTTCGATGAGAATTGCTGAATGAAGGTGACCTGCTTTCGCGCGAGCTTCTTGCGCAGGTCGCGCAGGTACATGCCTTCGATCACAACGATGCATTCCGGCAGGAAGAGCCGTATTTGCTCCTCACCCACGTAGCCGATTTGCATCAGAAACCGGTACTGAAACTCGATGCCTTCGGCGATTTGGGTATCTTCGAGCCAGCGCTGCACGTCGCATGTCTCGCCGACCGTAGAGGTGGGCAGGAATCCGTAGGGTTTGTATGGACCGGTGCCAACGGCGGTTTCGCCTGGCTCGGTGCGCGCGGCCGGCGGCTCCTTGCCGACACGGGTCGCAAATGACGGCCGCGCCGAAGTGCCGAACACCTTGTCGGCTTCGTTATCGGTCAAGGTTCACCTCCGGTATGGGGGCTGGTCGTCGGAATCCCGCCGCGAAGTCTTCCGCCATGTCGCTCAGGCGCAAGACGAGTTCGGCGATCTTCACCGGATCGCGGGACTGGTATTGCTCGACCTCCCGATAGAGCTGGGTCCGCTTCTTGACCGCGACCCACTGCGTTAGGCGCTCTTTCAGGTATGCGTATGCCTTCTCGACATGCCGCACGAGGCCGAGGCTCGGCTGAGGCGGCCGGGTGATGCCCTGCGCCTCCAGCGTGCGGTGATCGATCCGCGCCGAGGCCCCGACGGCCTCGAGGCTCTTATTGGCCTCTGCCGCCCATGCGGCCCGCCAGATATTCACGTTCCGCTGGGCCTCGGCGGCGTCGAGCGCCGCCTTGTCCTGCGGCAAGCCGGTGTCGTTGAACCGCTTGCGCGCCTCGGCGACCGCACGGGCCACGTCCTCGCGCTCGTTCCAGTCGCGCTCCTTGGTGGCGGCGAACCCGGTCACGGAGGCCGGGTCCAGCCGCCGAAGGGTCAGCAGGCAGTGGGCGTGGGGCTGCTTGGACCCGTCCGAAGCCATGGGCTCGTGAATGGACACGTCCGCCACCATGCCCTGGCTGACGAACCGCTCCCTGACGAAGGAGCGGACCAGCGCGATCTGCTGATCGCGCGTCAGCTCGCGCGGGAGGGTGATTTCCACCTCCCGGGCGAGTTGGGCGTCTTTCCTTTTTTCGGACTTCTCGACCATGTTCCAAAGGGCCTCACGGTCGAAGACCCATTCCGCCACCGGAACGTGTTCCGGGGCCATGATCTCGGTCCAGACCACGTCCGGTTTGTCGAACGAGAACCACCTGTCCTGGGAGCGGTCATAGAGCCGCTCGCCGGAGCGATAGGCGGCGGCAGCCACCACCGACCGGCGCGTAGCGCCGCCCGGCTTGGCAGCCCGCCCAAGGGCGCGTGAGACCAGTTTCAGTCTCAAGTGATAAATTGCCAACGCCCCTGAACTCCCCAAGAACTCGCCTGCCGAAGCGAAGCTGAAGGAAGGAAAGTAGACATGTGTGCACTTATACATTGCTGCGCAATGTGGCACCAAGAAGGACTCGCGCTTCGGTTGAGTTGGCGAGCAATTATTCGCCTGGGTGAGGCATCGAGCCCACACCCCGGCAACGGGGCGTTGAGGGGTTGGGGCCACCCCGTTTCACCCGGCCGATCCGGCTTGCAGCCGGAGCGGGGCGGCGCTGCCCCGCACCCCGCGCTCAGGTTCAGGCCACCCGAGACTGGCCATACTTCGACAGGGGCGATGCCAGCCGGGCGCACTCGGTCCCGCCGCTTCGCGGCTCCTGCGGGTGCTCCACTTCGTGCGCATGATGGCGCTTGCTGGCAGGCGACCCGGCGCGTCCCGCCCGCGCTGTTGCGCGGCTCCTTGCAGCCTTTGGCTAGGAGATCGGAGCGAGTGTTCCGGCCGGACCCGGTATCGGCACGACGTACCACCGAGCCGATACTCGTGTCCGGCCTCACAGCCATTCCTTGCAGCATTCCGTCTGCGCTGGCCTTCGACGGAACGGGACCTGTCCCGTATGCCCAGATCGGGGGTAGGCGCACCCCCGATACCCCCGCACAGTTACGGCAGAATTTGCGGCGATTAGAGGCCGTAATCACCGCAAGATGTGTGGTGAATAGGACTAGGGAATTTCCACGTTTCAGAAATGTGATTGACAGACCGAGCTAGTCTCAGGCTTTTTGCATGAATTCTCAAGTAAAATGCTTGCAATTTTGGCAAGGTTCCCCTATGTTACAGGCATGAGCAAGCTAGCCGAACTCAAGAAGCAACTGCGGCCTGGGCAGGTCTATCGGCGCGAGGATTTGGCCAAATGGTCGAACGCCGTTGACCGGCACCTCAAGCAGTTGCTCGCAGACGGAACGCTCACCAAGCTGTCGGGCGGGGTCTACTATTGCCCTAAGAAGACCGTCTTTGGGGACGCCCCTGCCGAGGACAACAAGCTGGTCGAGACCTTCCTGAAGGACCACCGCTTCTTGGTGGCCTCGCCCAATGCGTACAACGCCCTGGGGGTGGGTACGACCCAGCTCTACAACGAAACCGTGGTCTACAATCGCAAGCGGCATGGCCGCTTCGCGCTTGGCGGGCGCACGTTCGAATTCCGGGTGAAGCCGGACTTTCCCAAGACGCTGAGCCCCGAGTTTCTGCTGGTCGATCTGGTCAACAATCTGGACCGGCTCGCCGAGAACCAAGACCAGGTGCTGGAGCGCGTGAAGGCAAAAGCCGCCTCCTACGACGGCCCCCACTTGCAGCGGGTTGCGCGGGATTATGGGACCGTGCGCGCCAAGAAGTTCTTCGCGCACCTGCTCGCAGACGCAACGGCACATCATGCCGCGTGATTATCTCCATAATCGCGCCGACTTTGCCGACTTGATACGCATCGTTGCTGCCGACCCTGTCGTCACGGACGGCAAGCCGATCGATCCGGCCCTGGTGGAAAAAGACTACTGGATCATGCACTGCCTCTATGGCTTGCAGCAGTTGAAGATGCGGTTCGAGTTGAAGGGTGGAACGTCCCTCTCCAAAGGCTTCGGAATCATCAACCGCTTCTCCGAAGACATCGATATTCGGATTGAACCTCCCGAGGGCCGCAACGTAGCCACCGGAGTCAATCAGAGCAGTCCAGCGCAGGTGGCAAGCCGCAAGGCCTTCTACGACTGGCTGGCTGACACCATCCGCATCGATGGCATCGATACCGTCGCGCGTGATACAGCCTTCGATGACGAAAAATACCGCAGTGGTGGCATCCGCCTCAATTACCGCAACGCCATGGGCTCGCTCGCGGGCCTCAAGGATGGCGTTTTGCTGGAAGTCGGATTTGACGACGTAACGCCGAACCAGTCGCGAGACATCAGTTCATGGGCGTACGACTATGCAGCGCCCACCGTCGAAATCATCGACAATCGCGCGATGGCCGTGGCCTGCTACGACCCCGGCTATACGCTGGTCGAGAAATTACAG